>CAMKAU010000005.1 GCA_946410595.1 uncultured Clostridia bacterium
TCCGCCGGGTTTGAGGACGGATCTGATTTCACCGCGAGCGAAGCAAGCGATTTCACCTGAGGGCAACGCCCGAAGATTTCACCGCGCCAAAGGCGGGATTTCACCGGGGCGACGCGCCGGCTTTGTGCGATTTCATCAAGCGATTCCATCCCGCTCTCCGAGCGGATCCCATACACGCCTTGCGGTAAGTGATCCCATTGCTGTTCGATTCGATTCTTTGTAAAGCGGTTTGCTCTCTGATGGAACTCTCCTCGTACCTGTTTGGTGTACGATAACGGAGCACAGAGTGCGGCCGTTTTTCGTTATAGAAATATATGTAGTCCTTGACCGCCTCTCTGAACTCTCTCTCGGATCGGAAATCTGTCCGGTACAGACGCTCTGTTTTCACCATAATCTTTTATCAAAAATATTGTATTTCATAAAACAGTATCATAATGTCCTTGACAAATTATATCGCACGCGATATAATTAAACGGGAGGTGCAGATAGAATGAGCAATCAATATGAATCACTCCAGTTGAAAAACCAAATCTGTTTTCCGCTCTACGCCGTATCGAATATGATAACGCGCAAATACAAACCGCTTCTCGACGAGCTCGATCTGACGTACACGCAGTATATCGTGATGATGGTGCTGTGGGAGCAGGGACAGGCGAACGAAAAGCTCCTCTGCGAGGCGCTTTGCCTGAAATCAAATACGGTGACCCCGCTCCTTAAAAAACTGCGGGACAAAGGATATATCGAGAAATCGAAGGACAAAGACGACGAGCGCAACCTTGTGATCACGCTGACGAAAGCCGGCGAAACATTACGGGATAAAGCGCTCCGCGTGCCGGAATGTATGGCAAAGGAGCTTCATCTGACGCCGGACGAGGCGGCCGAGCTTTACAAAATACTATATAAACTGCTCGATGAAGAAAAAAGTATAAACGGAGGCAAGCAAAAATGAAAACGGTCTGCGATTTCACGGTAAAAGACAGAAAGGGAAACGACGTCTGCCTTTCGGAATACAAGGGAAAGGTACTGCTCATCGTCAACACGGCGACGGGCTGCGGCTTCACGCCGCATTACGATCCGCTGGAGGCGATGTATAAGGATCTGCGGGACAAGGGATTCGAGATTCTCGATTTCCCGTCCAATCAGTTCGCGGGGCAGGCGCCCGGCAGCGACGACGAGATCCACGAGTTCTGCACGCTGAAATTCGGCACCGAATTCCCGCAGTTCGCAAAGATCGACGTCAACGGCGAGACCGCCGATCCGCTTTTTGCATTCCTCGCCGCCGAGAAGCCGTTCGAGGGCTTTGGCAAGGGCCTGAAAAACGCCGCGCTGAACAAATTCGCAAAGATGAACAACAAGAAGTTCGGGGATAAAACCTACGTCGGCTGGAACTTCACGAAATTCCTCATCGACCGCGAAGGAAACGTCGTCGCCCGCTTCGAGCCGACCGTCGATATGAAGGACGTGCGCAAAGCGGTCGAAGAGCTGATAGGGTGAAAAATGAGCGCGCTTGATGAAATAAGGAAAAGAAAAAGCGTGCGGACGTTTGACGGGACTTCCGTTCGCGCCGAAGACGCGGAACGTATTCTTGCTTTTGCAGACGGCGTCGGCAATCCGTACGGTCAGCCGATCGAATGGAGACTGCTCGACGGAAAAACGAATGGACTGTCAAGCCCGGTGATCGTCGGTACGGACGTTTTTATCGCAGGGAAAATGAAAACGCTGCCTCATTTCGAGGAGGCGTTCGGTTATTCGTTTGAGAAGCTCGTTCTGTACGCCGGGTCGCTCGGGATCGGCACGACGTGGATCGCCGGTACGATGAACCGCTCCGCGTTTGAAAAAGCCGTGGAGCTTGAAGACGGCGAAGTGATGCCTTGCGTCAGCCCGCTCGGTTACCCGGCGAAAAAGATGTCGCTTCGCGAGAGTCTGATGCGAAAGGGCGTCAAGGCGGACAGCCGCTTTGATTTCGGCGCTCTGTTTTTCGACGGATCGTTCAAAACGCCGCTTTCTCCCGAAAAAGCCGGCGCTCTCAAAGACGTTCTCGAAGCGGTACGTCTTGCCCCGTCGGCGGTAAACAAGCAGCCGTGGCGCGTTGTGATCAGCGGCCGCAAAGCACATTTCTACGAAAAGCACAGCGGCGGCTATATTCAGAACGGCTGGGACATCCAGAAGATCGATATGGGGATCGCGATGTGCCACTTTGATCTTGCGGCGGCGGAATGCGGATTCGATACGGCGTTCGAGATCGAAGACCCGGGGATTGGGCCGGCGGAAAACGCGGAATATATCGCTTCTTACTCTTTCAAAGCAAAAGAATAAACCGAAAAGACGGAGTTTTTTTCTGTTAAGGGAGGAATATACTATGGTCATCAAAGCAGTCCCATTCAGAAAAGACGGGTTTTATACTCAGCCCTTTGCCTTCGGAGGGGAAGAAGGAATGGAGAAGTTTGATCCGAAGGTGCGCTATCGCGGCAGTCTGCAAAACTATTTGATCGATACCGGAGATGAAGTGATCCTTGTCGATACCGGTTTTCCCGCAGGCACGCCGGAGGAATCGCCGGATGAAAAGAGTCTTGCCTTTACCGGGAAGGATATCTGCAGTTATATGGAAGCGTTCGCCGCGCTCGGCTACAAGCCGGAGCAGGTGACGAAGATCTTACTTACGCACAAGCACGCCGACCACTCCGGCGAACTGCGCTCCTTCCCGAACGCGAAGATCTGCGTGAACGCCGACGAAACCTCCGCAGCAGAGCTGCAGGGGCTTGATCATATCGTCCCCGTCAGTTTCACCGACGGAGCGTATCACAATTTCCCGGAAAGTCAGAAGATCGCGGACGGCGTTTATCTGATCAAAGCCAAGGGTCATACCAACGGCAACAGCATCGTGATCGTCGAAAACGACGGACTATTCTATATGCTCCACGGCGATATCACCTACGTTGACGAGGCGCTGTATGAGAATAAGCTGTCGGTGGTTTACGAAGACCTCGCCGCCGCCCGCGAAACGCTCGATCGTGTCCGGGAATTCGTCCGCGGCAATCCGACCGTCTACTGCGGAACTCATACGCCGCAGGGGTACGAAAACCTGGAGGCAAAACGTGTAACGGATCTTGATCATCCCGTCCCGACGGTGCTTGCCGAGATCGATTTTTCCGAAACGAAAGCCGGCGGCAAATACGTCTGCACGGTCTGCGGCTATGTTTACGATCCCGCCGAGCACGACGGCGTCGCGTTTGAAGATCTGCCCGGCGACTGGAAGTGCCCCCGCTGCAAACAGCCGAAGGAGAAGTTCAATAAGGCGTGATACGTTCCGGTTTGTTGCGGGGAATGCCTTTTTGTGATTTCGAGCGTTTAAGGTCCCAATACGCATACTCCATATCAGCGCCCTCAAAATACGCATTTTCCCCTTGTCGGGCGAAACAAAACAGCACTCATTTCCCAAACGGATCTGAGTGCTGTTATTTTTCTTTTCGGCCGATAAAATAATCAGCGGAGACGTGATAAAAATCGCATAGCTTGATCAAATCGTCGATTTTCAGTTCCGCTCTGCCCGTTTCGATATGATTATAACCTTGCTGCGATTTATTGATGATTTTTCCCGCCTGTGATTGCGTTAAATCATGGTCTTCTCTCAACGCTCGCATCCGTTCGCGATAGTTCATATCACACCACCTCATAACAATCATAACATACTCATAAATTGAGTATTGACAATTACTCAAACATTGAGTATAATTTGATTATGAGTTTGAAAAAACGATGTACGGTAAACGCCGGTTTCTCTCTCGCGGCAGGCGCTTTGCTCTATTTTCTTTTTCGTCCGCGCACGCTGTTTTTATCCTGGCTTCCTGTCAGCGGACCGCTTTCCCGCCTTTCCTTTCCGGGGGAAACCGTCGTTCGCTTTTATCTCCCGGATTTTTTGTGGTGTTACGCTTTGTGCTTTTCGCTGTTTCGCCTGCACTTGCCGTCTGCCGGAAAAGCGGCTTTGCTTTCGTCGGCGGCCTTTGTTTTCGGGTGCTTTTGGGAGCTTTTGCAATATATCGGCTCTGTTCCCGGGACGGGGGATTTTCTTGACTGCGTTGCTTACGGGGGCGGCTCTATTGCCGCTCTGCGCATATATTTTTTAATCAAAAGGAGACACACATGAAAAAACCACTGGCAACGATTTTATCCTTTGCGCTGATTCTCGCGTTCGCCGTTTTCGCGCTCGGCAGCGGGGAAAGTGAGGGCACAGCGGAGCCCAAAGGCTCGAAAGCGCAGGAACCCGCCGCGTCCGAGAAAGCCGCCGCGACCGAAAAAACTTCCCAAAACCAGCGGCAAGAGGTTCGGGCAGGGGAAACATTGGACGTGAACGGCCTCAAGATTACGTTTGACAGCGCCGAAAAATGGACTTCCGACAATATGTTTATCCAGCCCGCTGACGGGAAAGAGTTTATTCGCCTTCACTTCAGCATTGCAAACGACACGAAATCAGATCAGTATATCGGGGCTGTCGATTTTGAGTGCTATGCCGATGGCGCCAAGTGCAAAATGCAGTATATAGGCGACGACGCCCTTTCCTTTGACAGCATTTCCCCCGGCAGAAAAACCTCCGGTTACGTTTATTTTGAGGCGCCGGTAGATGCGGACAGTGTGGAAGTGGAATATGAAACGTCCATATTGACGAATAAAAAAGCTTATTTTATCGTAGAGTTTTAAGAAAAAAAGCAAAGCGGCGTTTTCCGCCGCGAGAAAAAAAGAAGCGGATTTCAGGATCCGCTTCTTTTTACGCAAAAGGGAAAGAACGCCGCGGGCGGGGCTGCCGGGAAGATCAGTATTTGATCTCGAGGTTTGCGCCCGTAATACCCGCCACGGCGCCGCTTTCGATCAAAGACCTGTTTTCAACGTGGGAGATCAGCCATTTGTTCTTGCGGAACAGCAGAGGATTGTCCGCCTTTTTTTCAAGCGGGGTATTCGTTCCGAGCGGCAGGGCGACCACACAGCCGAAGCCCTCTTTGTTTACTTCGCAGGGGGTGTAGTGCAGGGAGGTGGCGTACACCTCCGCGGCGGTGCCGGCGGGGAGATAAAAGGCCTTGAAGCGGGAGGCGTCGATCACGTTGTTCTCCACGTCCCAGACGTGGCCGAGGATGAGAACGACCGGCGTGACGGCCACGTTCACCTCGCTTGAAAAATGCCACTCCGTGGCGTTCAGGAGGCGGTTGTGCCCCCAGCAGTACCCGATCTGCGCGGGGAGCGTGCCGAAGAACCCGTCCCGGATCTCCGCGGCGATCGGCAGCGCTTCAAACGCCGCAACGGAGGGCAGGTAGGCGGAGCCGCTCTCGGGATAGCGGATCTCTCCGGCGGCCTTTATGATCCCGGAAACGTCAAGCCCCGCGATCACTCTGCCAAACGGCGAAAACGCCTGATCGGTTACGTCGTACAGCTCGATTTCCTTGTTTAACTGTTTCAGCTTTTCCAGCATCGCTTTTCACCTCGATCAAAAAAATACAAAACCATAAAACCGCCAAAGGACGGGGCCGGTTATGGAAAAAACTTCCCGCCCGGGTTTTCCCGGATCCCCGGCAACCCAAGTATAGCATCTTTTTCGCCGTTTGTCTACTTTTCGGGCCGTTTTTTTCTATTTTTTCAGAAGAAGAAAGGTTCTCTGCGAACCCCGTTTTTTCACGGGAAAGTATTGCAAAAAGGAAGAAGTCGTGTTATAATTTTTCCGTATTCCTATCGCTTCGCGGAAACGGATCTTCGTTCTTTCCGCGGGGGCCGCGCAAAGGCGCGCGTTTATCATTCTTGGAGGACGGAAGGACAAAATGCAGAAACAGCAAAAGAACAGCGGAGACACCTATACGATCGACGTATTGCAGATCCTCAGGGCGTTGTGGAAACGCGCCTGGCTGATCGTTCTGAGCGGTTTGCTGACGGCGACGATCGGTTTTCTCATCGCGGCTTTTTCCATCACGCCGACCTACTCGTCGTACATTAAGCTGTACGTCAACAGCAAGTCGATCTCCGTGGGCGGAACGAGCTTCAGCATCACGTCGTCCGAGTTGAACGCGGCGCAAAAGCTGCTCAAAACCTACGGGGAGATCCTGAAGAGCCGGAGCACGCTGGAGCGCGTGGTCGAAAAAGCGGAGCTGGATTATTCCTGGAAACGGCTTTCCGGCATGATCACCTACGAGTCTTCCAACGAAACGGAAATCATGCGCGTTACGGTCGTTTCCGGAGATCCGTACGAAGCGTGCAAGATCGCAAACACCATAGCGGAAGTCCTCCCGACGCGGATTTCCGAGATCATCGACGGCGCGTCGATGGAGGTCGTGGATTCCGCGATACCGGATCTGGCCAAGATCGCGCCGAACGTAACGAGTTATACGGTCAAATGGCTCTTTCTCGGCGTTTTCGCCTCCGCGGCCGTGCTGGCCGTGCTGGCGCTGATGGACGGCACGATCCACGACGAAGAGTATCTCCTCAACAAGTACGATTACCCGATTCTCGGAAAGATCCCCGATCTTTTGAATACCGGCAGCAAGTCTTACGGTTACTACTACCAGAAGCACCGTAAGAGCGGCAATTGAGAAAGGAAAAAGAGAAGATGGGTTTGTTTGGAAAAAAGAGCAAACAGCAGCAGTTTGCGTCCGGCGGCAGCGAAAATAAAAAGACGCTTCACAAAAATCTGAGCTTTACCGCGATCGAGCAGTATAAGCTGATCCGGGCGAACCTGGATTTCACGCTTCCCGAGGACGAGAAGTGCCCGGTGATCGGCGTGACCAGCTCGATCCGCGGCGAGGGAAAAAGCACCACCGCGGTCAACCTCTCCTACGTGTTCGCGGAAAAGGGAAGCAAAGTGCTCCTGATCGATGCGGACCTCCGGATCCCGTCCGTCGCCAAAAAGCTGGAGATCGAAAGTTCTCCCGGGCTCACGGATCTTTTGCGGGGCAAAGGCGCGCAGACCACGGAGTTCAAGTCCCACCTGCTCAGCAACTGGTTTATTCTTCCCGCGGGAGAGGTCCCGCCGAACCCGTCCGAGCTTCTCGGCTCGAACCGGATGAAGAGCATCCTCGCCAAGCTCAGAGAGATGTTCGACTGCATCATCATCGACCTTCCGCCGGTCAATATCGTGTCGGACGTGATCGCCGTTTCCGGGCTGGTTTCCGGTATGATCGTGGTGGTCCGCGAGGAATACACGGAAAAGAAGGAGCTGGAGCGCTGCTTCAGGCAGCTGGAGCTTTCCAACGTGAACGTCCTCGGCTGCGTTCTCAACGAAGCGAAACCGGAAAACGGCGGGTACGGAAAATACAGAAAATACAAGTACTACAAATACTATAAGTACTATCAAAATTATCAAAGCGGTCCGAAAGGCGCGGAAAAGTGATCGACTGGCACAGCCACGTGCTGCCGGGCATGGACGACGGAAGCCGCAGCGTGGCGGAAAGTCTTTCCCTGCTCCGGGCACAGGCCTCGCAGGGGGTGCGCACCGTGATCGCAACGCCGCACTTCCTTGCCAACAACGAACCGGCGGCGTCCTTTTTGGAGAGAAGGGAACGGGCGATGGAAGCCCTGAAAACCGCGTTGCCGGAGGGATCGCCCGAGATACGGCTCGGGGCCGAGGTAAAGTACTATCCGGGGATCAGCCGTCTGCCGGATCTGAAGGCCCTGCGCGCGGAAGGCAGCAAGGTTTTGCTTCTCGAAATGCCGATGTCGGCCTGGTCGGAGTACACGGTGAGAGAGGTGATCGAGCTGGCCGGCGACGGCAGCATCCGCCTCGTTCTCGCCCACGTGGAGAGGTACTTCTCGTTCCAGAAGGCGGCCGCGCGGGACAGGATCCGGGAGGCCGGTATCCTCACACAGGTAAACGCAAGCTTTTTTGCCTCGTTTGCCTCCCGGCGGAAAGCGACGTCGCTGTTAAGAGAGGGAAAGATCCAGCTGATCGGTTCCGATTGCCACAATATGACCTCAAGACCGCCGCGGATGGGCAAGGCCTGCGAGATCATCCGCAAAAAGTTCGGCGACGGTTTCGTATCACAAATGAACGAATACGGGTATTCCCTTCTCGGGGGACCCGGTTATAAAGAATGAGATTATTCACGGAAAGGAAGAATCCAGATATGAAAAAAGCACTGGCGATTTGTTTTGCGCTGATTCTGGCGGCAAGTATGAGCTTCAGCGTCTTTGCCGCTCCGGGCAAGTTCGTTTCCAGCCCTTCCGGCACGCCCGCGCCGGAGCTGACCGAGGTGAAAAACGAAACGGCGGGATGCACGGCGGTAGTGGTTCTTGATCCCTATTCGCAGCGCAACCTCCTGCCGGCCGATCAACGCCTGAAGATGGAAACCGCGTACGATCAGATCGTAACCGCGACGAACCTGACCGATCTGAACGCCGGGCTTGCCCCGATCGCCGAACAGAAGAACGTTGCGACAGCCGATCTGGCGGTCAGCGATCTCTTTGATCTTCGGTATACCAATTGCCCGGATCACACGCAGCACGGAAGCTCTGAAATCGCTCTGAAAATCGACGCGCCGGCGAATTTCGTCGCGCTGATCCAGCTGAAGGGGGATACCTGGGAAGTGGTTGAAAACGCCGTCGTGACGGAAGAGAACGGCGAGCTGCGTTTCCGGCTCGCGGTGGACGGCTTTTATCCGCTTGCCGTCGTGGTCAACGCGGCGGGCGGGGACACCCCTCCCACCGGCGACGACAGCAGGATCCCTCTCTATGCGGCTTTGATGGCCGTTTCCGCAGCGGCTCTGGTGATCGTTCTTGTTTTTTCGAAGAAAAAAAGCAAGAAAAAGGGAGTCTGATCGGGAATTGAACGGAAAGGCGGTTCGGTTATGAGAAAGACAGACACCCCAAATCCTTCCCTGAAATACATCGGGATCGCGGTGGCCGTCGTGTTTCTCATAGCCGCCGCCCTGTTGTTTTTAGAGGTGTGGGAAAAGGAACGGGGCAGATTCCCGGAGTCCGGCGCGGAAGACGGGATCGTCGTTTATCAAGGTGAGAAATACCGCTATAAGGATTCCATCGAAACCTTCCTCGTCCTCGGTCTGGACAAGCAGGACGGCGGGGATCTTTCCTCCTCGCAGACGGACGGCGTGCAGACGGACTTTCTGATGCTTTTCGTCTTTGATAACGAGGCCGAACAATGCGCGGCGGTCCATATCAACCGCGATACGATAACAAAGGTCAAGCGCCTTTCCCTCGGCGGCACCTCCGTCGTGGGGACGTATATGGAACAGATCGCCCTCGCTTACAACTACGCGAACACCGAAAACCATAAGATCCGCTGCCGGAACGCGAAGGATTCGGTCGAGTATCTCTTCACCGGGGTCAAGGTGGATCACTATCTCTCGGTCACGATGGATTTCGTCGTCGCCGGGTGCGACCTGGTCGGCGGCGTGGAGGTTACGGTCCTGGATGATTTCACCGGGATCGACGACGCGCTCGTCAAGGGAAAAACGGTCACGCTGACCGGCGAGCAGGCGCTCCGGTACGTCCGTACGCGCTACGGACTGGAAGACAGCACCAACCTCCGGCGGATGGAGCGGCAGCGGCAGTATATCAACGCCTGGTATGCCAAAGCCGTGTCCCGGATCAAAGAAGATTCGGCCTTTGCGCTCGAGCTGGTCGATACGCTGGGCGGTTACGTCGTCTACGATTCGTCCGAACACCGGCTGCAGAAGTTTGCGGAAAAGTTCGACCGGTACGAGTTTCTCGGGATCCGGGAGCCGGAAGGCCGGACCCAGGCCGGCGAGGAGTTTCTTGAGTTTTATCCGGATGAAGAATCGATCCGGCAGCTTGTGATCGATCTCTTTTACAAGCCGGCGGGCGGCGCCGCCTGAGCGGCTCCCGCGGGGAAAAAGAGAACAAGACGCGCCGCGTTTTTCGTGACTTGGATGCGGAAGGTATGATGATGAAAAAAGGAAAAGACGGGATCTATAACCGCTACGTAAAACGGATCCTTGATATCACGGTATCGCTCGCGGCGATCCTTATCCTGTCACCGCTTCTGCTCGTTTTAACGGTTGCCGGCGCGATCGCGATGCGCGGCAATCCGTTCTTCGTACAGGAACGACCCGGAAAGATCGATCCCGGGACGGGACGCGAGAAGATCTTCAAGCTGGTCAAGTACCGTACGATGTCAAATCAAAAAGATTCGTCAGGAAAGCTCCTCCCGGACGGCAAAAGGTTGAACGGATACGGGCTGTTTTTAAGAAAAACAAGTCTTGACGAGCTGCCCGAGCTTTTCGGAGTGCTTGCCGGCCATTTGAGCCTGGTCGGACCGCGGCCGCTTTTGACCGAGTATTTACCCTATTACACAGCAGCGGAAAGAGAACGCCACACCGTTCGTCCCGGGCTCACCGGATGGGCGCAAGTGAACGGAAGGAACATGGTCGAATGGACCAAACGGTTTGCTTTGGATATCGACTATGTCCGCAAAATCTCTTTCCCCCTGGATATGAAAATCCTTTTTTTGACCGCAAAGAAAGTCTTGTCAAAAAGTGATATCGCGGAAGATACGAGCGTTACGGAAGGAAACTTTGCTGAAATCAGAAAGTCTCAGATGGGGTCAATTGCAAAATGAACATTCTTCTTTTGAGCGTTGGAACACGAAATAAAATCATTCAATACTTCAAAAAAACGGTAGGTGAAAACGGCGTGGTCGTTGCAACCGATATGTCGGAGCGCGCCCCCGCGGGGTACGAGGCGGACAAGTTCTACAAAGTTCCTCCCGTAACTGCCGACGGTTATCTGGACGTGATTTTTGATATTTGCAAGAAAGAGAAGATCACCGCCGCGCTGACGCTGATCGATTCCGAGCTCTCGTTGCTTGCCGCAAACAGGGACAGGTTTGCCGAACGCGGCGTGACGGTGATCGGCTCGTCCTGCGAGCTTTGCGAGCGGGCCCTTGATAAAATGAAGATGTTCCGCTGGCTCAGTGAGCGCGGGTATCCCTGCGCAAAGAGTTATGATGACATAAACGACTTCTATAACGATCTCGCGGCCGGATTGATCTCCTTTCCCGTGTTTGTCAAACCCATTCGCGGTAGCGCGTCCGTTTCTGTTGCCAAGGTGGAAGATAAGGAAACGCTCGATTTGCTTTGGGCGCACACAGACGGTTTGATGATCCAGGAATATATGAACGGGCAGGAAATCGGCGCGGACGTATATGTCGATATGATCACGGGAAAAGTCGTTTCTATTTTCACCAAAAAGAAACTGCTGATGCGCGCCGGAGAAACCGATAAGGCGATCAGCTTCAAAGATGAAAAGCTGTTTGAGCTGATCACGCGTTTTTGCGAAGAAAGCGGTTGGCTGGGGCAAGTTGATATTGATATCTTTGAAGTCAACGGAGAATACCGCATCGGAGAAGTGAATCCCCGTTTCGGCGGCGGCTATCCGCACGCTTATGAGTGCGGCTGCGATCATATGAAACTGATCGAGAATAACGTAAATGGCATCCCGAACAAGAAGAATATAGGCGCATACGACGACGGGGTGTATATGATGAAGTATAATGAAGTTCTGGTAAAGAAGATCCACGGATAGATCGGGACTATCAAATCGCGGTCATGAAAAAGATATGTTTTGTCACGACGACGTTCGGAACGGTCGAGAGCTTTATTCTTCCTCTGATACACTGTATCAAGAATCACTCTCAGGACTGGGACGTCAGTATCATTTGCAGCCATAGCAAAGACGGGGATCTTATGATCCCGGATGGGGTACACTATTATCCCGTTGAAATGAAACGCGGGATCAGCCTGTCGGGCGTCGGTGCGTTTTTCAAGATCAAAAAAATATTGAAAAAAAACAGATTTGATCTGGTCCAGTACAGCACGCCGAACGCTTCCCTGTATACCGCTTTGGCCGCGCGGCTTGCCGGAATCCCCGTGAGACTTTACTGCCAGTGGGGAATTGTTTACGTAGGCATGAAGGGCTTCAAGCGCGCGCTTTTCAAACGGGAAGAAAAACTTGTTTGCAAACTTTCCACATGGATCGAGCCTGACAGCCGGAGCAATCTGGAGTTTGCTCACAAAGAGGGGCTCTACCCCGCCGAAAAAGGGTCTGTGATCTGGAACGGCAGCTCCTGCGGCGTCGATCTGAACCAGTTTGATATTTCCAAAAAAGAAGATTATTACAAACGGATCCGGGAGGCGTATTCCATTCCGCCCGGGGCGTTTGTGTTCGGGTTTGTCGGGCGGATCACGCGCGACAAGGGGATAAACGAACTTCTGGAGGCCTATCGGAGGATCCGCGCGGAATACCAAAACGCGTATCTGATCCTGGTAGGGAGGCACGAAGTAGACAAAACGATCAACCGGGAGCTTTACGATTGGTCAAACAGCGATCCCGGCGTTCTCTATACCGGTTATTCAAACGCGGTAGAAGAATGGTTGTCCGCGATGGACTGCTTCGTTCTTCCCAGTTACAGGGAAGGGTTTGCGATGTCGATCATTGAAGCGGAGGCGATGGGGATCCCCGCCATCGTAACGGACATTCCCGGGCTGGCGGACGCGGTGCTGCCGGGCGAAACGGGGCTGCTCGTTAAAAAGGCCGATACGTACGCGCTGTACGGCGCCATGAAGCGGATGCTTTCCGAAGCAAAGCAATACGTCGGAAAAGGTTATACGTTTATCAAAGAAAACTATGAGCGGCGGAAGTTGTTCCAATATATCTTGCAGGACCGCGAAAGACTTTTGAAGGAAAACGGCGCTCATCGGTAACAGAAAAGGTGTATTCTCTCTATGGCCAGAGTATCGGTTATCACAGGGATCTATCAATGCGAAAAGACGCTGCCGGAAGCCATTGACTCCCTGCTTGCCCAGACCTATACCGACTGGGTCCTGATCATGTGCGACGACGGATCATCCGACGGGACCTGCGCCGTTGCGGAGCGGTACCGGCAGGAATACCCGGACAAGATCGTTTTGATCAAAAACGAAAGCAACCTGGGTCTCAACGCTGCCCTCAACCGCTGTCTGCAGCTTGCGGACAGCGAATACGTTGCCAGAATGGACGGGGACGATATCAGTCTGCCGGACCGCTTCGAGAAGGAAGTTTCTTTTTTGGACAGCCACCCGGAATACGCCGTTGTCAGCTGTCCGATGATCCATTTTGATGAAAACGGAGACTGGGGCAGAGGGAAAAGCGCCGGAGAAGTCAAAAAGACGGATTTTATTGCCGGAACGCCCTTTTCCCACGCGCCCTGCATGGTCCGCAGAGAGGCGTACGAGGCCGTCGGCGGGTATTCCGCCGACCCGAGGACCCGGCGCGCCGAAGATTACGATCTGTGGTTCCGGATGTACGAAAAGGGTTTCAAGGGTTTCAACCTCCCGGATCCGCTTTACAAAATGCGCGACGATCAGAACGCCTATCACAGAAGGAAGCTCAGGTACGCGTTTAACGAAGCTTACGTCAGATTCACGGGCTACAAGCGCCTGAAACTGCCGCTTTCCTCGTACTTGTTTGCCGTGAGGCCGCTTTTGGTGGCCCTGCTGCCCAAACCCGTTTATCTGTTCCTTCACCGGAAAAAGAGGGCTGGATGATGATACCGAAAATCATTCACTACTGCTGGTTCGGCGGGAACCCGCTGCCGAAGTCGGCGCGCAAGTGTATCGACAGTTGGAAGAAGTTTTTTCCGGGCTTTGAGATCCGGGAATGGAACGAATCTAACTACGACGTAAAAAAGATCCCGTACGTCGCCGAAGCTTATGAGGCAAAAAAATATGCTTTTGTCAGCGATTACGCCCGCTTTGATGTTCTTTATCAGCATGGCGGCATTTATTTCGATACCGACGTTGAGGTGATCCGGTCCTTTGACGATATATGGGAAAAGGGCGCCTTTATGGGCTGCGAAACGGACGGAGAGGACGTAAATCCTGGGCTTGGTATAGCCGCTCCTCCCGGGCTTGGCATCTATCGGGACATCCTGGATTATTACGCGACGCAGCGTTTTACGAACGCGGACGGCTCGCTCAATACGGAGACCGTGGTAACAAAGACGACAAGGATCTTAAAAGAATACGGATTGCAAAACGGCCCGGGGATCCAGCGCGTTTCGGAAATCAGCGTGTATCCAAAAGAGTATTTCAACCCGATGGACAACAACACGGGGAAGATGCGGATCACGGAACAGACGCATTCCATCCACTGGTATTCGATGTCCTGGCTGCCGAAAAGACAGGTCCTGATCCGGGGCGTCACGCGGGTGTTTCACCGTTTGTTCGGAGTGGATTGTTTTCGCTTCTTAAAAAAGAACGGATGAAAGGGACGGGGCTATGATCACCGTTTTTACGCCGACGTATAACAGAGCCGACAAGCTGGAACGGCTGTTTGCAAGTTTAATGAAACAGTCGGATCCGGATTTTGAATGGTTGGTGATCGACGACGGATCGGCGGATCATACAAAGCAGCTGATAACCCGCCTGTCAAAGGAAGCCCTTTTTCCGGTGCGGTATTACCGGCAGGAAAACGGCGGGAAGCACCGCGCGTACAACCGGGCGCTGGAGCTCGCCGCCGGAGAATGGTTTTTCTGTGTGGATTCGGACGACCGGCTTGCCGAGAACGCCCTGAAAACGCTGCGCGCCTATCTGGAAAACTGCGGCGCGCGGATCGTCGTCGCGTACAAGTCGGATGAAAAGGGGGCGCTGCTGAGCGGCGCGTTTCCTTCCGGCGTACGGAGCGGCTCCCTCTACGATCTGGAACACCGCTATCGCTGTACGGGTGAGTTTACTCTCGTTTTTCAAACCGCCTATGCGGCGCGTTTCCCCTTCCCGACGTTTGAAGGCGAGAAGTTTGTGACGGAGTCCGTCGTTTACGACAGAATGGCAAAAGACAAAATGGCGGGATTTCTCCCGGAGGTCCTGACGGTCTGCGAATATCAGGCGGACGGACTGACGGGGAATATCCAAAAAAGCATGAAGGAAAACCCCGCCGGTTTTTGCCTTTATTTTATGCAAAAAATCGACTTGCAGGAAACCGGCCTGAAGCGGTGGATCACGGCGGGAAAGTATCACGCTTTCCGTTTCTTCGCGGGCGCCCGGAAAAGCGCCTACCAAGGAACGCATCCGGTATCGGTATCATTAGCGAAACCTCTCGGCGTGTTATTCCGGTTTTATTATCGTTTCTTCAGAGGTTTTTGATGGAGATTGTTCTATGCGGAAATGGGTGAATACTGCCATCGTCGGCGCGTTCTGGCTGTTGAGTCTGGTGAAAGCGACGGGAATTGACTCTACCTACCGTATCACCGACCGTGCCCGTCTCGTTCTGCTTTTGATCACCGCGGCCGTGATCTTGATGGAATCAAAAGCAAACCACGGCATAACGGTGAGAAAAACCGACCTTTTTGTGTTTGGCGGGTTAGCCGTCGTTTTTCTGGCCAGCGGGTTTCTGAACGGAAAAGGAACGCAGCCGCTTGAGTATCTTTATGCGTTTCTGGTCGTTTTTTTGATTTCCAGGATACCGCTCGACGAATCCGACTTTGCGCATATCGGCTTTTTCTTCGGACTGGCCGGATTTGCCGTGCTGTATATTTACAACCAGACGACGGTGCTCAGCGGCTGGAACGAAAATTCCATCGCGATGATAGGTTTCTTCAGCTATCTCGTCTTTCTCATCCCGCTGTTTAACGTTCAGCGCAGAAAGATGAAGGCGCTCATTGTCCTCACGGCGATCGCTTTTTCGTATTTTATATACTTTACACTGTCCAGATCCTGCATCCTGTTTCTGGGGATCGCGCTTGCCTTTGCTATCGGTCTTTTCGACAGAAAGATCCTTTATCGGGGAACCGGTTTCATCTATGTCGTTTTGCTGATCCCTTTGGCTGTCGCCGTTTTGATCGTTCTGATTTCGTCCACACAGTTTCTTCAGAAGTTGGACACGTGGAGTATCGTTCAATTTGGAAAAGCGTTTTTGAACGGGCGGGATCGATTATGGATCTACGGATTCCGGACGTTTTTCAAGGATCCCTGGCTCGGCTGCGGAAACCTGAACAGAGCGAACTGGCACAACAGCGCGGTTCACGTTCTGGCAACGTACGGTGTGCTGGGCTATTATTTCTGGATCCAGTCCTTTCATACCCTGCTCGGGAAAGCAAGGACCTTCTTTGACGACTATCTGGTCCAGGGATGCGTATGCTGCTTTATGGTCATCTACCTCCAGCAATCCGTTGAACTCGGGATCGTATCCACCGCGCCCGATCTGATCCCGTACGTCATTCTCGGAATGTTATTCGGAAGGATCCAATGCATAAGGAATGAAGAAAATGCCGAAACCGGTCTTATCGATTATCCTTCCCGTCTATAACGCCGAAAAGACGGTCCGAAAGACGGTCGAGTCCGTTCTTGCCCAGAGCGTGCGGGAGTTTGAACTCATCGCGATCGACGACGGATCCAAGGATCAGAGCGGACAGATCTGCGACGAATATGCGGCGCAGGACCGGAGAGTCCGCGTGATCCATCAAGTCAACGCCGGCGTCAGCGCGGCCAGGAACGCGGGGATCGCCGCTTCCGGCGGAGCGTATCTCGGCTTTGTGGACGCGGACGATTGGATCGCTCCGGATATGTTTGAGCGTTTGTTGCGCAAAGCGGACGATACCGGCGCGGACGTCGTCATGTGCGACGCCGAAACGGTTTATCCGGACGGCCGGACCGGGACAGATACGATCTCGCGGCTCCCGTCGGATTCGGTTTTGCAAAAACCGGATTTCACACCGTCCCTGCTTTTGGAGATGGCGGGGGCCGTTTGGCGTTGTATTTACAGCAGGCGCATATACGGCGGCGGGGAAGCGGATCCCGCAGGGCTCCGTTTTCCGCTGGGCGTGAAGTTTTCGGAGGACCGTATCTTCAATCTGTACGCGTTTGGAAAAGCCGATCGGATCGCGTACGTCAAAAAGCCGTACTATTACCGGTATATGAATGCGGAGAGCGCCGTCCACCGGTTTCACGCGGATTATTTTGAGGCGTATCAGGCCGCCGCGGAAGAGATCGGGAACGCGATCCGGGACGTGTGGGACGATCGAGCGGATCTGCAGAGAGCTTATCTCGGCCAGCTGATCACGGGAGCGGAGATGGCGATCTGCAATTATTATTACAGGACCTCTCCCCTTGGCCGCAGAGAACGGCTCGACGCGCTGAAAAAGCTTTGCGACGACGAATCCCTCCGCGCCGCGATAACCGAATACGGCGCGGACAGAAAGAGCAAATGGATCCTCAACAGACGATACGCTCTTTTGGCGGCATACGCAAAACTTGCCAATCTGAAGCACGGGAGATAGGAAAGCAATATAGACAGAAAGGAGCGGCCAATGCCTAAAATCAGCGTGATCATGCCTGCGTACAACGCGGAAAAGTATATCGGAGAAGCAATTGACAGCATTTTAAAGCAGACATTTACTGATTTTGAGTTTATAATAATCGACGATTGCTCTACAGATTCTACGGCAGAAATCATAAAATCATATACTGACGAACGTATTAAATACTATAAAAACGAACGAAATCTCGGGATCGCAAATACCTTGAACCGCGGTTTGGATTTGGCGACGGGTGAGTACATTGTGCGTATGGATTCCGATGATATTTCTTTGCCGAAACGATTTGAAAAGCAAATCAAGTTTATGAATAAGCACAAAGATGTTGTTGTGCTTGGCACAGGGATAGAGTTTTTCGGGGGATTGAATGGTACAAGACATTTTTCAAAAACACACGAAAGATTAAGAGTTGATTTGTTATTTGGGTGTTGCCTTGCTCATCCTACGACAATGCTGCGGGCAAAGCGTTTTGGCAAAAACGGATTACACTATAATCCGTTTTTTTCCAAAATGGAAGACTTTGACTTGTGGGAAAGAGTTTCCAAAGATTACAAGATGGCAACAGTGCCTGAGGTATTAGTAAAGTATAGAGCACATCCTGATCAGGTATCAAAAAAGATTTCCGAGAGCAATGTTTTGCAGACTTGTAAAATAATAAAACGCCAATGGGAAAGATTTGGTTTAAATAATGGGCAAATCGATATAATATGCGACTTTGTTTTAAAAAAATTTGATTTGAGCGCAGAGTTTATACAAAGTTTGAACAATGTGTTTGACGAAGCTATGGTTCGAAATAAAGCGAGTAGGATATATAACTATACTTTGTTAAGAAACACTTTTAAAAGTATTGTGACAAGCTTAATAAATAAACTGCCGCCCAAACAGATTGATTCTGTTGCAAAATCATGTAATATTAGTCCAAAGTTGTTGCTATTGACGAATGAATTGAAAGAGTTTTATCATAAGTCGAAATCTAAGGTTTTGACTTTTCATAAGAGAATTAAGTTAAAGAATAAAAACTTTACAATCATTTCAAATAATTGTTGGGGCGGTTTTATTTATCAGGAATATGGGTTAAAATACAGAACTCCCACAATTGGCCTTTATATTTTTGGTCATGATTATGTGAAATTGTGTTCTGATTTGGATTATTATTTATCTCTGAAACTTGAGTTTATAGAATGGAAAGACGCGTGTTATTATGAGTTGCTGAAAAATCAAAAACCGTATCCGGTTGCCAAGCTTGGAGATGTTGAGATTTATTTTATGCATTATCATAATGAAGAAGAAGCCGCAGAAAAGTGGTATCGACGTGTAAAAAGGATAAATAAAAAGCATATTTTGTTTAAGTTTTCTCAACACGAGGGATGTTCAAGAAATGACGTTGAGATATTTATGAGTTTACCTTTAAAAAACAAACTGTGTTTTTCCTATGATGAGGTTGAAGGGTCGATCCACGTTCCCGAATTAAGAAGCTTTATAGGAGATGAATACGCGGTTTTAGAAAGGTATTATGATAAAACTGAAGTTCTGAATCAATTGTAGTTTTATTTAGGGGGTCACATTGCTTTCTGTTCTGTTTGTAACGGCCGCGCTTGGTTATGGCATCGGTGGATCCGAAAAAGCGCTTATAGATTTACTTAACAATATAAATACTGAAAAATACGATATTACCGTGCTAAGTTTAAATCCTGCGCCGCCAAAGAGGTTTTCTTCCGATAAAATTAAAATAATATACGGCTATGATCCGTATTTGCGCATGATAACCCCGTTTCGATCTGTATTAAAGGATCTTAAAGATTATACGCGAGAAGAAATAAAAGCAAAACTGAAAGTTGCTTTCATTACAAGAATAAAGAAAAAAAGCACTTCGGGAGATTTATGGGATCTGGAATCACCGTTTATTGAGTCGTTTAATAAGCGGTTTGATTTAGCAATAGGTTACGGCTTAGGAGTTGCAACTTTTTTTGCATCAGACAAGGTTTCTGCAATGCGTAAAATTCTATGGATGGACAGCGATTTGAACGCTTCAGGACTTGATTTGGAGTATTGCAAAAAGTATTATGTATCAGCCGACGCGGTCGCTGTTGTGGATAAAAGCCACATAAAACAAATGGAAAGTATTTATCCGGAAATAGAAGGTAAAGTGTTCGAGATACGTAATATTATTCCGGTTGACGAAATAAAGCGGAAAGCCGCGGAAAAAATCAGTTTTAATGTCAATGGCGGCGTAAGCATACTTTCAGTAGGAAGACTGACGAAAGGAAAAAACTATGAATTAGCTCTGAAAGCAGCAAAGATATTAAAAGACAGGGGTGTTGATTTTGTATGGAATATAATTGGATTCGGACCGGAAGAAAAACACCTGAAAAAGATTATAAACCAATGGGGATTGCAAAGCTTTGTAAACTTGTTGGGCCAAATACTTAATCCTTATCCTTATTACGCTGCTTCAGATCTTTTTGTTCATACGTCTATATACGAAGGGAGTCCGCTTGTTTTAGAAGAAGCAATGCTATTTAACATTCCGATTGTAACCACTGGTTTTGCATCTGCCGCAAATGTTATTAATAATGGTAATTCAGGGTTTATTGTTTCTTTTGATGAAACTGATTTGGCGGATAGATTATATGAATTAATAAAGAACAAAGAATTAAAGAATAAGATTTCTGATTATCAGAGCAAGAATCCTATAGATTATAGTAAAAACTTATTGGAATTGGACGAATTGATTCTTAAACTAATGAGCAGAAAGAAAAACCCATCGAATAGTTAGGGCGACGACATAAAAAGTGTCAGCATAGATTATTCAACAATTCAAATAAATACTTGGACTTTTTGCAATGCGAATTGCCCGGAAAAGTTGGTACTCCATTATCACAAAATGATCAAGATTGGACAAAGAGCGGAAAACGGCTTGTCCTTCGCGCGCGGAACGGCGGCGCTGTTTGAGAATCTGTACCGGCTCGGCGGCGCGTCTCGCTTGATCCGTATCATAATCCTTTCACGAATAAGGAGAAATCATGGAATGAACAACGCCAAAAACTTTATGACATATATCGATTCAAAGCATCGGCTTTTTGATCTCCACTTAAAAGAAACCTTCCGGTACCGCGATTTGATCTTTTTGTTTGTCAAGCGCGACTTCACCGCTTTATATAAGCAAACCGTTCTCGGCCCGGCGTGGGCGATCATCCAGCCGCTTCTGACCACGGTGGTGTTCACGATCGTTTTCGGCAATCTGGCAAAGCTGACCACCGCAGACGTGGCCGGCGATTACGTAATCCCCGGCTTTCTGTTTTACATGGCGGGCAATATCTGTTGGTCCTATTTCTCCACGACTCTGCAAACCACATCGAATACTTTTCTGGCCAATCGAGCCACGATGGGCAAGGTGTATTATCCAAGGCTGGTTGCCCCGATCTCAACGGCGCTTTCCAACCTGATTTCCTTTTCTATCCAGCTGGTTATGTTCCTCTGCTTCTGGCTGTTTTATCTCGTCCGCGGAGGGACAAGCATTCAGGTTTCTCCCGCGTTGTTTTTGCTTCCCCTTTGTATCCTCCAATTGATCGTGCTGTCCACGGGCTTCGGTATCATCATTTCTTCCATTACGACAAAATACCGTGACCTCGCCATGCTGGTCGGTTTCGGGCTTCAGCTCTGGCAGTACGGTTCGCCGATTGCCTACGGGATGCAGCTTATCCCGGAGAAGTGGGTCGGCCTCTATATGCTCAACCCCGTAACGCCGGTCATCACGACGTTCCGTTACGCGCTTTTCGGTTTCGGGTATTTTAATCTGCCTTACTATCTTCTCAGCTGGGCAATCAGTCTGCTTGTGTTTTTTGTCGGCCTGATATTGTTCAGCCGCATCGAACGGACCTTTATGGATACGATCTGAGGGTGGAACATATGGACGAGATCATGATCAAAATCGATAACGTTTCCAAGCAGTACCGTTTGGGAGAGATCGGCGGAACAACGCTGCGAGACGAACTCCAGCGCCTAAGCGCGCGTATGCGCGGCAGGGAAGATCCAACCAAACGCATCGGCGCAAAGGAAGGAAAAAAGGGCGAGACCTTTATGGCGCTGGAGGGGATCACCTTTGAGGTGAAAAAGGGCGAGCGCGTCGGTATCATCGGACATAACGGCGCCGGAAAATCCACGCTCCTGAAGCTTCTCTCCCGCGTGACGGCGCCGACGGCGGGAAGCATCGGCCTTAACGGGCGCATAGCCTCGATGCTGGAGGTCGGCACCGGCTTTCATCCTGAATTGACCGGGAGAGAAAATATTTATATGAACGGCGCGATCCTCGGCATGACAAAGAAAGAGATCGACGACAAGATCGAGGATATCATCGACTTTTCCGAGTGCCGCCGGTTTATCGACACGCCGGTAAAAAGGTATTCCTCCGGCATGTACGTGAAACTCGCGTTCTCCGTGGCAGCGCATCTTGACAGCGAGATCATGATCATGGACGAAGTCCTTGCCGTCGGCGATATGGCATTTCAGCAAAAGTGCCTGACGAAGATGAACGACGTTTCAAAACAGCAGGGAAGGACGATATTGTATGTCAGTCATAATATGAACACCATTCGGCAGCTATGCGACAGAGTGGTGGTCCTGGATCACGGGAAGGTCGTTTTTGACGGAGGGGTGGAGAAAGGAATAGAAGTCTATTTCAATTTTACCGTTAACGACAACGCGCAAATTGATTATTCGTCCGTTCCTCGTTTGCCGTGGCTGCACCATACGGTCGTTATGACGCAATTTGCCGGATTTGTCGGTAAAACGAATAACGTATTTAAAAAAGACGAGCCATTAATCATTTATTTAAAATGGAAAAATGAGCAAGAGGTGGATCGTTTAAGCTTACGCGTTGAAATCCTTCATTTGGACAGAACTCCGATCGGGACGGCGTTTCTATATGATTTTTATCAAGGACATATCGACGAGGAGGGCTCGTGCAAATTGAAACTGAAACTGCCGGCGCTGGTTGCCGGAAAATATACGATGAATTATACGTTTTTTCAATACAACGACTTCGGCGTAACGAAAGACGTGGATTGCGTACACGGCCTTTCGTTTATTTTGGAGAGCAAAGAGAAAGTAAGGTGGAACAGAAAAAACTGGGGAGATGTGGTATTTAAAGAGATAGAGATAGAAGAGGTCGGAGATGCGTTTTAAGAGCTTTATAAAAAAACTGATTCCCGGTTATCGGATGCTTGACGTGTTCCATGCAGAAGCAAAACGGATGGCGGAAAGCATCGATTCGTTAAAAGAACAGATAAGAGATCTGAATGACAAAAACGAGTATCTTTTCTGGTTGTCTCAGCATAACGAGGCGGAGCGGGATAGTGATACGAAAAAACGCGTTTTTTTGAATTTGCCGAAAGCGACGGGCAGGTTGCGCGAGGTTCAGCTTGCGGAGAGTTTTCTTTTAAAACGGCTGAAAAAAGTATGCGATGATAATCACCTGTCTTTCGCGCTTGACGCCGGTACGCTGCTGGGAGCGGTAAGACATCACGGCTTTATCCCTTGGGACGACGATATCGACGTTTTGATGTTCCGTGAAGACGCCATGAAGCTGTTTGATCTGTTAAAAGAAGATGATTTTCTGTCAATCGGTTTATATTACCGCAGATCAGGCGATCATATCATAAAGATCAAGTACAAACAAACCGATACGATCTTTATCGATATCTTCTGCCTGGACAGGATTGATTGCGACCCGTCAAACCGTGAAGAGCGTTGGCGGTTAACGCAGGAAGCGGCTCATCGTTACGAGGCGGCTGTCATAAAAGAGCTTGAACCTTCGTTTGCGGCGTTCAAGCCGAACGGGATACCGACTTTGATCCCTTGTATAGATGAAGCCGCAAACAGACTATATGATGAAATCATCAAAGAACTGCCTTTTTATGGACACGGAGATTATGTCTGCGAAAGCATTTACAACGGATTTGCTTTCCGGCACGGTATTTATGGGATAGAAGACTGCTGCCCGTTTTTGAAAGACGCGTTAGAGTTTGAAGGGGAGAAGTACGACGTTTTTCCCGACTATCTCGGCAGATTGCAATTCATGTACGGGGATATTTGGACAATTCCGGCTCGCATCAACCCGCATCACTTTTTTGAGATAGAAGACGGACTTGATCGTGATATCGCGTTATTGAAGAAATCAGGTGTTATTTGATCATGGAAGAGTTCGCGCCGCTGATTTCCGTTATCGTGCCGGTCTACAATGCCGAAAAGTATTTGAACAGATGTATAGACAGCGTTTTGAATCAGACGTTTCAAGATTTTGAATTGATTTTGATCAACGACGGATCAACCGACCGGTCAGGCGAGATATGCGAGCGGTATAAAAACCTTGACAAAAGGATCAAAGTGGTTTGCCAGGAGAACGCGGGACAGGCGCAGGCCAGAAACAACGCGATCAAAATCGCGCGCGGCGAGTGGATTTCATTTTTAGACAGCGACGATGCGATCAATCCGAACCTGCTTGCTTTTCTGTATGACGCCGCCGTGGCCTGTCGCGCGGATTTGAGCGCTTGCGATTTTTTGGAGTCCGATTTTTGTGAAGAGGTTTTTTTCGGCGATCATAAATATACGGCGCAGGGTAAAGACAACTCGGAAGAAACGTTTTGCGAATTCTTTGACAGCGGCAAGTATTATTGGACGGTTTGGGGGAAATTGATCAAAAAATCAATTGTCCAAAGCGATCTCTTTACGCCCGGGAAATACTACGAAGATAACGCGGTCATCATCAGATGGCTCTATTCTTCCCCCAAAATAGCAACCGTCCCGCTGAAGCTCTATTTCTATCAGATCAACCCGGAAGGAACGACCAAAAGCAAAGTTTCCGAAAAGTATTTTGATTTTTTATGGGCAATGGAGCAGCAAGTCGCTTTTTTTGCAGGCGTTAGGTATGAACTTATGTTAAAAAAAGCGCTAAAGCTCTATTTCTGTTCGTATGAAGACCGGTTTCGGGCGGCGTCTGCGTTAAAACGATTCAGGCTGAAAAGAACGGCGATTACATTCCGGGCGCTCTTGATGTGGGCGAAATATAAAAAACGCGTTCCGGAAATCAAGGACGAATGGAAACATATCCTTCGCGTCAGTTTTTATCGGGTGTATAAGGCTTTCAGAACGATTTGTAAAAAACAGCGAAACAGCTGCTGATCAGGTTCGAATGGGATAAAGGGTATGTCAAAAATCAGTGTTATTGTTCCCGTTTATCAAGTGGAGGAGTATTTAAGCCGCTGCGTTGACAGTATTCTGGCTCAAAGCTATCGGGATTTTGAGTTGATTTTGATCGATGACGGTTCTCCGGACCGTTGCGGGGAAATATGTGACGAATACGCAAAAAAGGACATCCGCGTTACCGTTATCCACAAGAAAAACGGCGGGTTGTCTTCGGCCAGAAACGCGGGGCTGGATCTGGCATTATCCGACGACGGCAGCGAATGGATCACGTTTATCGACAGTGACGACTGGGTTCACTATTCTTACTTGGAAACGCTATTAAAGCTTGTCTTGAGCCAAAACACAAAAATCGCTATGTGCGAAATGATGAAAACAGAGGTTTTTGTTTCGGACGAGCAGACGGAATGTAGTTTTCGTGTTATCACGCCAACGGAGGCGTTGTATAAAACCGGGCATTTTGAAATAGAAGCTTATTCTTGTGGAAAACTATATCATAAGAGTATTTTTCAAAAGGTCAGGTTTCCCGAAGGAATGGTTTTTGAAGACTTTTATCTGATTCCGGAAATCATTTTGAATGAAACGAGCATCGCAAAATGCGACGCAGAACTGTATTATTATTTTCAGAGGCAGAACAGCACGGTATATACTATCAACAGAAACTCCATGATCGATAAGTGGGAAGGGTACGAGCACATACTGGAGATTTGCAAAGAAACCGGCAACAGCTATTTGTATGATATTATGTCCAACGCGTATTTGTTCTGGGCTTGCGACAGAGTCCGTTATGCGGAAGATCCGTCTACAAGAAAACTGATTATTCGAAAAGGCCGGAAGCTTGTGTTCCGATTTCCGAAAAATGCGGGACTTCCGTTCCATTTTAACAGAGATTTGATGCAAGAGGTTTACCCCGGTATCTGGAGTATCTATTTGTGGTTCCATCGAATCAAAGAGTTTTGCAAAGGGAATAGCGGCAAATGATACCAAAAACGATCCATTATTGCTGGTTCGGAGGAAATCCCTTTCCTCCCAAAATAAAAAAATGTTTGAAAAGCTGGAAAAAATACTGCCCTGACTATCAAATCGTAGAGTGGAACGATACCAATATTGATATTGGACTTATGCCCTCATACGTGCAGCAGGCGTACCAAGCAAAAAAATGGGCATACGTGAGCGATTATGCGCGTTTATGGGTGATTTACCATCAGGGCGGTATCTATTTGGATACGGACGTTGAGTTAAAAAAATCTCTTTCGCCGCTGTTAGGACACAAGGCGTTTTTCGGTTTTGAGAGCAACGACTATAAGATGGTTGCGACGGGGTTAGGGTTCGGCGCGGAAAAGGGAGTCGGCTTGCTGAAAGAACTGATGGAAACATATCAAGACCTATCTTTCCCAACCGACAAAAACGTGAAACCGACACCGAACACGTGGATAAACTGGCCTGTATTTGAAAAACACGGAGTAGTGAGGAACGATACCATGCAGGAGATCTGCGACGGTATCGCAATCTATCCGGGAGAGTATTTTGATCCGATGCACGGGTATTTTGACGGCGAGATTTGCGTTACGGAAAAAACCTTTTCCATCCATCATTATACCATGACGTGGCTGGATAACCGTGAGAATATTGTCAGACAAAACAAACGATTAAGAAGAAGAACTCGAAGAGCAAGAGTTTTGAAAAGGATATTTGGCGAAAAACTGTATGGCGCGATCAGGAGAATAGTAAAAGAGGGAAAATAGGTTTATTGCAGAAAAGAGGTAAAACGTATGCGCGAAATCGTTGGCCCGAAAGACCCACGCAATTACGGGTTGGACTTGTTAAAGATTATTGCTATGTATATGGTTGCAGTTATACATATTATGGGGCACGGAGGTGTGTTACATAATGTTGAAGATTTTTCTGCAAATTATGTTTTTGGTTGGAGCTTAGAGGCAGTTGTAATCTGTGCGGTAGATATTTATGTGATCATAAGCGGATACTTGTATGCCGGTAGAACAAGAAAGTTAAAAAACATAGTTTATTTATGGATGACTGTTTTGTTCTATTCCGTTTTGGTTCCGATTGCATTTTCAATTGCGGGTTATGAGATCGGAATAAAATCGTTGATCAAAGATTTTTTTCCGGTTTTATTTAATAAGTATTGGTTCTTTACTCAGTATTTTGCTCTGTTTTTGGTCATTCCTTTTTTGAATACTCTATTGGCCGATAAAAAAACAGCGCTGAGAGTTCTCGTGATTGGCACGTTTTTGCTTTCGATCACGCGAGTTTTGGCGCTGGGGGCCGACCTGTATTTTACCAATGGGGGATATAGCTTTTTGTGGTTTGTGATGCTGTACTGTTGGGGAGGATATCTTAAACTTTATGGCGTCTCTGAAAAAATCACAAATAAAATCGCAATTCTGCTCCTGATAGTAAGTGTTTTTATGATTGCGTCCTCCAAGATCATTCTTTCATATCTTACGACCGAGCGTTTCGGGGAAGAAAGGTATGCGGGGATTTTGATCGGGTATAATTCGCCCTTTGTTTTATTATCGGCAATATGCTGGGTCGTGCTCTTTTCGCGTATAAAAATAAACGCCGGTTCCCGGCGCGTTAAAATTGCGGAAACCGTTTCCGCCGCGACTTTCGGTATTTATTTGATCCACGAAAACCCTGCGTTCAGAAGCAACGTGATATCAGACCGCTTTATCGGTTTTGCCGGAGACCCTGCCGGACTGATGATCATAAAAGTTTTGGGCGTTGCTGCTCTGGTTTTTCTGGCATGTTTTTGTGTGGACCTATTGAGATCGTGGTTGTTTAAACTGCTGAGAATAAAAAAGATTTCCAATGCGGTTGGAGAAAGAATAACAAGTTTGGCGGATCAGTGTTATAATAAGATGCTTTGATTTATCATTGCATTTTTATCATTCGAAATGATCTAGTGAGGAGCAGTTTGTGAATATCGCTATTATCATTGCCGGCGGAGTCGGCAATCGTATGGGAGCAAAGATTCCTAAACAGTTTATTGAGGTGGATGGCAAACACGTTCTGGCGTACACCTGCGAATCGTTCCAAAGTAGCGCCTTAATCGATGCTATCGAGATCGTTTGCATCGAAGGCTGGGAAGATGTTGTTTGGGGTTATAAAAAAAAGTACGGAATCAGCAAATTGAAATGGATAACAAAAGGCGGAAGCAGCGTACAGGAGTCCATAAAAAAAGGCGTTTTTTATTTAAAAGATAAAGTTCTTGATACCGACACCGTCATCATTCACGACGGGATCCGGCCTTTGGTTGATTACGGTGTTTTGGACGACGTGATCGAAAAATGCGAGAAATACGGAAACGGCGTCACATCGATGCCGTATAACGAACAGATTTTTTTGGTGGACAACGAAGTTTCGACAGTCCGGTATATTCCGCGAGAAACGCTGAGAAGAGTGGCAACCCCGCAGGCGTACCGGTACAAGCTGCTGTATGAAAAATACAAAGAAGCTTTTGAAAAAGGCGTAGGGGTGACTGGCTCATCCTACACGAATACCATGATGGTGGATCTGGGAGTACGGTTGTACTTTGCGAAGGGTTCTGACAGAAATATCAAATTAACCACGCCGGGGGATTTGGAAATATTCAGAGCCATGATAAAAGGTAAGGACGATGACAAACTTAGAAATTGAAGATGTTCAAACGGTTGCGGAGCTTCCTTACGACTGGTCTTTATTGACGGGCAAAACCCTGTTGATCAGCGGGGGAACGGGTTTTATCGGTTCTTTTTTGAGCGACGTCGTCAGATACAGAAACAGAGTCTATAACCAGAACATAAAAATCATCGCTTTGTCAAGACACGGAGGGCACAGCGACGATTCCGTTCGCTGCATCAAACACGACGTTTGCCTCCCCATAGACTTGCCGGATCCAGTTGACTACATTCTCCATTTAGCGTCGAACACCCATCCCCGGCAGTACCGGGAGGATCCTGTCGGTACCATTATGAGCAACGTTTTGGGGACTTACAACCTGCTCGAGCTGGCAACAAGAAAGTCCGTAAAAAAGGTTCTGTTAGCTTCTTCTTGTGAGATATACGGGGAGTGCGATGAAAAGCCCGTGGACGAACTCTTTTGCGGATATCTGAACCCGAATACCGCCAGAGCCGGTTATAATGAGGCAAAACGGGTCTCGGAAGCGCTCGGACAGTCTTTTTTGCAGCAACACGGAGTTCCGTTTTGCGTTCTCAGACTGGCCCGTGTGTTCGGCGCGGATAAAACAAAGCAGGACACAAAAGCCATGGCACAGTTTATCAGAAACGCTGTGGACAATCAAAATATCGTGTTAAAAAGCAAGGGAACGCAAAAGTATTCTTTTATCTATATCGCCGATGCTGCGGCAGGTCTGTTGAAAGCTCTTTTTGACGGCGAAATCGGCGAAGCGTATAATTTGTGCGCAGATAATGAAGACCTGACTTTGGGACAGTATGCCGAGTACGTTTCTTCTCTGGCCGGGAAAAGCGTGATTTACGATATCGAAAACGATCCGGGCGCGTCTGCCGTCAAGAACGCGTTGCTCGATAATACAAAAATAAAAAAGATCGGTTTTAGGCCGAGTTTTTCTGTAAAAGACGGGATCAAACGGACGTATCTCATTTTAAAAGAGAGCGGGACAGACAAACGGCAGACGGACGCTTTGTGACTTCAAAGCATCTAATGGAAAAACGCCCGCCGCGTCGGAGGAGCGGATCCGGCCGGTCAAAGGATTTCGCCAAACAAACGGAGAAGGATGACGGAAAGGAGCGCGGCGGATGATGAAACGGATTTTGCTCGCCCTGAAGATCCTGTTTCCGGAATATATGACGCTGATTTTGCTTGCCGGCGGCAGTTTCGTTCTCTGGCGCTTGCTCGCGGCAAAGTTCCGCGGCCGCGCCGCGTGGAGGGGCGTCCATATCGTTTTGTCCGTCCTGGCTGTCGCGGGGATCCTCCGGTTTTCCGTGTTCGGCAGAGAGAGCGACGGGGCGCGCCGGTTCATTCTGTTTGCGGACAGCGAGCCGTGGGATTTTATTCCGGAGTTATACAGGAACCTTTTCCTCTACTATCCTCTGGGACTTTTCCTGCCGCACGCGATCGGCGGGGAGGAGACCGCCCGGCGGCGCGGGATCTGCGTTTTGGCGGCGTTTTTCCTCTCGGTTGCGGTGGAGACGTGGCAATACGCCTTCGGGACCGGGGTCGCGCAGCTTTCGGACGTGCTGATGAACACGCTGGGCGCGGCGATCGGCGCGGCGGCTTACGCCGGGCGTTCCCGCGCGGGAGCCGGCAAGGGCCGCGAGGATGCGAAAAAAGCGACAGAGAGCCCCCTCTCGCCTGACGAATAAAAAAACCCGTCCGGCGGACCTGTAAGCGTCCGCCGGACGGGAGTTTTTTATCGTTTCTCAGGGCAGGGTGATCTCGCCGCTGACCGTGCCGCTCACAGCGTCCCAGGAGTCGACCGCTTTGACAAGGACGCGGTAGGAACCGGCCTTCTCCATCGGGATCGAGTAGGTAAAGGTCTTCAGCATATCCGCCGCGGTCGCGCGGGCGTAGAAATCGCTGAGGGCGAGGACGGTCTTTGCCGTCTTGCCCGTGGCGGTATCCACGATCTGAATCTCGTAGTGGTGGACGAAGTCGTCGTCCGTGCCCGCCGGGAGGGAGAGGGTCAGGGTGTGTCCTTCGCCGGCCGTCAGAGTCAGCGGGCCGGAGAGGGAGGGAGCGGTGTTCGCCGCTTCCCGTTCGGCTCTGCGGTAGAGGGTGAGGTGCGAGCCGTCCGCCTGCGGGGCGGGGAGCTCCCACGCCGTTTTGATCTCCTTCTTTTCGGAGAAGAGCATACGGGTGATCCGGACGTTTCCGCCCTCGTCGATCTGGACGAGCAGCCCGGTCGAAACCTCCCCGTTGGGGACGGCCAGCTGCGTCTTGTCGTTGACCATGTTGTCGTACTTATCAAGCTCAAAAGCGGTGTCCGCGGTGGAGCCGCAGTTGACCGCGGTAAAGGCGGTCTGCATGATGGAGCGCTCGTCGAAGACCGGCGTGTGGGTGTGCCCGGTGAAGACGATGACCTGCGGGTACTTTTCAAGGACCGCGCCGAGGTTTTCGGTGCGCCAGCGGCTGTGTCCCGGCTCGAAATCCACCTCGCTGCCATAGGTCGTGTCCGCGATCGTCGGATGCGTTACCACAAAGACGTAGGAGGAGGGATCCTTTGCGGTGATGTCGGCAAGGGTATTGTCGATCCATGTCAAAACGTCCGCGGCAAAGGGCGTGCCGTAGCCGTAGCTTGCCGGCTCCACAACGAGGAAATGATACCCGAAGAGAACGCTGTGGCGGTATCCTTTTTCCAGATTGGAGTCAACGTCCATCGCGTAGTAGTCCGCGCCGAGGTACGTTTCCTTCAGCGAGGGCTGGAAGGTCAGGGTGGAGCGGGTGTCGTGGTTGCCGACGGCGACCAGTACGTTCGTCCCGAGCGATTTGTTTTTGTACTCGGAGAGGATCGTCGCAAAGCGCGTGATCTCGGAGTTTGCCGATTTGTCACCTTTCGAGAGGTTGGAGACCATATCGCCCGCGACCGTAAGACCTCGCAGTCCGTTGGGGTCTTTTTTGGCGGCTTCGGCCAGCAGCTGGTTCAGCGCGTTGGTGAACATCCCCTTGTTCTTGGTCGCCTTGACGTTGATATGCACGTCGGAGATCGCGCCGAAGGAGAAGACGATCTTCGTTTCGTCAAACGACGGCAGGGGCTCTTTGATCTCGGGGATAGGGGTCGTTTCAACGGGGGCCGTCGCCGGCGTCGTTTCGGCACGGGAGGTTGACGGAGTCGTCTCAGCGGGGGTCGTCCCGGGCGTCGTCTCGGCGGAGGTGGTTGACGGAGTCGTTTCGGAGGAGGCGGTCTCCGCTGTTTTTGTGTCCGCGGGGGCGGTTCCGGGCGCCGTTTCGGCGGGGACAGTCCCGGTCGGCGACGTGTCCGTGAGCGCGTCGGTCCCTTCCGGCGGAAGGGCCGGCTCGGCGGCGCAGCCGCAGCAGCCGATCACAGCGGCAAAGGAGAGCAGAATAAGGAAAAGCGGGTGTCTTGATCTCATGATTTTTTCCCTTTTTTACCGGCCGGGCGGGTTTCGTCCCGGCGGAACTTTTTAATTTAACATATCACAACCCGGCGGAAAAAGCAATTTTTTTCTACCTCTCCGGGCAAAAAACGGCAAAAAGACGCCAAGAATCCGCAAGTAAGAGAAACCGCAAGCCCGGCCGCGCCCGGTGGTTTCCTCGCTGCCTTTCTTCTCCGCAAGGAGAAAATCACAAAAAAACATCGAATTATGTGATTTTACTCACACAATTCGTAAAAAAAGCGTGATCGAGGCTTGACAAACCGGTTCTGCTCAGCTATAATACAAAAGCAAAGGACGGTGATGTAAATGAAACGCTACGTCATGGAAGATCTGTACCGGTGGAAGGAATCGAAAAGAAGAAAACCGCTCGTTCTGCTCGGAGCAAGGCAGGTCGGGAAAACATGGATCCTGGAAGAATTCGGAAAGACGTTCCCGGACGGTTTTGTCCGGATCAACTTTGATAAGCAGCCGGAGTTTCATTCGTTTTTTCAGACGACAAAGGACGTAAAGCGGATCATACAGAATCTCTCGCTGGCTGTCGGACGTCCGATCACCCCGGATACCCTGATTATTCTGGATGAAATACAGGCGTGCGGAGACGCACTGAATACGTTGAAGTATTTTTGCGAAGACGCGCCGGAATACTATGTTGCAAGCGCAGGCTCTTTGCTCGGTCTGATGCTGGCCAAAGGCTTTCCCGTCGGGAAGGTGGATTTTCTTCGGATGGGCCCTATGACATTTGAGGAGTTTTTGGAGGCGAACGGCGACCGGAATCTCGCGGAATACCTCAAAAGTATAAATTCCGTTGAAGCGATCCCGGAGCTGTTTTCCGGTCCGCTGACCGAAAAGCTGAAAATGTATTTCATCGTGGGCGGAATGCCGGAGGCCGTGAAAGTCTGGACGGAAGACAGAGATGTGCGCGAAGTGGATCGGATCCAAAGCGAGATCCTCGAAGCCTACGAACACGATTTTGCCAAGCACGCCGATCCGTATGACGTGCCGAAGATCCGTTTGATCTGGCACTCGCTCCCCTCCCAATTGGCGAAAGAGAACAAAAAGTTTCTTTACAGCGCGGTCAAAAAAGGTGCCCGGGCGAGAGAATATGAAAACGCCCTGAACTGGCTGATCAACGCGGATCTGCTGAAGAAGGTAACGCGGATCACGAAGCCGGGGATCCCGTTGTCGGCGTACGAGGATCCGGATGCGTTCAAAGTTTATATGGGGGACGTCGGTCTTCTTCGCCGGCACGCCCGTCTGGCGAGTTCCGCCTTCAGCGAAGAAACCCGGCTTTTTGAGGAGTTCAAAGGCGCGTTGACCGAAAACTACGTTCTGGAAAGCTTGTTGAGGATCCCGGACACAGGGATCCATTACTGGTCGGAAACGCCTTATGAAGTCGATTTTGTCATTCAGCTTGAAAACGATATTTTCCCGGTCGAGGTGAAGGCCGGAAAGAGCGTAAGAGCGGTGAGCATCAAAAACTACGCCGAAAAATATGAAGACAAGACCAAGCTTTGCGTGCGGCTTTCCATGAAGAATCTTTCCTATGACGGGAAGATCCTGAACGTTCCGCTCTATCTGGCAGACGAACTGGAGAGGCTGATCGGCATTGCCGCGAGAGGGTGAAAAACCGGTACGGCGGGACGCCTGCCTTTTGTCAAAAATTGACGGACTCGCCGCCGGGGGCTTGCTTTCCCCGCCCGGCGGTGGTATACTGGACTCAAACAAACTACGACCGAAAAGAGGGAAAGACTATGGCAAAACAAAGGCCCCGGATCCTCGTTGCGGGGAGTCTGGTGATGGATCTGATCTGCTCCGCGCCGCGCTTTCCGCAAAGCGGGGAAACGGTGATCGGCACCGATTTCCGCACCGCTCCGGGCGGGAAGGGCGCCAACCAGGCGGTCCAGGCCGCCCGCCTCGGCGCCGAGGTCGCGATGGTCGGCAAGATCGGGCGCGACGACTTCGGCCGGCAGATCCTCTCGTCGCTCCAAGAGTCCGGCGTGGATACCGAGGGCGTGCGCCTCTCGGAGAGCCGCCCCACCGCGATCGGCAACATTCAGCTCGAGGTAACGGAGGCGGGGACCGCCAACCGGATCCTTGTGATCCCCGGCGCCAATATGGACTGGGAGGAGCGCGACCTCGCCCTGCTCGAAGAGAAGATCCCCGGCTGCGGGATGCTGATCCTGCAGCTGGAGATCCCGACGGAGACGGATCTCGCCGCCGCGCGGATCGCCCGCCGGCACGGCGTTCCCGTGATGCTCAATTCCGCGCCCTCCGCGCCGATCCCGGAGGAGCTGCTTGCCGGGCTTGACTATATCTCGCCGAACGAGCACGAGGCGTACGACCTGACCGGCGTGCGCGTAAGCGATCTTTCCTCCGCCCGCGAGGCGGCGGAAATCCTGCTCCGGCGGGGGGTGAAGAACGTGATTATCACCCTCGGCAGCCGCGGCGCCGTTTTCTGCGACGGAACGCGCTTTCTGCACGGGCCGTGCGTGGACTACGCGCCAACCCTCGACCCCACCGCCGCCGGGGACAGCTTTGTCGGCGCGTTCTCGGTCGCCGTCTGCCTCGGCGCGGAGCCGGAGGAGGCGCTCACCTTCGCCAACCACACCGCGGCGATCACCGTCTCCCGGATGGGCGCGCAGCCCAGTCTTCCCGCGCTTTCCGAGGTAACGGACTTTCTGAAACAAAACGGACACCCCGTGTCCCGCTATACGGAGGAACTTTGAGATGGACGCGCTCACCGGATTTACCGAAATACTCCGCCGGGAACTGGACGGCTTCCTCGCGGAGATGAAAAGGGAAGACCTTCTCCCCGCCGCCCGGCTGATCCGGGAGGCGGAGGCGGCGGGCGGCCGCCTGCACGTTACGGGGATCGGCAAGCCGGCGCATATCGCCGCCTACGCCGCCTCCCTCTTTTCCTCCACCGGAACGCCCGCCTATTTTCTGCACGGTACGGAGGCGGTCCACGGCTCCTGCGGGCAGCTTGCCCCCGGGGACGTTGTAATCTGCATCTCCAACAGCGGGGAGACGGCGGAGCTGAAGGCGACCGCCGCGGCGATCCGCCGCAACGGCTGCAAGGTGATCGCCGTAACGGGCAACCCGGACTCCTGGCTCGGCCGTTTTGCGGACGCGACCCTCGCCGCGCCCGTCCGGGAGGAGGGCGGCCCCCTCAACCGCGCGCCGCGCGCCTCCTTCCTTGTGGAAACGATCGTGCTGCAGGGGCTCTCGATCCTGCTGCAGGAAAAGCGGGGGCTGACCCCGCAGGAGTACGTCCTGCGCCACCCCGGCGGCTCGCTCGGGCAGCTGAGGGAAAACGAAAAATAAAAACGCCGCTTTCGCGGCGCAAAAGAGGACCGGTCCCCGCCGCGCGGCGGGGACCGGTCTTTTCTCATTTGTTTAAGGTGATCTCAAGCAAAAAGGTATTGTAGCAAGGATCCCAGGTCGACATCACAAAGGCGATCTTCCGGCCGCCGTCCCGCGAGAGGGCGGGGCAGCTGAAGCCGCCGTACACGCCCGCCCCGACCGAGGGGAAGGTGAGATCGGCGGTCAGGGCGTAGGGCCCTTCCGGCTTTTTGGCGGTGTAGAGGTGGAAGACGTTGTCCTTTTTGAAGGAGACGATCCACTCGCCGAGGTATTCGTTATAGAAGATCGTATTCTCCGAAACGCGGGCGTCGATCAGCGGGAACTCGCTGCGGATGCCTTCCTCGCCCGCCGTCCAGACGGCGCTGCCGTCCGGGGTGTAGCCGGTGAGGTATTCGTAGGCGGAGAGCGTTTCGATCTTGTCGGCGTCCACCCGCATCATCCGGGCAAAGCCGAGCCGCCCGCCGGTGATCCCGGTAAGATAGACCTTGCCGTCCGCGGGGTTGTAGGCGGGCGAGATCTGGCAGAACTTCGTGTCGCCCTCCCAGCGGATCCCGTCGACGATCTGCCAGGTTTTACCGTCGTCCGCCGATTTGGCGAGCCCGCCGTAGTTGCAGTCCCAGCCGTTGTCGGTGCTCCATTCGCGTACCGACATAAAGTAGAAGTAGAGGTTATCGCCGAGGGAGATCGCGCCCGTCGGAATCTTCGAATACTCGGTTTTCGGCTTTTTCATCCCGGGGATCAGCTCGGTCGCAAAATCGCCGGAGGAGGCGTACATCCCGTCGAAGACGATGCCGTTCGTGTAGTCGAGGTCGGTCGTGTAGGCGGCGCTGTTGGTGCGCCAGCCGTCCTTGCGCTCCCCGCCGGAGAAGGTATCGCCGAAGAAGAACCAGAGCGTGTCCTTGTGCAGAACGGGAAAGCCGAGGTCAAGCCCGCACACGTTGTAGAGGGAATGGGTGCGGTTGACGGAATACTCGCCCGTCAGCATCCCGATCGTCCGGACGTTTGTGACCGCCCGGAGCGGGGAGGCGGAGTTGCCGGTTACGAGAGTTGAGATCGCGGCGGTACGCAGCTTTTCCACGACCGCGGTCCCCTGTTTTTCGTAGTCGTTGTAGGCGGAGAACTTGCTGACGGACAGATCGCGCCGGACAAAAAGCCCGTCCCCGTCCTTTTCGATACAGCGGCCGACCAGCCAGTCGACCGCGTTCAAGACCTCCGCGTCGCTGCCGCCGAGCAGGTAGATAGCCGCGCGGCCGTCCGTTTCTTCCACAAAAACGGAAAACTCCGTTTCCCGCAGACGGACCGAGCCCTTCTCCTTCCGGCCGGTAAAACCGACGACGATCTCCGCCGCGCCCGGCTCCGGGATCTCGCGGTCGGTCGAGGCGGCCAGCCGCACCCCGGTCGCGTCCCGGACGTACTCCCGCAGAGAGGTAACCGCCGCCTTGACGGCGGCGGAAGCGTTATCCGCCCGGATCAGGGTAAAGGCGGAGGCGCCGTCCGCAACGAGCCGGATCCGCCCCCCGTCCAATCCGGCGGGGGACGCCGTTTCGCTTTCCGCCGGAGAGGAGGTCCCGTCCGTGCCCGGGGCGGTCCCGTTACAGGCGAGGAAGAAAAGAAAAGGGAAGAGGGAGATCAGAAAAAGGGAAAACAGCTTCAGGCAAAATCGGTTCATAACGGCCTCACAAGGAAAGCGGGCGCCGCCCGCTCCCGGTTATTGTAGCGGAAAAAAAGGGACCGGGGGCGCAAAAAGCGCCCGCGATCCCGTTTGCTGTGTCAGTCTTCTTTTGCGGAGCGGCAGCGGAAGAAGAGGATCGCGCAGGCAACGCAGCAGCAGAGAGAAACGATCAGGAGGATCACGGCGTAGACGGGAACGGAGGAGGAGCCGGAGCCGCTGTTCGCGGGGGTCGTTTCCGCGGCGGTCTCGGCGGGCGCCTGGGTCTCCGGCGCTTTGGTCTCGGGGGCCTGGGTCTCCGGTGCTTTGGTCTCCGTCGCCTGAGTCTCGGGGGTCTGGGTCTCCGGCGCCTGCGTTTCGGGCGCTTCGGTCTCGACCGTTACTTTCGACTCGTCGTAGAGGACTTTGTCAAAGCCGGTCGCTTTCGTGAGGAGATCGGCGTTGGGCGTCTCCCAGGCGGAGGCGTCCAGGATAATCCCCTGCGAGAACTTTTCGTGCTCGCCGACGTCGCCGGTGACGATCATTCCCTTTTTCGCGAAGGTGCCGCCGTTGATCTTCAGGACGGCGGTCCCTTTGATGCTGCCGGAGCCGGCAACGGCGCCGGTGATTTCCGTCGTGTCGATGAAGTCGCCGCCGTTGATGACGACGGTGGCGTTGCCTTCGACCGTCCCGGTGCCGAGCATCCGGATCGACTTTTTGAAGGTACCGCCGTTGATGGTCAGAGTAACGTCGCCTTTGATCGTGCCGTCGCCCGCGGCAAAGACTTCCGCGTTGATCTCGCCGCCGTTGATGGTGACGGAAACGCTGCCTTCATTGACGCAGTTGAGCTTCTGGTTGTTCCGGGTACCGCCGCGGATCATCTGCCAGGTGCCGCCGTTGATGGTCAGGTCGCCGCCGTGCGCGGCGTCCTGCGCGGCGTCGTCGTTACGGCCGGCGGTGATGCCGATGTAGTTGGAGCTGCCGTCTTTGATGCACTCCACGTCCTCGCCGATCACGACCTTGTTGCCGTTGCAGCAGTAGAGCGAGGTGCTCTTCTGTACTTTGATCGTCAGGTGGTCAAGGGTGTGCGCGCTGTTGAAGTAGAGCCACATATCGGAGAGGAAAGCGGCTTCCGCCGTCGCGCGGTAGTCGGTCCCGTTCCAGACGCTGGTCAGCGTGTAGGCGCCCGTGGCGGTTTCCGGCGTGCGGTAGTCGGAGCCGTCGGCGGAGCGGGAGAGGGTCAGCGGTCCGCAGATCACGATCGTGCCGCCGTTCGGCAGCGCGGCGTAAGCGGCGTTCAGAGAGGCCTTCGCCTTCTCGGGGGAGGAGCCGTCGGAGAGGTCGCTTCCGTTATCGCTGATAAAGCAGACGTCATCCGCCGCCGCCGCGGGCGCGGCGGCGAGGGGGACGAGGAGCGTCAGGACAAGGAGAAGAGAGAGAAGATAACAAATCTTTTTCATGATAGGTACTCCTTTCTAAAATCCCGGCGGGATCAGTTGCCGAGTGTTTCGCGGAGCTTGACGTATTCGGATTTCGCGGCGTCCACGTTCGCGGCGTAGACAGAGGCGAAGCCGTTCGTTCCGCGGATCGCTTCGGTGCGCAGGCTGGTGATGATCTTAGCGGGATTGAGGGTAACGCCGAGGTCAAAGGTGCGATCCTGCAGGATCAGGGTCAGCATATCGACGTTGAGGTCGTGGTCGCGCACGCTGCGGGTACCGAAGACGTGATCAAAGAATACCGTTTTGATGTCGCGCTGATTGAGATAGCCCATCGCGTTGATCACGGCGACGGTCTCGGTCTGATGCTCGGTCGCGCCGTAGGGGATCGTAACGATCGACATCTGCGGGCTCTGGATCAGAGAGTTGTATTTTTCCTGCTTTTCGTCGAACTTCGGGAAGGGCAGGAAGCCGTAGTCGTCCTGCATATCCCAGAGCTGGAAGGAGCCGCAGATCGTCTCGGCGAAGAAGAGGAAGCGGCCGGTGGAGAAGTATTTGGCGGATTTGCCTGCCAGGTTCGTGCCGCCGGAGTAGGAGTCGTCGTGGACGTTTAAGGTGGTGTCGTGAGAGAAGACGCGGGTCAGCTGCTCAAGAGCGGCGACCTTCCGGTCGGTCAGCTCGAAGAGCACGGGCCAGTTCTCCTCGTCGGACGCCGCGCAGGTCTCGTTCATGCCGTTGAGCGTGTACTCAAAGGTCTGGTCGCCGCAGACAAGGCCGTAGCGGTCCTGCTCGTAGTTCATCGATTCGTCGTTGCCGTCCACGCTGGAATCGGTGCCGGCGGCGATCATCTCGTTCCATTTGTCGATCGTCCACTTGCCGTCCCGGACGAGCTGGAAGGCGTCCTCGAGGCCGAGGGTCTTCGCGAGGGTGTAGTTATACATGATGCAGGCGGTGGACTTCCAGGACATGATGTTCATTTCGCCCATCGCAAAGTAACGGTACTTGCCGCCCCAGTTCAGGGTGTTGTTGACCGTCTTGTTCCACCAGGGATCGTTAAAGTCGAACCCTTCCACTTCGTTGAGGTTGGTGGCAAGGGCCCCGGCGAGGATCTTGGTCATCTGGGTCCCGTTGGAGAAGTAGGAGTCGTAGGTGTGGTCGCCGGAGGTGACCTCGCGGCGGATCGTGTCGCCCGCGTTGGTGTGGGTCTTCTGGTCGTGGACGATGGTGCAGTCGAAGGTGTCTTCGATCTCGCTGTTGCGGCGGTAGAGCGCCTCGGAGAGGACTTCTCCGTCCGAGTTGCCGGCGATGTCGTAGTTGATCCACCAGTTCGAGTCGCCGCCGGTCAGGAAGTAGATGGTGGTGCCGTCAAAGTTCTTCTTCCCGAACTTTTCTTCCAGAGTGAGGTTTGCGTCCGGCGTATTGTCATTGCCGGAGGAGCCGGAGGGGGTGGTGCCGGAAGGGCCGGCCGGAGAGGGGGAACGCGCCGCTCCCGCGATGATGACCGTCATCCAGACGGCCACGGCGAGGAAGACGACAAAGAGAACGGCAAAAATGGGACTGTTCTTTTTGGAAAGCATCGTGGTTTCCTCCATTTCTTATTTTATTTGCGGAAAAGGATCACTTTCTTTTCCTTGGCTTTCAGGGTGAGGGGGAAGGTAAGGCGCTTGCCGGTCTCCGCGTCGTAGGCCTTCAGGGAGGCGGGCAGGGAGAGAAGCTCGGCGTCCAGAACGGGGGAGACGGTCTCGCTATGATACGCGGTGTTGTAGAGGTGCAGGATCGCGCTCCCGCCCCCGGCGGCGCGCTTCACCCCGCGGCGGACGCAGTCCGGGATCCCGGTAAGGCCGACGGTGTCGGTAAAGGTGCCGTCGCGGTAGATCTCCGGGTACTTCTCCCAGAGCGCGTGCAGACGCTTGGAGGTGGGGTAAACGTAGGGATGCTCCAGCAGGGGAGAGAAGACGGAGAAGGCGTAGCCCGCCATATTGTCTCCGATCTCGCCGCTGGCCTGCATGCCGAGCATCGGGCGGTGCATCACATAGGTAAGCGCCTCCGGACGCGCGTAAGAGGCCTTCGGGTTGCCCCATTTTCGCCACCAGTGCATGCACATAATGTCGATATAGGGGTCGTAGGCGTCGCCCACGCCCTCGCAGCCGCAGATGTAATCGTCCGGACGGTATTTTTTGATCATCCGGTAGACCTTCGAGAAGAAGTGGCGATAGCCCTCGTTAAAGGCGGTGGCCGGCGTCTTGTGGCCGTGGGTGCGGTCGTAGCAGAGGTAGGCGGGCATCGTCATCAGCTCGTCAAAGTAGATCCCGTCCGCGCCGAGCTTCATCACCGTTTCCATCGCGCGCACGGCGGCGTTCGTCCAGGCGTCGGACATCGGGCACTGCGCGACGAAGTACTGGCGCGAGGTGCCGGGATACCGCTCGATCCAGACGTTGCCGTCCGGCTTTTTGATCGCGCAGTCGATCCCGATCCGGTCGGCGACCTTGCCGGGGCGGCGGAACCATTTGGACTCCCGGTCGGCGATATGGACGTTGACGTAGAAGATCGCCTTCATCCCCGCCTCGTGGACCTGGCGGATCGCCTCGCGGAGGCCTTCCTTGCCGCCGAGCTCCTTCACGGGCTCGTAGTCGGGATACCAGGCGTCCAGTCCGCCGACGTGCCAGCCGATAAAGAGGACGAGGTCGGAGCCGCCTTCGTCCCTTGCGCGGACGGCGGCCTTGAGGAAGGTGTTGAAATCCGGGGAGCCCATCCCGTCCGCGTTCAGGCAGCGGCAGGACATATCGGCGGGCGCCGTCACGGTCTTGGCGGGCGCGTCCTCGGTGTATTTGAGATGGTAGTAGGAAGGGAAGGAAACGCACTGGTAGACCGCCATCCCGCGGATGTTCTTGCCCGCCATGGTCCGGCCGGGACCCTTTTCCGGGGCGGAAGCGCGGAAGCGGTTGTAAACGTCGGCGGCAAAGTGCCAGTCGCCCTCGCCGGCGCCGAGGCAGATCGGAGCGAGCGTGGAGCCCTGACCGGGGGCGAGGAAGGGCCAGTGGCGGATGTAGAGCTTGCCGCTCTTTTCAAAGCCGAACTGCTTGTAGGAGTGGTCCTTGTCGTGGTGGCCGAGATAGAGATGCTCCTTCTCGTTGTAAACGGCGCAGCACTGCGCGGAGAAGGGAACGGGGTAGTTGGTGACGATCACGTTCTCGGTGTACGTGTCGTTATCGCCGATGGAGGCGCGGAACTGGATGCGGTTCTCGGTCGTGAAGTCGCTGCCCTCGGCCGGGGAACGGAAGGCCTTTTTGAAGAGGGAGCCGTCCTGGATCGGCCAGTAGAGGGAGTCGTCCCCGCCTTCGACCCCGGAGAGGTCGGGATAGCGGAGACTGACGAGCACGCCCTTTTCGGAGCGGTTCTCCGTGCGGAGGGAGGCCTCGACGCAGCGCCCGCCCTCGACGAAGCGGAGCTGCTCCTCGAAGACGACGAGCACGCCGTCTTCCGCAACGGTGCGGCGGATCACGAGGCGGTCCTTTCCTTTCTTTTCAAAAGTCGCGGGCCGGCCCTTCACCGTGAAGGTCGCGGCGGTCTCGGCGTCGGGACGGCTGTCCCAGATGTCCGACACGCCGGAGTCGAACACAAAGCTGATCCAGCTGTCGGCGCGCCGCAGGTACTCCCGGCCGGTGGTCTTGTTTTTGAGACCGGTCAGGCATCCGTCCGAGTTCCGGAAAGACAAGCGAAGATACTGAGATTCAAAAATCATAACGTTATCCTTTGATCCTTCTTTAAGATATGGTACGCTGAGTCTATTGTAGCATCGGGGGAAATGGAGGGGAATATCATTTCTTGGGCGATAGTTTATCATTTCTTGCCGTTGGAGGCGGGAAAGGGCCGCTCTCGCCGCCGGGAGGGAGGCGATACGCCGAAAATCGGTAAAGCGCTATATAAAATATAGGAATAATTAAAGAAAATCAAATCAAAGCGGAGAAAAAGGGAAAGAAAGAGGAAAAGGTTTTTTGTCTTTTTCTTTACAAAAATTGGCATATCAAGGAGAAAGTCTTGCGTTTACGCGCGAGCGGTGCTATTCTTTTGCTGAACAATCAGGCAAGGAGGCAGACCCTCATGGCGACAGTTTACGGATTCGGTACGGCGGCGGTGGATTTCCGCATCCGCACCGCGGATTTCGGCGATCTTTACAAGGACAAACTCCTGGCGCAGACCATCGCGGAGATGGGCGGCGGCGCCGTGGCAAACTTCCTCTCCCAGGTCTCCCGTCTCGGCGGCAAGACCGCGTTTCTCGGCAAACTCGGCAGGGACGTACCGGGCAAAAAGATCGTGTCTCTGCTTGAGGCGGAGGGGATCGACTGCTCGCATATCCTGTATTCCGACACGCTCTGCTCTCCCTTCAACGTGGCCGCCTATTCCGGCGAGGGGATGCGCCGCCGCTGCGGCTTCCTGCTCCCGAACAGTCTTGCTTCGCTTGACGGGGAGGATATTTCCGCTCTGACGGAGTCGATCCGCCCGGAGGATCTGGTGATGGTCGAGATCGGGGAGATCCCGCCGGCCGCCGTGCTTTCCTTCATGCGGAAGGTACGCGCGAAAGGGGCCAAGCTCTTTATCGACGTGGACCTCGACCCCATCCGCCAGTGCGGCTTTACCCCGGAGGAGTTCGACGAGGTCTGCCGGCTCTCCGACGTTCTGATCCCCAACGTGGTTTCCCTCGGGGCGCTTTACCCCGAGATGACGGCGCCCGCTCTGGCGGAAACGCTCTATAAGATTTACGGAAAACCCTGCGTGGTTTCCGCCGGACGGGACGGCGCCTTCTTCGCGGACCGGCCCGGTCCCGCGCAGAACGTCCCGGTCTACGAGGTCGAAGTCGTCGACACGGTCGGCGCGGGGGACGCGTTCCACGGCGGATTTGTTTACGGAATGCTTTCCGGCCTGCCGATCGGAGAGGCGGTGCGCTGCGGCTGCGTCTGCGGCGCGCTCAACTGCCGCACCTTCGGCGCGCGGGAAGGAATGGCGCGTAAGGAAGACCTGGACCGCGCCCTGAAAGGAGAAAACGGATGAGTTCTTATTACAGCTTGCTCGAGACGGCGACCGACGCGCAAAAGCAGATCGCCGCGCTCCGGTTTCCCGGAGACGACGCCGCGGAGAAGGGGATCTTCCTCGGCTGCGGCGCCGCGCTGAAGGCCGGCGAGTTCCTCAAAAAGAGGGGAGCGTCCCGGGTGGCGGTCATCGCCGACCGGATCTTAGAGAAGGTCGGGCTGCTCACGCCCGTCCTCGATTCCCTGAAGGAAAACGGCCTCGCGTACGACGTCTTTTCCGACATCGCGCCGGAGCCGCACACAGACGATCTGGCGGCGGCGGAGGCGTTTGCCCGCGCCCTTTCGGCGGACGCGGTGCTCGGCGTCGGCGGCGGCAGCTCGCTGGATACGGCAAAGGTTACGGCCTGCGCCCTGTCCGGGGAGGCCTCCTCTGTCGATCTGATCACCGGCAAAGCGCCGGTTTCCCGCACCGTTCCGCTGATCCTGCTGCCCACGACCTCCGGTACGGGGAGCGAGGTCAGCCCCTACGCCGTGGCGAGCCACGAGGGCAAAAAGGTCTTTATCTCCTCGCCCGCCGCGATCGCGGACGCCGCGCTCGTCGACCCGCTGATGACGGTTACGATGCCGCCGTCCGTTACCGCCTGCACGGGGCTTGACGCTCTGACGCACGCGGTGGAGGGGATGTGCGGCTGCCCCAACCCCTTCACGAAAGCGCTGGCCAAGGAGGCGACGGAGATCGTCTTCTCCTCTCTCCCGGCGGCGGTCGCGGAGCCGGAAAACCTCGACGCGCGTACGAAGATGTCCTATGCGTCTGTGCTCGGGATGATGGCGTACACGCAGGGAGGCGGGCTCTACGCGCACAGCGCCTCGTATATCATCACCCTGCAAAAGAACAAACCCCACGGGCTCGGCTGCGGACTGACGCTGCCGTACACCCTCGCCCTCAACCTCGCCGAGATCCGGGATCTGCTCACGGGCCTGATCCCCGCGATCAAAGCAAGCGGACTCGCCGCGCCCGCAAGCGCCGACGAGGTGCCCGCCGCCTTCCTTGCGCTGGTGAAGAAGGTCGGCGTTCCCGCCACGCTGGCGGAGATCGGCTATACCGAAGCGGACGTTCCCGCCTTCGGCCACGCCCTCTTTGCCGATTACTACCGGGCGAAAAACCCGAAAAAAGCCGACGAAGCCGACCTTGTCGCGCTGGCCGGCCGGATGCTCACCGGGACGATCTGATCCCGCTTTTCAATCGCTCACAAAAAACTTATATATTTTTCAGGAGGAAACAAGTTATGGAAATTTACGGTGCCGGTTCTCTCGAGGACGTGCGGATCTGCACGGAGCTCGGCGTCACGGGGATCCTCACGAACCCCCAGGGCTTCGAGCAGTACTATCAGGGCAAGATGACGCTCCGCGAGATCACCGAAGCTCTCCTCAAGGCGAGCGACGACGGCCGCGACATCCCGGTCTTCATCCAGGTTCACGGACGTGACGCGGAGGAGATCGCCCACCGCGTGGAGGAGCTCCACGAGCTCAACCCCCGCCGCGTTTGCGGCAAGATCATCGCGGACGAAAAGGGCTTCCGCGCGATCAAGAAGCTGCACGACGAAGGCATCCGCTGCGTCGCTACCTGCCTCTTCTCGCTGTCTCAGGCGGCGGTCGCCGCGATGGTCGGCGCTTACGCGATCTGCCCGTTCGTCTCCCGCGCTACCGCGATGGAGATGGATATGTTCGGCATCATCCGCAGCATCAAAGAGTGCTACCGTGACACGCCGAACGCGCCCCGCATCCTCGCCGCCAGCATCAAGAGCACCGCGGACGTCAACGGCGCTTACGCCGCCGGTACGGACGCCGTCGCGCTCCGCTATCCGATGCTCCAGCAGATGATGGACCACGTCCTGACCACCCGCGCGGAAGCGCTCTTCGCCAAGAACTGGGCGAACGTCAAGGGCGAGGACATGAGCTACATGGCGGACAAGATCAAGCTCGAAGGCATCGCGGAATAAGGAAAACCTAACGCGAAAAAAACCGGGAAGCGCCAAGCGCTTCCCGGTTTTTATTCCCCCCGCCCCGCGGCAGGAGGGCCGATTCTCAGAATCTTTCCTTTTCGCGGCGTGAAAACAAGAAAAAGTAAAGATTTCGGAGCAGAAAAACCCAAAAAAGGAAAGATCCCCCGTCCGCTGCAAAACCGCGCCCGGCGAGAGGGAAGAAAAAGCCCCCGGTTCTGCCAAACCGGGGGTTTTTGCTTTTATAATTCGTTTTATTATCTATGCTCTTTGCGCTGAAGCATAGAAATCCGCTTTTTTCGGGCACAAGGAAGCAACATCAATGATTATAAGTCGCGGGGTTTTTCCGAACGGGGGTGAAATATAGGGAGAAAACCATATAACAAGATCAGCTCCGCATTGCTTTATTATTTCTAAAAAACTAATGTCGTAACACGGATGATGGAGCTCCTTGCTGGCCTTTCCGCTTCTGTTGATGACGCGAAAATGCTCGTGCTCGGATATATCGCACACTACAAAAGCAAGTTGGTCACATTCCGGATGATTCTTTTTATAACGTGATATTCTGTTTTTGTGGTTATCGATCACGCGGCAAAAATTCTGAAAGTATTGCTCATAATCCGGTTCCATTTTGTCTTCGTACTCAAACATAATGTTCTTAACATCCGGAAAGCTATTTGCAATAAATATTTTTTTTATCTCCTCTGCTGAAAAGGAGCCTTCTTTTGCGGGGGGATTATCCGGCTTCCCGCCGGGCTTTATCTTTTCGTAATCATTGACAATCATGAATTCAAGCATCAGCTTTTTTTCGGGGTTGATGTAATCGGGAGGATTGCCTGTGTTTTCAGAGTTGTCAAGCCAACCATGCGATTCTTTCAATATCTTGAAACACTTCGTTTCAAGCGGGGATCCGGTAAGACAAACCACTTGCTCTCTTGTTGTTTCAACTAAATGATCAAACGCATACTTTTCTTTTTTGAATAAATCATGGATAAACCTCCCGTTTTGAATCATTCCAACAGCCATTTTTTCATTTACCCGCCTGATTTAATGATCGGAGATTTCATAAACCTCTGAAATTGTTGCAGCGTCATATTCCTTTCGTTGCCATTTGCCAACTGCGTGATATGCCATTCATCGCCATTATATACCGGGATGTAGAAGAAATAACCAGTAAGATAGGAAGCTTGTTTATAAGATCTTTTCAATTCTTCAATTTTGACATCATAGGCGATAGGGTCAAACGGTACCATCGTCGTGTTGGAAGGTCTGACGCTTTTCACCTCAAACAAGTGAATCCGGTCAAAGGAATCTTTCATAATGAAATCCGGATACGACGAGTGAACGCCGCCTAAGCAGTATTCAAACTTTATTTCGGAGTTTAATAAAAAGTTTTTACCCCATAAGTATTTTTTTGCGGGATTGATTTTTTCCGGTTCTGTCTCGCCGTAAATGTTTACTTGTCCGCGTTTTGGGTTTTGTTTTCCGGTTATCACGCGTTTTCCGACGCGCCTATCGTCTGTACCGTCAACATCGGAAGAAACAAGATCTTTGATGATGTTTGCCCACTCGCGTTCAGCTTCGCTATCAAACGAAAACTTATCCTTGTTGTCTTTCTTTCGCCATACCCAATCGCTGATACTAACATAATTGCCGTTGTCAACGTAGGACGAGGTAACAGGAAACGATACTTCGCGCGGTGTGCCGGCGTCATCGGTTGTCAACTCCATACTCTCCGCATAATCGCAAGAGTAACGGTTACTTTCCGCCTCGATTTTCTCCGCGTGCTCGGCAACTCTCCACCATTTTTCGATATTGTTGCCAATGTATTCATAGCAGAGATCCCTTGCAGCGTTATCCAGCTTTTGAGTTGCCTTGTATAGATCAAAAATGTTTGAATAACCGGATACGTTCGGCTGGCTCGACAAAAACTCCTCAAGATCAAATCCGGTTTTTTTCGTGAGCGGTTTCAAGCGTGTAGTATGTATTCTGATTGCGTTTGTAATATCCTCCGGCTCGTCCCACAAACGAACGCCGAGGGTTTTTCTAACGTTATCATCGATGTTTGCCCATATCCACGATGTCATAGCAAGTTCTTGTGCCTGCGGAGAAAGACGTTCATAATCAAGCAGCCGAGGATTTCTTCTGACTCTGCCGATAACCTGTTCTCCAAGAGTAGGGCTATGCACGTCTCTGACTTGATAAAGCATACAAGCTCTTGGAATATCCCATCCCTCGGATATAACCATCTTGAAAATGATAACATCAATGCCACTTGTGTTTTCTTTAGCATAGTCTTTCCATTTGGAAACAGGGAGGACACGACACTTATCGGTAGTTTCGCTTTTTATGCCGTTTTCTTTTTTTTCGTCGACAATAAGCATCCAGTTCAAGTTTCGTCTTTTGAGTTCAGGGAAAACTAAATTGTTTAACTCATCAACCCCTTGTTCGCCATTGGATATTTGAATAATAAGGCACGGATTAATATTAAGAAGGTCAAGGTAGTTTTGCTTAATTTCTTCAAATTTGTTGATCGCGTCACCGACTGTATCAGTTTCTTCACCCTCGACGATATGTTTGATCAATTTTGCATTTTCCGCATCGGTCGATTTAATTTCCACGTCGGGGTGCTGTCCTCTACGAAGGTTAGGTGTAGCGGAAAAGTTCAGCACTTTCGCAAAATACGTATCAGACAGCGTATCAAGGTTGTTTGTTGCAATATGGCACTCGTCTTTGATGAGTAATACTTCTTTGCGGTCATCCCAAGAGTAACATCCGGTGATCTCTTGCAAAAATGCATCCATGGCGCCTTGCATCAACCTTCCGCCCTTTCTATAAAGATCGCGCGGGAGAATATACACGTTGTAGTCCGTGGGAATGTACAACCGTTCTTCCCCAGACAATTCGGTTGAAATAAGATACGGATTCAGATGCGGGAATGCCCCTGTTTGTTGATACTCGCAAAGCTTTGAATAGTTCTGTCCTGCAAGATCGCCTTTCGATAACGAGGATACCAAAAATACTATATCATCATTTTGTTCGAGAACACGATTCATCAAATCAGCCATCATATATGTTTTGCCGCTGCCGGTAGGGGCTTTGAACGTGATCTCGTCTTTGTCTCGGAGTTGTTCAACCAGTTCCGAAACAGCGTTGAGTTGAAGATCTTTTGCTTCCTGTAACATTACTTGTCTTCCTCCAGACGCTTTTTCCAATCAGCGTCACTTTCAAGAACCTTTTGAGTTCCTTCAAAGTTCCGACAAATCCACTCGATCTTTTCTTTCAACGTGCTGAATTTCTCTTGACCGTACAACGTTTCGTCGATCACATCAAAAGCCGTCTGCCCCGGAACACTTTCAAAATTTGCAACCTCCGCAATCTCATACACGTCAAGACTGCCGCCTAAAGGTTCATTGTCATTAGCCCATTTGAAGTCGGTTGATCCGTCATAACAACTGCCAGTCATTGTTCTTTTTAACCTTTTTGAAGTAACATCATAAGCTATTCCGTTAGGATTCCTATTGTCTGCTTCGTTATTTTGACAAAGTATAAAATGTCGATTCTCTCCGTCTTTTTTGTTCAAATTTAGTACCGCTTGTCCGGTCGTCCCCGACCCTGCAAAAAAGTCTAAAACTATTTCTGAATTTGTATGTTCTAAAAGAAATTCGATCAGTTCAATAGGTTTAGGATTCTTAAATCTGTCTTTCTCGCCAAAAATTGAAGTTAACAGTTTTGTTGCTGTTCCTGTTTCAGCAAGCTTATATAATATACTGCGGCTCTTGTTAAGCTTTCCTTTTGCTTCGGTTAAATATTTTTTCTCAAAAGGAGTCCAACAATTTTCTTCTCTTTTCCAATGTATAGAATCATCTTTAATTAGTTTTTGTAATCTTTCACGTCCAACTCTCCATCGACCTGGCTTTCCATCTGGTGCAATAGGATAAAACTCGTTTCCATCTGGATCGAAAATAGGAAAATACATTGTTGGCCTATCTTCTCTGTGGGCAGAATTCCCCCATTTTTCAAGCTTAACTATTGCGTATTTAGTTTTCTTTTTTTCGTCATAGAATTTAAAGTCACTCTCTTGGAGATCTTCAAAAAAGTCAAGCCATTCAAAAGAATCAGTTTTTCTGTAAGATAAAACATATTCATGTTCTGTCACAAAATAATCATCAGTTTGGCCGCCTCCGGATTTTTTTTGCCATATAAAGCAACCCATAAAATTCTTTTCGTTAAATATCTCATCAAATAAGCATTTAACATATGCTTGATTTCTGTCATCTATACTACAAAAAATCGCGCCATATGGAGAGAGCAAATCTCGCGCAAGAAGCAATCTTGGGTATAACATAGATAGAACATTATCTCGTGTTAAAGCGTTTTGATAATTTACATCTGCGAATTCGCCCATGCTGTCTTTCCCATACGGTGGATCAATATAAATAACATCAATTTTGCCCTTGTACTGAATAAGCAAATTGAGCAAACCGTCGTAATTATCGCCAATAATCAATTTGTTCGGCGACTTATCCGACCCATCTGAAAAACTCAATTCTTCGTTTTTCTTGAAATACTTTATAGCGGGCTCGGTTTTTTCAAGGCGTTTATCAAAATGGAATCCCGTCCTCTTATAAGTTGTACCGAGTTCGGCAATTAAAATTGCTTCCGTCAGCGTGTCGGCGTTTTGAATAAGCTTTTTAAGAAGATCAGCGTTGCTCTTTTCGATAATACCGTCTTCCATACGGCGATCCAGTTCGTTTATCAGTTCCTGCCGGCTTTGTTCAATAGCTGTTTTCATTTTTTTCTCCAATTCTTATTCGCATAATTATATTTATTCAATAATTGAGTTGTTCGACGGCTCGGACAAGTTGCATTTTTCAAAAAGAGCAGAAAGAATAAGGCGATAAATCAAAAAGGTTTTTTGCATACTCCGTCGGCTGTTTGGAGACTGCCGTGAAAACAAACAATGGAGATGTCTTGAGTTCTGCTACAAACTTGAATGAAAGGAACTTCTTTTTTTTCGCGCAAATAGATATTGAAAGTTTTGTTTGGGATTTCTTTATTGCTTTTAGAGGAAGAAGTTTTTTCGGTTATTTGTTGGCACTCCAAAATAAAGGTGTGTTTTTCCTTTTTTTCATCTATTTTAACTTCTTTTTCAAACTTAATCCTCGCAGTATCTGAGTTGTCTTGTATTGTAAGTTTTTTGATATCTTCTATTACAATAAAATGGTTGTTCTTTTCCTCCTGCAATTCGATGATATTGAAGACTATTTTAGCATCAGGATCGTCTTCCCATACGTCGTAGAGTTCTTTTGGTTTCATATTATTATCTCCTTTTTGATTTGTGATGCGGCGTTTCTGTGCCCGAAGTCCCGCGCAGAATTATTATTTTTATTATACCACAAAATGTTCGGAAAAGCAAGCGTTACCTTGCGCGTGGGCGCGGCGCGGGACGGGTTTGCTTCTGAAAAAAACCTCCCTCCCGCCGATCCGGCGGGAGGGAGATCGTTTTTGTTACCGGAACCGTACCGGCTTGTCGGTTTGGTTTTTGAGCGTCTCAAAGAAGGCGAGGTTTTCCTCGCGGGAGGCGAGGGGGGTATCGGCGAGGGAATAGTCCCTGCCGAGCTCCCGGTATTTGCCGACGCCGAGCCGGTGATAGGGGAGCAGCTCCACGGCGGCGACGGGGAGCGGAGCGAGGAACGCCGCCAAGTCTGCCGCGAACGCCTCGGTCATATTGACGCCGGGGATGAGGGGGACGCGGACGACCGTCTCGGTGAGACCGGCCGCCGCCCGGAGATTTTCGAGGATCTGCTTGTTGCTCCTGCCGGTGTAGCGGATATGTTCGGCCTCGTCGAGGAGCTTTACGTCGAAGTAGACGCGATCAACCATCCCGGCGATTTCGGCAAACGGATCGGGGGCCGAAAAGCCGCAGGTCTCGATCATCACGCCGATCTTTTCCCGTTTCAGGCGTTCGGTCAGCGCAAGCACAAAGTCCGCCTGCGCGGTGACCTCGCCGCCGGAGAGGGTGACCCCGCCGTGCGAGTCGTCGTAGTAATCCCGGTCCTTCAGGATGATGTCGGCTACCTCGTCGACGGTGTAGGCCCTGCCCGCCGTCCGGATCCGGTCGAACGGGCAGAGCGTTTCGCACGTTCCGCAAAGGATGCAGGCGGCCCGGTCGACCGATACGCCCTTTTCCCTGAGGGAAAGCGCGCCCTGCGGACAGGCGGCAAGGCATTTTTGGCACTCGGCGCACGCGCCGGCGGGCTTGATCATCAGCTCGGGGGAAAAACTCTGCGACTCGGGGTTGCAGCACCACGCGCACCGCATGGGACAACCCTTGAAAAAGACGGTCGTCCGGATGCCGTCCCCGTCGAACAGGCAGAAACGCTGAACGTCAAAGATCAGAGCAGTCTTGTTCACCATTTTTTACCGCCCGATTCCTGGCACGTCCTGCGGATGATGTCGTCCTGCAGCGCGCGCTCGATCGTGGTGAAGAGGACGGAAAATCCCGCCACGCGGACCATCAGCGTGGGATATTTTTCCGGATGGATCTGCGCGTCGCGCAGGACCGCCTCGTCAAAGACGTTGAACTGGATATGCTGTCCGCCGTGCTTGAAGTAAGTCCGGACGAGGTCGGCAATCTTCTCCTTGTTTTCGTCGGTGAGGAAGTTGGGCGTCAGCCGGAGATTGAGAAGACTGGAGCCGAGGACCTTTGTCGGGGTCAGCTTTACCACCGAGTTGAGCAGCGCCGTCGCGCCGAGCTGATCCCTGCCGTGTCCCGCGGAAACGCCGCCGTCGGCCAGATTGTCGAACGCTTTTCTGCCGTCCGGCGTCGCGCCCGTGTACTTGGCGAAGAGGACGTTCGAGGCGATGGTATAAAGCGCCAGACGGTACTTGCCGCCGCGGGGAGAGGTATACTTTTCCACCTCGCCGTAGAGGAAATCGACAAGGTCCCGGCCGATGAGGTCGACCGAATCGTCGTCGTTGCCGTACTTCGGCGATTTGTTCTTCAGCAGCGACCGCAGATCCTCGCGGCCCTCAAAGTTGGAGAGGAGCGCGTCCTTCAGCTCGGAGAAGGAGACCGTTTTTTCGTCGTAGACGAACTTTTTCATCGCGCGGAGACTGTCGATCACGTTGGGAACGGCAACCATCTGCAGGGTGGTCGAGTTGTACTTGGCGCCGCCCTCGAGATTCGTTTTGCCCGCGTCGAGACAGCCGCGGATAAAGGCGGAGACGAACGGCGTGGGGCAGAGCGAGCCGTGCAGCTCGTCGAGGACGTCGTCGCCCTTGATATTGAGCATCAGATAGTGGGCGAGCTGCGTCTTGAAGGCGGCGTAAAACGCCTCCCACGTCATCGCCGCCGCGTCGCCGGTGCGGAAGGGGAACTGCCGCTTGGCGACGGGGTCGTACCCGTCGAAGAGGGTCAGCTCCAGGACCTTTGCCACGTTGAGGAAGCCCCCGGTGAGCCACGGCTCCACGTTCCCGTTGCCCGTCGTCTCGGAGCAGCCGACGATGGTGTAGTCGTTTGCTTCCTTTTCGTTATAGCCCATCGTCCGCATATTGGCGATCAGCGTTTTGTCGTTGAACATCGCGGGCATCCCGCCGCCGATCCGGACGGTGTCGAGCGCCGCGAGGAGAAAGCGTTTGGTCGATTTTTCCTCGTTCCAGCGGATGGAGAGGGAGGGCTGGGGCAGCGCGATCTGCCGCGTCGCCGCGAGGCAGAGGTAGGAGAGCTCGTTTTCCGCCGGGTTTCCGTCTTCGTCGATCCCGCCGACGATCAGGTTCTGGAACATCGGGTAGCCGCCGAAGGCGATCGTGGAGACCTTGTCGCGGATCTTGTTCAGCTCAAAGAACTTCAGCCACAGAAAGTGCAGCGTTTCCTCCAGCTCTTCAAGCGGCACGCCCCTCTCAAGGTCGTGCTTGAAGTATGGGTACATATACTGGTCGAAGCGCCCGGGGGACATACTGTGGCCGCTCGCCTCGAGATGGAGCGCGAGATGCACGAGCCAGAAGGACTGCACCGCCTCGGCAAACGTTTCGGCGGGGCGGGCGGGAACTTTACGGAGGATGCGGGCGATCTCGCACAGCTCCGCTTTTCTCGCCCCGTTTTCTTCCGCGGCCGCCTGCTTTTCCGCCAGCTCGGCGTACCGCTCTGCGTAGGCGCAGACCGCCAGAAGGGAGATCTCCACCGCTTCGTAGTAGGCGGCGTTCTCCTCTGTGCGCTTTTCTTTGACTTCCTCCAGCACGCCGAGGATCCCCCGCTCGAGGAAGGAGCGGTAGTCGATCACAAGGTGGCCGACCCCGGAGCGCATCGCCGTCAGGATATAGACGAGGGAGGAGGCCGCGTCCTTCTGTTCGTCGGAAAGACGGAGGGAGGCGTGATGCGCGATGGTCTTATCCTGCCAGTAGGGATAGATCGCGCGCAGCCGGGCCTTCGTATCCTCGGAGATGAGGAAGCGGTCGGTGTTCCGGTCCGCAAGTCCGTCCATCTCGTTGATCACAAAGGTCATATCGTATTCGGGGAAGACCTGGCAGCCTCTCGCCTTGCCGCTCAGCGCGCCGACGACCCGCTCCAGCTCCCCGATGTGGATGTCGATCTTTTCGAGGATATCGCGAAACGCGACAGCGCGCCGAAGGACAGAGGGCAAGCCCTCTGTCCTTTCGTAGCTGTCGGTGATGATCTCCGCCCGGTCCGCAAAGACCTCGGGCGGGAAAGAGCAGATAAAATCCTTCAGATTCCGGATTCGTTCTGTCATCATGGTAGTATCCGATCCTTCCGACGCGCAGGTTGATCAGGCGTTCTGCGCGGCTTTTTTCTTCTGGGAGAGCTCGTAGGCGACCTGGATGCAGATCTGTTCCTGCCCCTCGGTGCAGCCGCGGAGGCCGATTTCCTTGATGATGTCGCGGGCGTCGACG
>CAMKAU010000006.1 GCA_946410595.1 uncultured Clostridia bacterium
CGGATCGGGGTTTTGGAATTGCCGAGAAGATCCATATTGGCTTCCCACAGACTTACGAGCGTTCCCACGTCCTTCCAGTACCCATCGAAGGGATAGGCAAACATCCGCTCGCCCGCCCGGAGCATCGCGGGGATCACGTTTTTGCCGAAATCGTTGGCGCTCTCCGGATCCTCGGCGTCCGCCTTGAGGTAGGAAAAGAGCTTGCGGCGGCTGAAAATATAGATGCCCATCGAGGCGGTCGTGGAGTCGCTGACCTTCGGCTTTTCCTCGAATTTCGTGATCCGCCCCTCCGCGTCGGAGGAAAGGATGCCGAAGCGGGAGACGTCCTCCTTCGGGACGTTGATCACCGCGATCGTGCAGTCCGCGTCGTTTTTGCGATGGAAGGTCAGCATCTTTCCGTAGTCCATCGTGTAGATATGGTCACCGGAAAGAATGAGGACGTATTCGGGATCATACCGCTCGATGAAACGGAGATTCTGGTAGATCGCGTTTGCCGTTCCCTTGTACCAGTCGGCGGAGTCCTCCGCCTGGTAGGGAGGAAGGATGCTGACGCCCCCGTAGGTACGGTCCAGATCCCAGGGTTGTCCGTTCCCGACGTACTCGTTGAGCACCAGCGGCTGATACTGGGTCAGCACGCCGACGGTGTCGATGCCGGAATTGATGCAGTTGGAGAGGGGAAAATCAATGATCCGGTATTTTCCTCCGAAGGGAACGGCGGGCTTGGCGACGGTCTGGGTCAGGGCCTTGAGGCGGCTGCCCTGTCCGCCGGCTAAGAGCATGGCGATACACTCTTTTTTCGCTTTCATAGATCTTCTTGCCTTTCTTCGTTGTTTTCCAGAATAACGGCGCTGAAGGGGAGGAGGGTCATCTCTGCGGAATAGCTGCGTCCGGCCGCCGGACGGGGAAGCGCGGAGAGGGGAGGCGTATTTCCGGCGCCGAACTCATCGGCGGAGGAAAAAACGGTTTGATAAGTTCCCGCCTGCGGGAGCGGGAGGAGGAACGTATCGCGCCGTACGGGCGTGAAGTTGAGGACGACGATCAGATCGGGGCCTTCGTTTCCGCGGCGCAGATAGGCGAAGACGCTGTCATCCGCGTCGTCCGCCAAGAGCCATTCAAAGCCGCTCCACCCGTCGTCGCGCTCCCAGAGCTGGCGGTGTGCAAGGTAAAAGCGGTTGAGGGCGCGGATAAACTCGGAAAAACGCCTGTGGGTCTCGTATCCGAGCAAAAACCATTCGACCGAGGCGTTAAAATCCCATTCGGCAAACTGGGCGATCTCGTTGCCCATGAAGTTCAGCTTTTTCCCCGGCATCGTCATCTGATAGACGGAGAAGAGCCGCGCCTGCGCGAATTTGGCGCCGTAATCGCCCGGCGCTTTATCGATGAGAGAGCGCTTTCCGTAGACGACCTCGTCGTGGGAGACGGGGAGGACAAAACGCTCGGAAAAGGCGTAAACGAGCGGGAAGGTGATCTTGCGGTGAGCGTAGGAACGGTAGATCGGATCGGTCTCCAGATAGGAGAGCGAGTCGTTCATCCACCCCATGTTCCATTTCAGGGAAAAGCCGAGTCCTTCGCGGTCAAAACGCGTCACGTCGGGGAAAGCGGTCGACTCCTCCGCGATCGTCAGCACGTCGGGGTAGTGTTCCCGCATGGCGGCGTTGAACTTCCGGAAAAAGGCGATCGCTTCAAGGGAGCGGTTTCCCCCCTCGGCGTTCGGCGTCCATTCCCCCTCCCCGCGGCCGTAATCGAGGTAGAGCATCGAGGCGACGGCGTCCACCCGCAGGCCGTCGACGTGGTACTTTTCCGCCCAGAAAAGAGCGTTGGAAACGAGGAAGCACTCCACCTCGTTGCGCCCCACGTCAAAGCAGCGCGTGCCCCAGCCCTTCTGCTCCTGTCGGTTGGGATCCTGATACTCGTAGAGAGGAGCTCCGTCAAACTCGCAGAGGCCGTGCTCGTCTTTGGGGAAATGGGCGGGCACCCAGTCGAGGATCACGCCGATCCCCGCGCGGTGCGCTTCGTTGATGAAATACATAAAGTCATGCGGCGTGCCGAAGCGGGAGGTGGGCGCGTAGTAGCCCGTTACCTGATATCCCCAGGAGGCGTCGAGCGGATGCTCCGCCGTCGGCATCAGCTCCAGGTGCGTGTAGCCCATGTCCTTTACATAGGGGATCAGCTCGCCAGCCAGTTCGCGGTAGGAATAAAAGCCGCCGTCCTCGTGCCGCTTCCAGGAGCCGGGATGCACTTCATAGATGTTGAGCGGACGGGCGTAAAAGAAAGACGCCGCCGCTTTCCGCTCGTCCAGCCACTCTTTGTCGTTCCAGGAAAAGCCGTCAAGCTCGCAGAAGAGAGAGGCGGTCGCCGGGCGCAGCTCGGCGGCAAAGGCGTAGGGATCCGCCTTCATCACGCGCCGCCCGCCGCGCACGATCCGGTATTTGTAAGGGGAAAAGGGCTGGATCAGCGAAGAAGGGACGGCGATCTCCCACAGTCCCTCGTCGGAGACGCGGCGCATCGCGTGCGTATCGCCCCAGCCGTTGAAGTCCCCGCACAGAAAGATCTCGTCCGCGCGCGGCGCCCAGGTGCGGAAAACGGTAAAACGCCCCGCGCGGTGCGCGCCGAGCAGTTCGTAGGAGCGGTAGTTCGTTCCCTGATGGAAGAGATAAACGGGAAGATCGTCTGCTGTTCTTTTTTCCATACTTCACCCGCTCTCCATAATATTCTCTCTCATATATAATATACACGAACGGCGTGTTTTTTTCAAGGGGGAGGGGAAATTTTACGGAGAAGAAAGAAAAATTCACAGAAAAGAAACGGAACGCTCTTTTTTTTCGCGAACGGATATGCTATAATGGGTCAAAAGGACGGAGGTGAGCGCATGAACGTCTATGATTTTGACAATACCATCTACCGGGGAGACAGTACGGTGGATTTTCTCTTTTACTGCATGAAACGTTATCCCGCCGTTTCCCGCCGTTTGCCTCAGATCGCCGGAAAAGGGGTTTCCTATCTGACCGGGCGGACGCGTTTGCAGGCGTTCAAGGAGTCGCTCTTTTCCTTTCTGCCCCTGCTGCCGGATTATCAAACGGCGGTCGCTTCCTTCTGGGACGGGCATCTCCGCTATATCAAGCCGTGGTACCTCCACCGGCAAAGGGAGGACGACGTGATTATTTCCGCCTCCCCCGAGTTTCTGCTTTCCCCGGCCTGCGAAAAGCTCGGCGTTTCCTCGCTTCTCGCCTCTCCCGTCGATCCCCGCACCGGACGGTTTGAGGGGAAGAACTGCCACGGAGAGGAGAAGGTGCGCCGCTTCCGCGCCTTTTTCCCGCGCGCGGAGATCGAGGAGTTTTATTCCGACTCGCACAACGACGACCCGATGGCAAAGGTCAGCAAAAAGGCGTTTTTCGTCAAGGGAAACCGCCTTCTTCCGTGGAAAAAGTAAAACGAAAAGAAAAACGCGGCGCCGGGCGCCGCGTTTTTTTATGCTTTTGTGGACGGCTCTCCGTCCGGGCGGGAGGGGGAGAGGAGCTCCTCGCCCGCTTTTTTGAGCCTTCTGCCGGAAACGATCCCCGCGACCAGATAATAAAGGACCCACGCGTGGAAGACGATCTCGATGGTCATCGAAACCAGATACTGCGGCGAGATCCTTGAGAGGAGGACGAGGGTGTCGATCCCATAGCAGACGAGCGCCGGGATCAGCCAGCCGTACTTCTTTCCCGAAAAGAGCCAGCAGAGAAAATAGAACAGGATCAGCACCACGACAAGGAAAAGGGCGAGGGGAAAGAGAAGGGGGATCCCGTACTGCGCGGCGGCCTCCTTCCCGAACGAGAAGAGAAAGAGCGGGAGGATCGCCGCGAAAGAAAGGTTAAAGTCCGAGCCGAACGCAAGCAAAACCAGACTGATAAGGGAAAACGCGGCCATCACAAAGAGATTGGCGCGGCAGGTAAAATAGCGGCGCTGCTCGTACGCCCGCGTACGCTTCGGTGGCATCGCGCCGTTTTGCGGCCGATCCGGCTGGTGGTTCATCTCCGTCTCCTTTTATGCCGCAGATCAGGCTTTGCCGCGGCTTTTTACGTACTCGTCCATGGCTTTCGCGGCGGCTTTGCCCGCGCCCATCGCCAGGATGACGGTGGCGGCGCCGGTTACGGCGTCTCCTCCGGCGAAAACGCCCGGCTTGGAGGTGGCGCCCGTCGCCTCGTCCGCCACGATGCAGCCGTGGCGGTTCGTTTCCAGATCGGGGGTGGTCGTGCGGATGAGGGGGTTGGGGGAGGTGCCGATCGCCATGATCACGCAGTCCGCCTCCAGAAGGAACGAGGAGTTCTCCTTCGGCTTCGGCCGGCGGCGTCCGGAGGCGTCCGGCTCGCCGAGCTCCATCTCCACGCACTCCACGGCGGTTACGCTGCCGTTTTCATCGCCGCGGATCGCGGTGGGCGCGGAGAGGAACTTGAAGACGATCCCTTCCTCCTTTGCGTGATGGATCTCCTCGAGACGGGCGGGCATCTCCTCCTCGCCCCGGCGGTAGAGAACGTAGACCGTTTCCGCGCCGATGCGTTTGGCGCAGCGCGCCGCGTCCATCGCCACGTTCCCGCCGCCGACGATCACGGCGGTCTTCGGGATCATCACGGGGGTTTTCGCGTCGGGGAGATAGGCCTTCATCAGATTGATGCGGGTGAGAAACTCGTTCGCGGAATAGACGCCGTTGAGGTTTTCCCCCGGAATATGCATAAAGCTCGGCAGGCCCGCGCCGCTTCCGATGAAGACCGCTTCGTATCCTTCTTCGAACAGCTCGTCGACCGTCGAGGTGCGCCCGACGATATAGTTGAGCTCAAAGCGGACGCCGAGCGCCTTGAGCGAGTCGATCTCCTTTTCGACGATCGCCTTCGGCAAACGGAACTCGGGGATGCCGTAAACCAAGACGCCGCCGGCGGTATGGAACGCTTCGAAGACCGTAACGTCGTAGCCCATACGTGCGAGATCGCCCGCGCAGGTGAGCCCGGAGGGACCCGCGCCGACAACGGCGCACCGGTGCCCGTTCTTTTCGGCCGGCGCCGGTGGTTCCGCTTCTGCGGCGTTCATCGCGTAATCGGCGGCAAACCGCTCCAGCCGTCCGATTGCCACGGGCTCGCCTTTGATCCCGCGCACGCACTTCGACTCGCATTGCGTTTCCTGCGGGCAGACGCGGCCGCACACGGCGGGCAGGGCGCTCGTTTCCCGGATCTTGTCGGCGGCGCCGAGAAAGTCTCCCGCCGCGATCCGCGCGATAAAGTCCGGGATCTGCACGTTCACGGGGCAGCCGGACACGCAGGGCATCGTTTTGCAGTGGAGGCAGCGCTGCGCCTCCGCCAGCGCCATTTGTTCGGTATATCCGAGCGCGACTTCGCCGAAGTTTTTGTTACGGACGTTCGGGTCCTGTTCCGGCATGGGGACCTTTTTCGGGGACATATCAGGCATTGTCGATCACTCCCTTCAGACGGCACTGGTGCGCATCTTTCGCTTTTTTCTCAAACTCCGCGTACATTTTCGCGCGGCGGATCGACTCGTCAAAGTCGACCTCGTCTCCGTCAAAGTCGGGGCCGTCCACGCAGGCAAACTTCGTCTCGCCGCCGACGGTCACGCGGCAGCAGCCGCACATCCCGGTCCCGTCCACCATGATCGGGTTCATACTCACGACCGTCCGCAGTCCGTATTTTTTCGCCGTCAGAACGACGTATTTCATCATCACAAGCGGCCCGATCGCGATACAGACGTCGTAGCTTTCCCCGGCGGAAAGGAGGGCTTCCAGCGCGGCGGTGACAAGCCCTTTCGTCTGGTAGGAGCCGTCGTCGGTGCAGACGGTCAGGCGGTCGGAGGCCTCTTCCATCTCCTTTTCGAGGATCACGAGATCCTTTGTGCGGAAGCCGGCGATGATATCGACGTATGCGCCCGCCGCTTTCAGCGCGCGCGCCTGCGGCAGAGCGATCGCGCAGCCGAGCCCGCCTCCGATCACGCAGGCGCGTTTGATCCCGGCAAGCTCGGAGGCGCGTCCGAGCGGACCCGCAAAGTCGCAAATACTCTCGCCTTCCTCCAGCTCCCCGAGCTCCATCGTCCCGGCGCCGACCTCCTGGAAGATGATCGTCACGGTGCCCTTTTCCCGGTCGTAGTCGGCGACGGTCAGCGGGATGCGCTCGCTGTCCTCTTTTGTCCGTACCACGACGAACTGTCCCGCTTTCGCTTTTCTGGCGACTGCGGGCGCGTCGACGACGAACTTTTTCACGCTTTCGCTTAAAACCTCTTTTTTCAGAACGCGATACATAAAGATTCCTCCGTTACAGTTCAAAATGCTTGACGACGCCGTTTTCGTAAACGGGACTCGTCTCTCCCCGGATCAGGGGAAGCAGATAGGCGGCAAAGGCGGGCGTAACGTAGCTTCCGTCCGGCGTGATATATTCGTCCGGCACGCGCCGGACCTTGTTGGCGATCTCGCCGACCGGCGCGCTTTCCATCGCGATCCGGTAGGGGTCGTCCGAGAGGCGGCGGAAGATCGCTGTCCTCCCGCTCTCGCCTTCGACGGCGCGCGCGACCGCGAACGCCGCGATCTCCGACGCTTCGGAGAGATCGGTCAGGGAAGCGAGATGGGCGGCGCACCGCTGCACGGTGGAAAGCTCGATCGCCCTCGCCTTGCAGGAGAAGGTTTCTTTGATATGCTCTTTGAGCGCAGCGGCGGCGCCCGTCAGGATCACGTGGCCGAAGCGGTCCTTCGTATCGGAATGGAGCCCTTCGCAGACGTAGCGGCCGTCTTCGTAACGGATGCCCTCCGACACGGCGACGACGACGTTCGGATGCCGGTCAAAGGCGGCTTTCAGATCCCGGTCGAAGGCGGCGAGGGAAAAGGGCCTCTCGGGCAGATAGACCAGATCCGGCGCGGCCGCGCCGATAAAACGGCCGAGCCCGGCGGAGGCGGTAAGCCACCCGGCGTCCCGCCCCATGATCTCCACGACGGTAACGGCGGGGACGGTGTAGACGGCGCAGTCGCGGACGATCTCCGCCACGGTGTTTGTGACGTACTTGGCGGCGGACCCGTAGCCCGGGGTGTGATCGGTCAGGGCGAGATCGTTGTCGATCGTTTTGGGAACGCCGAACACCCGCATCTCATACCCGACCCTGCCGGCGTAGGCGGAGAGCTTTGCCACGGTGTCCATTGAGTCGTTTCCGCCGATATAAAAGAAATAGCGGATCCCGTACCGGCGGCAGATCTCGACCGTGCGGGCGAGCGTTCCGTCGTCCTTCTCCGGATCGGGGAGCCGCAAGCGGCAGGAGCCGAGGGCGGAGGCGGGGGTCGTTTCCAGGAGGGCGAGGCGTTCTTCGTCGCGCGAGAGCGGAGTCAGATCGGTCAGGCGTTCGGAGAGAAGTCCCTCGATCCCGTTTTTCATCCCGTAGATCTTCGGGATCGTGTCCGCGTGCGCAAAAACGCCCCGCAGGACCCCGGCGAGGGAGGCGTTGATCGCGGCGGTCGGTCCTCCGGACTGTCCGACCGCGGCGTTTCCTATCAGATGCTCCAAAAGCGGATCCCCCTGTTCTTCTTTCGTAATCGTATGGTTATATTTATTTTATCATTCTTTCCGTTCGGTGTCAATCGTCAAGAAGAACAGATATTATCACGATCTGAACGGAAAATCATCAAAGTATTGAAAAAAGAGCCGGGCTGTGGTAAAATCGATCCGAAAAGATCGGTTTGAAGGGGAAGAAAATGCAAAACAGAGTTTCGGTCTGCGGCGTCGGATTTGACCGCGTAACGGCAAACGAGGCAAAAAGCCGCCTTTTTCGCGCGCTGTCCGGAGAGGAAGCGCCCCTCGCGCTTTACACCCCGAACCCCGAGATCGTTGAGCTTGCCTGCCGCGACCCGGAGCTTTTGCGGATCCTCAACGAAGCCGAGCTGTCCGTTGCGGACGGCATCGGCGTGATCCGCGCGTCGCGGATCCTCGGCGTTCCCCTGCCCGAACGGATCCCCGGCGTGGAGCTCGGGGAGGCCATGCTCGCCTTTTGCGCCGAGGGCGGGGAAACGCTGCCCGTCTATTTCCTCGGCGGCAAGCCCGGCATCGCGGAGAAGGCCGCCGAGCGGATGCGGGAAAAGTATCCCGGCCTTTCGGTCGCCGGTACGGCGGACGGGTATTTTGACGAGAAAAAGTCCCACGAGGTCGCCGGGCGGATCGCCTGCTCCGGCGCCGTGCTGCTCTGCGTCTGTCTCGGCGCGCCGAAGCAGGAAAAGTGGATCGCCGCCCACCGGGCGGAGATGCCCGGCGTGCGGGTCTTCGCCGCGCTCGGCGGCAGTCTCGACGTTTACGCCGGCGCGCTCCGGCGCGCTCCGCGGATCTTCTGCCGGCTCGGGCTCGAGTGGCTCTGGCGCGTCATTCGTCAGCCCTCCCGGATCCGCCGTCTTATTGCCGTTCCGGCGTTTTTGCGGCGCGCCCGCCGGGAAAAGCGGCGCCGGAAAAGAAAAGACTGAACCTTTCTTGTCATTTCTCCCATCTTTTTCCCCTCTTTCCCGCCGCCGCTTGATAAATAATTAACAAAAATAAAAAAATCGCAAAAACCTATTGTGAAAAGGGAAGCGTTGTGCTACAATAAAGAACGGTTAAAAAGTTACAAATCTTTATCTTATTTTCAGGAGGATTTTTACCATGGTTAAAGTTGCGATCAACGGGTTCGGCAGAATCGGCCGTCTTGCCTTCCGGCAGATGTTCGGCGCGGACGGATACGAAGTCGTCGCCATCAACGATCTGACCAGCCCCAAGATGCTGGCTCACCTGCTTAAGTACGATACCGCGCAGGGTTCCTTCATCGGCACGCCCGGCGAGAACAAGCACACCGTCGCGTCCACCGACGATTCCATCATCGTCGACGGCAAGGAGATCAAGATCTACGCGGAGAAAGACGCGAACAACTGCCCCTGGGGCGCTCTCGGCGTGGACGTCGTGCTGGAGTGCACCGGCTTCTACGTCGGCACCGACAAGGCGACGGGCGAACTGCAGGCGAAGGCGCACCTCAACGCCGGCGCGAAGAAGGTCGTCGTTTCCGCTCCCGTCAAGGGCAACTGCAAGACCATCGTGTATAACGTCAACAACGAGATCCTGACCAAGGACGATACCATCATCTCCGCCGCTTCCTGCACCACCAACTGCCTTGCTCCCATGACCAAGGCCCTCAACGACTACGCGCCGATCGTTTCCGGCATCATGACCACCGTGCACGCCTACACCGGCGACCAGATGATCCTCGACGGTCCGCAGCGCAAGGGCGACCTCCGCCGCAGCCGTGCGGGCGCGATGAACATCGTGCCGAACACCACGGGCGCCGCCAAGGCGATCGGGCTTGTTATCCCCGAGCTTAACGGCAAGCTGATCGGCTCCGCTCAGCGTGTTCCGACCTGCACCGGCTCCACCACCATCCTCGTCGCCGTCGTCAAGGGCAAGGACATCACCGCCGACAGCATCAACGCCGCGATGAAGGCCGCTTCCAACGAGAGCTTCGGCTACAACACCGACGAGATCGTCTCCTCCGACGTGATCGGGATGCGTTACGGCTCTCTCTTCGACGCGACCCAGACGATGGTCTCCAAGATCGACGACGATACCTATCAGGTTCAGGTCGTCTCCTGGTACGACAACGAGAACAGCTACACCACCCAGATGGTCCGCACGATCAAGTATTTCGCGGAACTCAACTAAAGAAAAGGGAAAAAGGGAGAGGTTCGCCTCTCCCTTTCTTTATCAGATGATCCGATCGACTTTATGCTATATCGAGCGGGACGGGAAATACCTTCTGATGCACCGCGTCAAAAAGAAGCGGGACGTCAACGAGGGTAAATGGATCGGCGTCGGCGGGAAGCTGGAAAAAGGCGAAACGCCGGACGAGTGTCTTTTGCGCGAAGTAAAGGAGGAAACCGGCCTTACGCTCACCGAACACGCTTTTCGCGGCAAAATCTTTTTCTTCTGCGAGGGGGCGCCGGACGAGGTGATGTACCTCTATCACGCGACGGCGTTCGCGGGAGAGCTTGTCTCCGAGTGCGACGAGGGGGAACTTGCGTGGGTGGAGAAAAAGGAGGCGCTCTCGCTCCCGATGTGGGAGGGGGACCGGCTCTTTTTCCCCTTGATCGACCGGGCGGGCGAGCCCTTTACCATGACCCTCCGCTACAAGGGCGATACGCTGACCGAGAGCTTTTTCGGCGAGCCGTAAAAGACAGCTGCCCTTTTTAACCCTTCGCAGGGAGGAGGTTTTCCCTCTCCTGCGTATAAAGGGAGAAAGAAACGCGGAGGAGAGAGAAAAATGAAAAGAATGACAGCTGTTGTTTTGTTGTTGTCCGTTATGATGCTGACGGTCAGCTGTATCAATCAGAAAAATAACGCAGAGGATACCGCTGCGCCGGAGCAGGTCACAAGCAACTTTTCACCCGTTGCGGGGAAACGATACGCAGCGTATATTTACGTAGAATACGTATCGCAAGACGGCTTTGCCGGCAGCGGAAATTTCCATGACGGCGTTTACGTATCGTACGCCGGAGCAAAGAACGTATTTAAGATCTTCGACACCGCGGTAATCGTTTTTGACGGAGCGGATTACAAAGTTGAGGATAAAACGCTTCACACCGGCGATATGGGTTTTGGCGACTTTACAACGAAACAAACGATAACAAAGGTTGTTTCAGCGCGCAAATCGGATTATGAAGCGGGCGAGCCGGTATTTGACAAACCGATCATATATCTTTATCCGGAAACAGATACCGTTTGCAGCGTCAAGCTTGACGTGACCGGCGGGATAACCTGCTCCTATCCGCAGTATCAGGAAAGCGGCTGGGAAAGTTTTACCGCTCGGCCGGACGGCACGCTGATTTTTCCTGACGGCAGCGAGTATTACGCGCTTTACTGGGAGGGCAAAGGGACAAGCGCATTGGACATGACGACCGGCTTCTGCGTAAAAGGGTCCGAAACGGCGGCGTTTTTGTCCGATATTCTGCCGAAGCTCGGACTGAACGCGAAAGAAGCAAATGAGTTTATCATCTATTGGCTTCCGAGAATGCAGGAGAATCCTTATAACCTCATCTCTTTCCAGACTTCCGCTTACACGGACAACGCAAAGCTGACGGTCACGCCTGAACCGGATACGATGATACGCGTGTTCATGGCGTATCAGTCGCTTGAAGAACCCGTTGAAATCGCGCCGCAGACGATAGAAACTCCAATGAGAAACGGCTTCACCGTCATAGAATGGGGCGGATCGGTGATAAAATAAAAACCAAAAAACAACAAAATACCAAAACCCTCTGCCGTTTTCATTACGGCAGAGGGTTTTCCATTTACAGTATGTACGGATACAGCCAAGTCGCAGAGGATTTCCGGCCCGCTTTTGATTACGAAAAATAGTCGATCTTCATCGCCCGCTTGACGTCCGAGAGGGTGGCGGCGGCGGTTTCGCGCGCTTTTTCGCTTCCTTTTTTCAGGATCGCCATCACGGCGCCGGGATCCTTTGCCAGCTCCTCGCGCTTTGCGCGGATCGGCGCCAGGACCTCCTGCATCACGTTGTTGAGGAACTTTTTGACCTTCACGTCGCCGAGACCGCCGCGCTCGTAGTGCGCTTTCAGCTCGTCAAGGGAGGCGTAGTCGGGGAGATAGCTCTCAAAGTGCGCGGGGGAAGAGAAAGCGTCGAGGTAGAGGAAGACGGGGTTATCCTTGGTATTGCCGGGGTCGGAGACCTGGATGTGGTTGGGGTCGGTGTACATCGACATGATCTTTTGGCGGATCTCGTCGGGAGAGTCGGCAAGGTAGATGCAGTTGCCGAGGGATTTGCTCATCTTCGCCTTCCCGTCGGTACCGGGAAGCCGCAGGCAAACCTTGTTTTTGGCGAGCAGCGCCTTCGGCTCGACCAGCGTTTCGCCGTAAAGAGCGTTGAAGCTGCGCACGATCTCCCGCGCCTGCTCAAGCATCGGGAGCTGATCCTCCCCGACGGGAACGGTATCGGCGCGGAAGGCGGTGATATCCGCCGTCTGGCTGACGGGGTAGGTGAGAAAGCCCATCGGGATTTTTCCCTCAAAGTTCCGCAGCTTCAGCTCCGTCTTGACGGTGGGATTGCGCTCGAGCCGGGAGAGCGTGACAAGGTTCATATAGTAAAAAGTCAGCTCGGTCAGCTCGGGGATCTGCGACTGGATGAGGATCGTCGACTTTTCGGGGTCGATTCCGCAGGCAAGGTAATCGAGCGCCACCTCGAGGATATTGGCGCGCACCTTGTCCGGGTTGTCAAAGTTATCGGTCAGCGCCTGCGCGTCCGCGATCATGATATTGATCTCGTCGTAGGCGCCGCTTTCCTGCAGTTCAACGCGGCTGCGCAGGGAGCCGACGTAATGCCCGATATGCAGGCGGCCGGTCGGCCTGTCGCCCGTGAGAATGATCTTTTTCATAGCAGTTCCTCCGCTGTGGGATAAAGGTATTGTAGCACACCGCCGCGCAAAAGTCAACGCCCGGGGCCTTCAATCGGCGTAAGTGGTATAAACGGCCAGATGCCGGTATTGGGGGGTATCAAGCCGGGAGCTTACGTACCCGGCTATGATCTTTTCCCACGTCGCCTCGGGGTCGTCGACGAGGACGTAATGATCGTAGGAAGAATAGATCGCCGTGGAGGGCATCTCCCCCGTCATACGGAGGAGATAGCGGTAGGTTTCGGCTTTGCCCGCCGTCGGCTGCGTGCTGAGACGCGTGGTTACAGTAAAGCTCTCGCCGTCAAAGGCGAGCCGGTAAAACCAGGTCTGCGGATAATTGCGTTTTTCGGTCTCGTAGAGCTCTGCTGTGACGCGCTCTTTGTTCAGCGTGCGGAAAACCGCGCAGACGACGGAGGCGGGTTCCTTCTTTTCGACCTTCGCGTAAAACGCGTCCAAAAGCTCCTTGCCGGACGTACAGCGCAAGTCCTCCACGACCGCAACGTCTTCCTTTTTGGCGGCTTCCAGCGCCTCCTCGGCCGGCAGGACGGCGTCCGCCGCGGGGAGGCCGCCGACCGGCTCTTTCCCGCAGGAGATAAGGGAAAAAACGAGCAGGCAAACAAAGAGAAAAACGACCGCTTTTTTCATTGGTTCACCTTTTCCTTTCAGCGGACCGGCGTCTATTAAAACCCGATCTTTGCCTTGGGTTTTGTCAGCTTTTCGCTGAACTCTTCTTCCGCGCTCGCGGCGAGGAAGTCTTCGCGCGTCAGCTCCGGTACGTCGCCGCCCGCCAGCGCGGCGCGGAGCGCCGCCTTTGACCAGGTGCGCTCGTAGAGGTTGCGCACGAATCGCGCGTTGGCAAACTCCTTGGAGGCGACGTATTCGTCCGAAAGATCGGAAAAGAACTTCCGCGCCGCTTCCGTCAGTCCCTCGGAGTAGGAAAAGTGCTTTTTGACCATCAGCATAAAGATCTCAAAAAGCTGGTCTTTGGAGTAATTGGGGAAGCGGATCGCGTAAGGCATCCGGCTGCGGAGACCCGCGTTGCCGCGCATCAGCGTTTCCATGTCGTCGGTATAGCCCGCCATGATCACGAGCATATCGTCCCGGTGGTTTTCCATCTCGGAGATCAGGGTCGTGAGGGCTTCTTTGCCGTAGTCGTTATGGGCGTAGTCGCTTTCGTAGAGCGCGTAGGCCTCGTCGATAAACAGAACGGAGCCGTAGGCGTCCCGGCAGATGGCGGCGGTGCGGACCGCGGTCTGCCCCACGTATTCCGCGCAGAGGGACCGCGCGCTGTATTCAAGGAAGGCGCCCTTGCGGAGGATCCCCTCCTCGCAAAAGATTTGACCCACGATCCGCGCCACCGTCGTTTTCCCGGTGCCGGGATGACCGAGGAAACGCATGTGGATACACGGGCGGTCGAGCTTTTCGTTTTTCATCGCGACCTTGACCTGCGAAACGATCTCCCGCACCCGCGCCGCGATCTCTTCCATGCCGATCATACCGGCCAGCTCTTCGTACCCGTTTTTCCGCTCCCGCTGTTCCGCGTAGTCCGCCGGCAGATCGTCGCTTGCGATGCGTTTTTTGTTCTCTTCCTCGCCGCGAGAAAGAGCGGCCGCGTCGTGAGACGCTTTTTTGAGGACCATCTCGTCGGCGATCTTTTCCGCAGTTTTGAAGCCGTAGAAGCGGCCGTCGCGTTTTTCCTTGTTGACTTTGGCAAAAAAGACGTCAAGCACCGATTTGTCCGGGGTCACGCCGAGCGATCTCAGCTTGTCCCACATCCCTTCCGCCAGCACGCTTTCGTGCAGCGGGGGGATCTGGATCACGCGCAAAAGGGAAACGTCGTCAAAGAGAGCGGCAACGCGGTCAAACGCCTTTTTCTCTAAAAACGGCACCCGGAACGCGAACGCGACCTTGTTCTGGAAGCGGTAGAGCCGCTGCAAAAACCTCCGCAGCTCGTCGTATTTTTCGCCGTCCAGATACCAGCTGACGTCGATCCCGACGACGTTGCAGTCGTCCAGATAGTCGCCGCAGAACTTGTCTATCATCTCGTCGGCGCTGATCGTGCCGCTCCCGGTTCTGTTTGAAATCCGGAACTCGGCGTACTGGGTCTTTTCCGCGGTTTTCTCCCCGTAAAGCCCCATCTTCCGCAGAAAGTCGCCAAGCGAGCTGAGAAGGGTGGTAAAGCCGTTTCCGGCGTCGATCGCAAAGAGATAGTTCTGCATCATCAGCGCGCCGAGAGAGCCGTTTTCTTTGAGCAGCGGGAAGGCGTCGTAAAGCTCGACTGCCAGCTTCAGATAGTCGTCTGCCCCGTAATAGGAGCCGAGCATCTCGCGGATCAGGAGGCCGTTTTCATCGTCGGAGAAGGGGACCGTGAGCACGCGGATCCGGTCGGAGGTCCCGGGCGAGGAGCGGTTCCACGCCTGGGTGATCACCTTGCCGCATTCCTCGCGGGAGGCGGCTTTCAGTTTGATCACGCAGAAGGTAAAGCGCGTGACGAGTCTCTCGGCTTCGTGTTCCGCGGGGATCAGTTCCGCCGTTTCGTGAAAGAAACGGCCCAGCTCTCCGATCCTCTCAAGCGCGCAGCTATAATCAAGCGAAACTCTTGAAATAAAGTCTGTCATAACTTTCCTCGGTTTTGTATTTCATTCGGGAGCGCGCAGGAAATCAGAAGCCGTGGCCGCCGCCGTGGCCGCCTCCGCCGCCGCCTCCTCCGCCGCCTCCTCCTCCGCCGCCGGAGGAGGAGCTGTTGCTGTACCGGTAGGTGCGCGTCAGCGTAGCGGAAACGTTCTTTAGATTGGTCGCCGTTTTGCTGTTCTTGTCAAGCTGATAGACCTCGCGGGGCGATTTGATCGCCGTTGTGGAGATCGCCGCGACAAACATACTGAGCAGAGCGGCGCAAAGGGCGATCAGGGCATTGCTTGCGTGCTTCATCGGCTCTGGGATCTTAATGCCCGCCATGACATGATAGACCTGCTCAAAGGTCTCCCGCGCGCACCGGGCGTAATCACCGCCGGACGCATAGCGGTAGACGTTGTCCGTGATACTTTCGCACTTTGCCGCGCTGAGCGTCGTATTGGAGTCCGAAGTATGGAGATAGAGATGACGGTTGTCCATATCGATCACAAAGAGGATGCCCTCCCCGTCCTTGAAAAGCTCTTGGAAGGCGATTTTAGCGTAGGGCTCGGTGGAGAGATCCTCCGCGTCGTCCGTTGAGACGAAGGCGACGGGATAAAACGCCGTGACCGGCGTCATCGCTTCGCGCAGCTCCGTTTCTTCCTCGGCGGTCAGGAGGTCCGCGCGGTCAAGGAGCGTGACGGCAGACTCGTTTACCCCCTCCGGCGACGCATAGATTTTTTCGTTTTTCTTCTCGCGGTAGAGATCGAGCCCGAAGGGAACGAGCAGAACGATGACTGCGATCAGCGCGACGATATTGAGGGCGCGGTTGCTCAGCTTACGCATTGCCGTCGCCTCCTCTCTTCATCGTAAAGAGCGGGATTTCGCGGGACGCCAGCAGACTTTGCTGCTTGAGCAGGTCGAACACAGACCAAAGCGCCAGCGCGATGTTGAAGACGGCGGCGCCGTAATAGACGCTGTCGATCACGGTCCCGGAGAGAAGAACGCCGGCGACGACGGCGAGACCGACCAGCGTCCGCCACCACCCCTTCAGGCGGACGGAGCCCGGAACGCGGAAGGACCACGGGGAGGTCTTTTTCGTTCCCGTTGCGGCGCTGCCCGGATCCGCGGTCTTGGAAAAGATTTCCGCGCCGATCTTTCCGAGATCGTCGAGATGGTTTTCGCGCACGTACACGTCGCCGGCCAGCTTTCTCAGACTGAATCCGAAGATCAGGAGGATGATCTCGGATACGATGAGGAACGGCGTCGGCGAGATCGTGAGGAAGAGATTGAGGATCGACGCAAACACCGCCGCAAGGATCAGAGAGTATTTGATGTAGCGCCCTTTGTCGGCGGGGATCTCCGCGGCCACGTCGCCGTTTTCTCCGTTGATCGCGGCGTAGGAGATCCGGTCCCCTTTCCGGTAGGTATGCAGCCAGACGGGGAAGAGGATCTTTTTCGAGCTGATTTGGATCTCCGGCGTCACCTGGTCCGTTTTGAACTTGATCCCGTCGTGGGTGAAGCTGCTGCCCTGAATATCCTTTGTGACAAGCTCCGCCACCACGTCGGCGTAGACCTTTTCGTCCACGTTGCCGCCGTCGGCGTAAAAACCGGCGAGGTAGGACGTTTCAAACTCCCGGGCCTTTTTCGGATCGAAGGTATCCACCGTTTCGCTCATACAGTCGGGGAAGGCCTCCGCGGCGTCAAACCGCGTTCCCCTGTAGGCGGCGGTCAGGTCGTATTCCATCTCGTATTCCCGGACGATCGTGTCGCTGCCGGCCGACGTTCTGCTCTCGCCCCGGTTTTTGCCGTGGCCGGAAGCGTCCGCGCCGAAGACGTAGTAGGGAATATAGAGCCCGATCATCTTTTCTTCGCCGCCTTTTTCCAAAAGCCACTTTGGCGCAAAGCCGGTGTCCTTGAGCTTTTTGCGGTATTTTTCCGCCGCTTCTTCCTTCGTTACGGTAAACGGGATGATGCCGTCCGGCCTCGCGTCTTCCACGATCCGCCGGGTAAACGCAACGGGAGAGCCGCAATAGCTGCAAAAGGACGCGATGGTATCGTCGTAACTGAGGACGGCGGCGCCGCACTGGGGGCAAACCAGCTCGTTTGTGGTATAGAGACGGTTTTTTGTCGAGATACTCCTGGTACTCCTCCCGGCGGATCTCGCTGCCGCAGTACTCGCAGGACATGACCTCTTTGGCTATGTCGTAGGTCATCTGCGCGCCGCAATGCGGGCATTCAAACGCTTTCATTCACAAGGTTCCTTTCATAAAAAAGAAGTGAACAGTCTGGCTTTTTTCAAATCGACTTTCTTCAACCTTCCCCTTCTTCACTTTTCACTCTTACTTTGTACTTCAAAAATCCTGCGCGTGGAGAAGGAGAAAGAAGTGAAGAGTGAATAGTGAAGAGTGAAAAGTGAATAAGGAAAAATCCCGCGCCGGGGCGCAGGATTTTTGGTGGAAACAGCGGGGCTCGAACCTGCGACCTCACGGATGTGAACCGTGCGCTCTAACCAACTGAGCTATGCTTCCGTACCGTGCCTATTATAACACGGTATTTTGGAAATGTCAATCAGTTTCCGTTCGATTTTTTTAATTTACTTTCCGCTTTCAGGCGAGACTCGGTATTGAGGATGCGTTTGCGGAGACGGATATTCTTCGGCGTGACCTCGATCAGCTCGTCGTCGGCGATAAACTCGATCGCCTGCTCGAGACTAAGGATCTTCGGCGGCGTCAGGATCAGCGCCTCGTCCGCGCCCTTGGAGCGGATCGCCGTAAGGTGTTTTTCCTTGCAGACGTTCAGGGTGATATCGCCCGCCTTGGGGTTCTCGCCGACGATCATGCCCTCGTAAACCTCGGTCTGCACGCCGATAAAGAGCGCGCCGCGGTCCTGCGCGTTGAAGAGACCGAAGGAGGTGGTCACCCCCGCTTCGGAGGCGACAAGGGAACCGGTGTAGCGCGTCGTCACCTCGCCCTTGAACGGCTGATAGCTTTCAAAGATCGAATTGATGATGCCCTCGCCTCTCGTGTCTGTCATAAACTCGCTGCGGTAGCCGAAGAGCGCGCGGGAGGGAATGAGATAGATCAGACGCATCCGGGAGCCGTGCTGCTCCATATCCTGCAGCTCGCCCTTGCGGGAGCCGAGCTTTTCCATCACGGAGCCCATGTATTCCTGCGGGCAGTCGATCGTGACCCGTTCCACCGGCTCGCACCGCACCCCGTCGATCTCCTCGTAGAGAACGCGCGGCGTGCTGCAGGAGAGCTCGTAGCCCTCGCGGCGCATCGTTTCGATCAGGATGGAGAGGTGCATCTCGCCGCGCCCCGCCACTTTGAAGGAGTCTGTCGTATCGCCGTCCGAGATGCGGATGGAAACGTCCTTGAGCGTTTCGCGGTAGAGCCGTTCGCGCAGATGGCGGCTTGTCACGTATTTGCCATCCCGGCCGGCGAGGGGGCTGTCGTTGACGGAGAAGGTCATCTCCATCGTCGGCTCGCTCACCTTAACGAACTCCAGCGGCTCAACGCAGGTCGTGGAGGTGATGGTGTCGCCGATGTTGATATCCTCGGCGCCGGAGAAGCAGATGATATCCCCCATCTTCGCTTCCGTGACCGGCACGCGGGAGAGCCCGTCGATCTGCGAGAGGGAAACGATCCTCGTTTTTTTCGGGGTGAAGCCGGCGTGGAAATTGGAGATCATCGCGTCCTGGTTGACGCGGATCGTGCCGCGCTCGATCCGCCCGATGCCGATCCGGCCGACGTAATCGTTGTAATCCACGGAGGAAACGAGCAGCTGCAGTTCGCCGTCTTCCTCGCCTTCGGGGGCGGGGATATAATCGAGAATGGTGTCAAAGAGCGGCCGGAGATCGGTCCCTTTTTCAAACGGGGAAAGGGAAGCGGTCCCCTCCCGCCCGGAGCAGAAGATCATCGGAGAGTCAAGCTGCTCGTCGGTCGCGTTGAGATCGAGCAGGAGCTCCAGCACTTCTTCCTCGACCTCTTCGATGCGGGCGTCCGGCTTGTCGATCTTGTTGATGACGACGATCACGCGGTGCTGGAGGGCGAGCGCCCGTTCGAGAACGAAGCGCGTCTGCGGCATCGGCCCTTCCGCCGCGTCCACGAGCAGAAGCACGCCGTTTACCATCTTGAGGACCCGCTCCACCTCGCCGCCGAAGTCAGCGTGGCCGGGGGTATCGACGATATTGATCTTCACGTCCTTGTAGTGGACGGCGGTGTTCTTGGCAAGGATGGTGATGCCGCGCTCGCGCTCGATCGCGTTGGAGTCCATCACGCGCTCTTCCGTCACCTGGTTTTCGCGGTAGATGCCGCCCTGCTTGAGCATTTCGTCGACGAGGGTGGTCTTGCCGTGGTCAACGTGAGCGATGATGGCAATATTTCTTAAATCATTTCGTTTCACTATCGTATCCGCCTATCGGTAAAATTAACAGTTTTCTATTATAGCATATTTTTTCGATTTTTCAAGAGTTTTTTCCAAATTTGATAACCGTACAACTTTTTTCGGCAAACGTTAGATAATCGTAAAATATTATGCGCGAAAGTATTGACAACCCCTTTTTCGGTATGATAAAATGAAACGCGCGAAAAAGTCAGACGTTTGTCACATCTTCTTTTTCCGGAGGGATCATGCAAATCAAACTTCTCGAAAAACCGAATATCGTCTTCGAGGTCTACCGGTGGCTCACCGCTTTGCAGGAAGGAAGATCCTTCCGCGAACTGAAAAAGAGCCGCGAGACGGCCGACGCGGCGGAGGCGAGGATCCTTGACGGTTGCTTTGACAGCGTGATCGCCTTCGAGGACCGTTTTCTTGCGCGGTTTCATGCGGAGGAAGACGTGCTCGTTCATCTGTTCAAGGGCAGGGAAGAGATCGGCGCTCCGCTCGTTTCCTATATCCTTCACGACGCGATCTGCCGGGAAAAACCGAGCTTTCCCGACGACGCGGAAAGCATCCGTACCCAGAGCAAGGCGACTTTTTTTGCCAATATGTACTCTCTCCTCCTCGACCGCTTTCCGATGCCCGAGTCAGACGCGGCGGTGGAGAGTTACGCCGAGTTTTTCAACTTTATTTCTCTTTTGCCGGTTTCCTCGGAGCTGAAGTGGGAGCTTTGCTCCTTCTACAACAGCTTCGAGCAGATGCGCGACACCGTGGCGGATCTGATCCTCGAGGCGGGGGAGATCTACGTCGAGGAATACGATACGGTCAAACACCACGTCGAGTGGTTCACCGCCAATTACAAAATGACGGGGATGACCGATCCGCTGCGTTTTCTTTCCGAAAATTATCCCGGGATTACGCCCAAAGAGCCGGACGTTCTCTACGTCGTTCCTTCCGTGACGGCGGCGGATTCCGCCGAATACCTGATGGGCTATACCGGCAAGACCGTCTGCGATTTCTTCTATACGGGCGTTCTTTCTCTGCCGCTCCGGCAAATCGCGGAAAAGCCCTTTGACGAAAAGGAGCTGTGCCGCGCGCTGCGCGTGCTCGGCGATCCCAGCAAGTTCGAGATCCTCCGGCAAACGGCGGGCAAACCGGTCTACGGACTCCAGCTCTCCAAGAGTCTCGGGATCAGCACGGCGACGGTCTCGCACCACGTTTCCCAGCTTTCGGAACAGGGGCTCATTCACGAGCAGAGGGAAGCGAACCGGGTCTACTACCGCGCGAATACCGAGCAGCTGCTCCGTCTGGCGGATCAGCTCAACCGCATCTTCCGGGAGAAATAACAGTTGATAGCCGCCGCGGCGGGGAAAACCCGCCGCGGCTTTTCTTTTTTTCAAAGCGACGGGAAAAACGGACGCGGCCGCCTGAAAATTCGTATAATATTATTGATATTATGAGTTGACTATTGTTGGCTTTCGTGTTATGATAATTTTGATTGCGGCAGTCGGAAAACGGAGGTCGTTTCCGCGGACCGGACCCCGCGATTTCTCTGAACGGAGGTACGTTATGGGACTCTTTTCACGGCTGTTTCCGGCCGCTCTGGCGGAAACGGCGCCGCTCTCTGACCTCGCCGTGGTGCTGCTCGGCGTCGGCGTCGTCTTTTTCGGACTTCTCGCGATCGTCGGTTTCTGCGCGCTTATGGGCAGGATCTTCCGGTCCGTGGAGGAAGGGAAGAAAACCGCCCCGCCCGCGCCTGCCCCGGTTTGCGAACCCGATCCGGCCGAACGCGGCGCGATCCTCGCCGCCGTCTGCGCGGTGATCGCGGAAGAGCTCGGAACGGACGTGACCGCGCTGCGCGTAAGTTCTTTTCGTAAAATCAATTGACAATCAAAAGGGAGGCAGGGGTTTTTCCCCTGGGTACGAGATGAAAAAATACAGAGTGAAAGTCAACGGCGTTATTTACGAGATCGAGCTGGAGGTGGCCGACGCCGAGCAAAAGGACGCTCCCGCCAAGGCTGAAGAAGCCGCGCCCGCGCCCGCCGTTTCCGGCGGCGCGACCGTTTCCTCTCCGCTGCCCGGAACGGTCCTTGAAGTGAAGGCCGCCGTCGGTATGCCGGTCAAAAAGGGAGATCTTCTCTTTGTGGTCGAAGCGATGAAGATGGAAAACGAGATCCTGGCTCCCTGCGACGGGAAGGTCGCCTCCGTGGCGGTCGCCAAAGGGGCAAGCGTGGAGTCCGGTGCCGCTCTCTGCGTGATCGCGTAAGGAAGCGGGCGTTATGGAAAGATTGCTGACCTTTTGGAAGGATACGGGGTTTTACCGGCTGCTTTGCGAGTTTTCCGAACACTGGGGCAATCTCGTGATGATCCTTCTCTCGCTCTTTCTCCTCTATCTCGGGATCAAAAAGAAGTTCGAGCCGCTGCTCCTCGTCGGGATCGCCTTCGGGATGCTGCTCACCAACCTGACCGCGATCGTCCCGGGCAGCGAAATGTATCACACCGCGCTCTGGTCCGATTTTATGAACGAGAGCTCGGCAAGCTACCACGACTACGGCAGGATCCTCGCGGAGGGAGGGCTGCTTGATATCCTGTATATCGGCGTCAAGACCTGCGTCTATCCCTGCCTGATCTTCATCGGCATCGGCGCGATGACCGACTTCGGCCCCCTCATCGCCAATCCGAAGTCCCTGCTCCTCGGCGCCGCGGCGCAGATCGGGATCTTTGCGACCTATATCGGCAGCATCCTCCTCGGCTTTACCCAGCAGGAGGCGGGCGCGATCGGCGGAATCGGCGGCGCGGACGGACCGACCGCGATCTACACGGCGTCGAAGCTCGCGCCCGAACTGCTCGGCGCGATCGCCGTGGCTGCCTACTCCTATATGGCGCTCGTTCCCGTCATCCAGCCCCCGATCATGAAACTGCTGACGACAAAGAAGGAGCGCCGGATCAAAATGACGGCGCTGCGGACCGTCTCCCACACCGAAAAGATCCTCTTTCCGATCGTGGTCACGGTCTTCGTCGGCCTGCTCGTTCCCTCCGCCGCGCCGCTGCTCGGCTGTCTGATGCTCGGCAATCTCTGGAAGGAATCCGGCGTTTGCGAGCGGCTGCGTCTTACCGCGCAGAACGAGCTGATGAATATCATCACGATCCTGCTCGGCGTCTCGGTCGGGGCAACCGCAACGGCGGAGTCCTTCCTTAAACCCCGCACGCTCGGGATCGTGGTGCTCGGCGTTTGCGCCTTCGCCCTCGGGACCGCGGGCGGCGTGCTCCTCGCCAAGTTTATGAATCTCTTTACGAAGAACAAGATCAACCCGCTGATCGGATCCGCCGGCGTTTCCGCCGTTCCGATGGCGGCGCGCGTTTCCCAGACCGTCGGGCTGAAGGAGGATCCCTCGAACTTCCTTCTCATGCACGCGATGGGGCCGAACGTGGCGGGCGTGATCGGATCCGCGATCGCGGCGGGCGTTCTGATCGCCCTGCTCGGCTGACGGAGGATTAACTATGGCAAACAAACTGAACGTAACCGATACCATTCTGCGGGACGCCTCCCAATCCCAGGCGGCGACCCGGATGCGGCTGGAGGATATGCTCCCCGGCTGCGAGCTGCTCGATAAAATCGGCTACTGGTCGCTTGAGTGCTGGGGCGGCGCCACCTTCGACGCGTGTATGCGTTTCCTCGGGGAGGACCCGTGGGAGCGGCTGCGCGCGCTGCGCAAGGCGCTGCCGAACACCCGCCTCCAGATGCTTTTGCGCGGGCAGAACATCCTCGGCTACCGCCATTATTCCGACGACGTCGTCGAGGCCTTTGTCAAAAAGTCGATCGAAAACGGTATCGACGTGATCCGTACCTTTGACGCGCTCAACGATACCCGCAACATGGAAGCGGCGATGCGCTATACCAAAAAATACGGCGGTTTCTGCGAGGCGGCGCTCAGCTACACGGTCAGCCCCGTCCACAGCGAGGCGTATTTCGTCCGTCTGGCGGGGGAACTCAAGGAAATGGGCGCGGACAGCATCTGCATCAAGGATATGGCCAATCTCCTTCTGCCGTACGACGCCTATTCGCTGGTCTCAAAGCTGAAAAAAGCCGTCGATATCCCGATCCACCTCCACACCCACAACACCACCGGAACGGGGGATATGACCAATCTCAAAGCGTGCGAGGCGGGGGTCGATATCGTTGATACCGCGCTCTCTCCGCTCGCTAACGGCACCTCCCAGCCCTCGACCGAGGCGCTGGTCGCCACCCTGAAGGGGACGGAACGCGATACCGGGCTTGATCTGATGGCGCTCAACCGCGCGGCGGCGTACTTCCGCACGGTCGCCGACAAGCTGAAAGCGGAGGGGCTCCTTGATCCGAAGGTCCTGAACGTGGACTCCAAAACGCTCCTCTATCAGGTCCCCGGCGGGATGCTCTCCAATCTCCTCTCGCAGCTTAAACAGGCGAAGGCGGAGGACCGCTATTACGACGTGCTCGCCGAAGTTCCGCGCGTCCGCGCCGACTTCGGATACCCGCCGCTCGTGACCCCGACCAGCCAGATCGTCGGATCCCAGTCGGTAATGAACGTGCTGATGGGACGGTATAAGACCTTTACCAAGGAGTCGAAAGCGCTGCTGCGCGGCGAATACGGCCGGCTGCCCGGCGAGGTAAGCGAGGAGATCCGCCGGATGGCGATCGGCGACGAGGAGGTTATCACCTGCCGCCCCGCCGACCGGCTTGAGCCGGAGCTCGATAAACTCCGCGCGGAGGTCAAGGGGATCGCAAAGAGCGAGGAGGACGTTCTCTCCTACGCGCTATTCCCGCAGGTCGCGCTGAAGTTCTTTGAAGAGCGGAAGAAAAAAGAGGAAAAAGCCGCCCCGGAGGATACGGTCCGCGAGTTGACCGTGGAATATCTCGGAAACTGAAAGATAAAAACCGGCAGGAGAAGAAGTCCTGCCGGTTTCTTTGTGAAAAAAGAGCGCGCCCGCGGGCGCGCTCTTTTTGCGGGATCAAAGACCCCGTTTGACGTAACTGGTGTGCAGGATGTGGTGAGCTTTCTCGGAGCCGGGTTTGCCGAGATGCTCGTTGTAGATCTGCTTGATGATGCTGTTTTCGTGAGATTTGCGGAGGTCCATCTTCTTGTCCGCCGTGTAGAGGACGGAAGCGCGGACTTCGCGAAGATTGATATTGTTGCGGACGGAAGCGGGCTGGGTCGGCTGGCCGCCGCCGTTGACGCATCCGCCGGGGCAGCACATGATCTCGACGAATTCATACTGCTCTTTGCCTTCGCGGATCGCGTTGAGCAGCTGCTTCGCGTTCTTGGTGCCGCTGGCGACCGCCACACGGATCTCCTTGTCGCCGAGCTTGTAGGTCGCGCGCTTGATACCGGCGATGCCGCGGACGTCTTCAAAATCCACCTTCTCAAGCGGCTTGTTGAGGATGACCTCGGCCGCGGTGCGGAGAGCCGCCTCCATCACGCCGCCGGTCGCGCCGAAGATAACGCCGGCGCCGGAGCCGATGGAGAAGGGATCGTCGAACTTCTCGTCCGCGAGGGAGTTGAAGTCGATGCCGCAGCTTTCGATCAGGCGGCCGACCTCGCGCGTCGTGATGGCGATGTCCACGTCGGGAACGCCCGCCGCGTTCTGGTTGGGTCTGCCGATCTCAAATTTCTTCGCGGTGCAGGGGATCGCGGACACGAAAACGATATCCTTGGGATCGAGCCCGTGCTTTTCGGCGTAGTAGGTCTTGTAGATCGCGCCGAACATCTGCTGAGGAGACTTGCAGGTGGAGAGGTTTTCGGTCATATCGGGGAAGTAGTGCTCGCAGTACTTGATCCATCCGGGCGAGCAGGAGGTCATCATCGGCAGGGTCCCGCCGGTGGTGAGACGTTCGACAAGCTCGTTCGCCTCTTCCATGATGGTCAGGTCCGCCGTGAAGTTCATGTCGTACACGCCGTCAAAGCCGACGCGCTTCAGCGCGGCGACCATCTTGCCTTCCACGTCGGTGCCGGGGGCGTTGCCGAAGCACTCGCCGAGGGTGGCGCGGATGGAAGGAGCGCAGCAGATCGCAACGTGCTTGGTCGGATCCGCGATCGCCGCGAGGACGTCCGCGGTGCTGTCCTTTTCGTGGAGAGCTCCCGTCGGGCAGGCGACGATGCACTGGCCGCAGCCGACGCAGGAGGTGTCGACAAGATCCTTCTCAAAGAAGGTGCCGATCACGGAGTCGTAGCCGCGGTTGTTGGCGCCGATCACGCCGATATCCTGCAGATTTTTGCAGGCGCCGATGCAGCGGCGGCAGAGGATGCACTTGTTGGGGTCGCGGACGAGATACGGGGTGGATTCCTCGGTCGGAACGTTCTTCGGATGAGAGCCGAACGCGCTTTCGTCCACCTTGTAGTCACGGCACAGCTTCTGCAGCTCGCAGGTAGTGGAGCGGATGCAGGAGAGGCACTTTTTGTCGTGCGCGGAGAGAAGGAGCTCCAGGTTCGTTTTGCGGTACTGGTTGACCTTCGGGGTGTTCGTGAGGACTTCCATCCCATCGCTGGCGGGATACACGCAGGAGGTGACCATCCGGAAGGGACGTCCGTTTTCGGAAACCTCGACGAGGCAGAGACGGCAGGCGCCGATCTCGTTGATGTCCTTCAGGTAGCAGAGGGTGGGGATATCGATCCCCGCGCATCTGGCGGCCTCCAGGACGGTAGAGCCGGCAGGCGCGGACACCTCGGCTCCGTTGATTTTAAGAGTGATCATGTCCATTTCTGGTTCTCCTTCCTTACTCCTTAATGATCGCGCCGAACTTGCAGGTGTCATAGCAGGCGCCGCACTTGATGCACTTTTCGGGATCGATATGATGCGGCTCTTTGACGGTGCCGGAGATGGCGCCCACCGGGCACTTGCGCGCGCACGCGGTGCAGCCGCGGCACTTGTCTTCGAGGATCTTATACTGCATCAGGTTCTTGCAGACGTGCGCTGGGCACTTCTTGTCGCGGACGTGCGCAACGTACTCGTCGCGGAAGTACTGCAGCGTGGAGAGGACGGGGTTCGGAGCCGTCTGGCCGAGTCCGCAGAGAGAAGCGGATTTCACGTAGTTGCAGAGAGCTTCCAGTTTGTCAATGTCTTCCATCTCGCCGTTTCCGCTTGTGATCTTGTTGAGGATCTCAAGCATCCGGACGGTACCGACGCGGCAGGGCGTGCACTTGCCGCAGGATTCATCGACGGTGAACTCGAGGAAGAACTTGGCGATATCGACCATGCAGTTGTCCTCATCCATGACGATGAGTCCGCCGGAGCCCATGATCGAGCCGATCTTGGCGAGGTTTTCATAGTCGATCGGGGTGTCGAGGTGCTGAGCGGGGATGCAGCCGCCGGAAGGACCGCCGGTCTGCGCGGCTTTGAACTTCTTGCCGTTCGGGATGCCGCCGCCGATCTCTTCGATGATCTCGCGGAGGGTGGTGCCCATCGGGATCTCGACAAGGCCGGTGTTCTTGATCTTGCCGCCGAGCGCAAAGACCTTGGTGCCCTTGGAGGTCGCCGTTCCCATGGAGGCGAACCAGTCGGCGCCTTTGAGGATGATCTGCGCGACGTTGGCGTAGGTTTCCACGTTGTTCAGGATGGACGGACGACCGAAGAGCCCCTTGATCGCGGGGAAGGGAGGACGGGGACGCGGCTCGCCGCGCTTGCCCTCGATGGAGGTCATCAGAGCGGTCTCCTCGCCGCAGACGAACGCGCCCGCGCCGAGACGGAGCTTCAGATCGAAGTTGAAGCCGGTGCCGAGAATGTTCTCGCCGAGCAGGCCGTAGCTGCGCGCCTGGTCGATCGCGATCTGCAGACGCTTGACGGCGATCGGATATTCGGCGCGGACGTAGATATACCCCTCGTCGGAGCCGATCGCGTAACCGGCGATCGCCATCGCCTCGATCACGGCGTGCGGGTCGCCTTCAAGGACCGAGCGGTCCATGAACGCGCCGGGGTCGCCCTCGTCGGCGTTGCAGCAGACGTACTTTTTGCCGGCGGGCTGATTGGCGGCAAACTGCCATTTGTTGCCGGTGGGGAAGCCCGCGCCGCCGCGGCCGCGGAGGCCGGAGGCCTTAACGGTGTCAATGACCTGCTGGGGGGTCATTTCGGTCAGAACCTTGGCAAGGGCCTGATAACCGTCGGTCCCGATATACTCGTCGATGCTCTCGGGGTCGATCACGCCGCAGTTGCGGAGCGCAACGCGGGTCTGCTTTTTATAGAAGGAAGTATTGTCAAGGGAATAGACGTCCGCGCCCGCGCCGGAGTTGGCGCCGATGGTGTACTCCGCCACGATCTTGCCGCCGAGGATATGCTCCTCGAAGACGCGCTTCGCCTTTTCGGCGTCCATCTTGACGTAGGTCACCTTTTCCTTGCCCGGTTCCGTGATCTCCACCACGGGCTCGTACTGGCAGATGCCGATACAGCCGGTCTGGGCGACGGTCACGTTGGTTTTGCCGGAAGCGGCGACAGCTTCTTCAAACGCGTCAAGCACGGGACGGGCGCCCGCCGCAAGACCGCAGGTGGCCAGACCGACAAGGATCTTGGTGCCGGCGGCGGCCCCTTTCATCCTGTCGCGAACGGCGATAAGTTCTGCTAAACTGTTCATTCTTACTTTTCTCCTCAATATGTTTAATGTGGACCGGAAAGACAGGTCTTCCGGGATGGTTGCGCGGCTGTTATTTGGTGTATTTGGAAAGAATACCCTCGACCTGCGCGACGTTGAGCCGTCCGTACACTTCGCCGTTGACGGTCATGACGGGAGCAAGTCCGCACGCGCCGATGCAGCGGGTGGCCTCAAGGCTGTACTTGCCGTCGCGGGAGGTCTCGCCCACGCCGAGGTTCAGCACGGAAGAGATCTTGTCCAGCACGCCGCCGGAGCCCTTGACGTAGCAGGCGGTGCCGAGGCAAACGGAGATGGCAACCTGTCCCTTCGGGTTGAGAGAGAACTGGGAATAGAAGGTGGAGACGCCGTACGCCTCCTCAAAGGGGACGCCGAGACCGGCGGCAACGCGGCGCTGGACCTCTTCGGGGAGATACCCGTAGATTTCCTGCGCGCCCTGCAGCACGGGCATCAGAGCGCCGGGTTCGTCTTTGTGCTCGGCGATCAGCTTGTCCAGAGCAAGCGCCTGCTCCTGCGTTCCGCTGAACGCCACGGTGGTCGGTTTCTTTTTCATGTGCGGTTCTGCCTCCTGAAAATCATTCGGATATTTGATGCCGGCAGGGTGTGCGCGCCGGCTTTGCGAGATCGTTAATTATTATACAATACGAAAAGGAAAAAGTCTATACCTTTTCGCTGAAAATATTTATTTTTTAACAAAAAATCTTCTTTTTTCTCCGGCGCGGAAAAAGTGCCGAAACGGAGGAAAAAAGCGGGAGAAAAGTTGGGCGTTTTCCCGATTGAAAGAACAAATGTTCAGCTTTGAAAAAACAGGATTGCTATCATGAAGAAAAAATGTTATGATAAGATTAAATAGAAAGTGAGGTGATCGCGCCGTGGACTTCACGCTGGAGCAGTGTATGCACTTAAAGCGCCAGGAAAAGGGCTTTTCCATCACGCGGGACAGGGTCAAGTGCTATCTCTTTTGCCATTTCATCAATCCCGTCGACGTGGTCAGTCAGGGCAAGCTGATCCGCACCTCCGCCAACGCCTGTATGCTCTGGACGCCGGGCAGCCCCGTTTTTTATAAAGCGGAGATCATTTATCTCTTTCACAACTTCATCCATTTTCAGGTGGACGATCCGGAGGCGTTCGCCCGGATCGGCGTTCCGCTCAACTGTTTGTTTTATACCGAAATGCAGGACCGCATCACGCGCACGGTGGAGCAGCTCGAGTTTTTCCTCGGGCTTGGCGAGGAGGAGCGCAAGCCGCAGCTCAGCGAGATGCTTTCCGATCTTTTCACCGGGCTCACGGAGGAGCAGAAAAACCAGCGCATCACCATCGGGCGCAGCACGCATTACGCCTTTGACAACCTCCGCAGCATGATCTACATTTCGCCCGCCGAGTGGAGCGTGGAGAAGATGGCGGAGTACGTCTATCTCTCCCGATCCTACTTTTCCATCCGTTATAAAGATTACTACGGCATCTCGCCGAACGAGGATCTCATACAGGCCTCTCTCTTGCTTGCGGTGCGGCTTCTGACGACGACCCGGATGCAGGTCACGGACGTTGCGTACGAGTGCGGGTTCCGCAGTCTGGAGTATTTCATCCGCCTCTTTAAAAGCAAGTACGGGGTCACCCCCGGCAAATACAGAGAACTCAATTTGATCGAGGAGGAAAACGGATGATAAAAACGAACTCCCGCCTCCCGATCAAACTTCTCTCGTTTTTTCTCCTGCTTCCTTTCCTCTTTTCCGCCGTTTCCTGCGCAGCGGATCCGTCCGATCCCGGCGGTACGGATAACGCGGCGGACACGGAGGGCGGAACGGACGCTCCGCTCCCGTTTGAGGACGGCGCGGTCTACCGGATCGAAACGCCCGGATGGTACTCGCTTTCCGGCGGCGATTTCGGCGCGGCGGAAAACGCCGCCGTTCTGACCTACGGGACGGCGGACGATCTCAACCAGCTCTGGCGCGTTCACGCGGCCGACGGAGGGATCCTTCTTGAGAATATGAGCGCCGGGCTTTATCTCAACGTCCGCGCGGACTCCAAAAAAGAGGGAGCGCCTCTCGCGCTCAACTCCCGCAGCGAGATCCGCTCGCAGCTCTGGACCGCCGCGCAGGCAGAAGGGAAGAAGGACGCGTTCTTCCTTCAAAACGCGGCGACCGGCGGCTTTGTAAAGGACACGGCGGAGGAAACGTCGGGGACCGCGGTACAGACGCTTCTCTCCGGAGAGGCGACCCCGTGGACCTTCAAAAAGATCGCGGGGCCGGATACGGTCTTCCCGCGCGTTCTGATCCTCTCCGGGGACTACGTTACCGCCGCGAACTGCCCCGAGATCCGCAAGATAAACGGCGTTTATTACAATTTCAACCAGGCGGGCGGGATCGCGATCAAGCGTTCCTCCGATCTGAAAAACTGGCGCATGGTCGGTTCCGTTTACGACCCGAAGCCGGCCTGGCAGAGCTCCTACGGCTCGATCTGGGCGCCCGGCTGCTATCTGGTCGGCGATACGCTCCGCTGCTATTACGCGGTCTCCACGCTCGGCTCGCAGAACTCCGCGATCGGGATGGCGTACTGCGCAAACGGCAATCCCGCAAGCGGCTGGAAGGATGGCGGGCTGGTCATCTCCTCCCGGAGCGGCGATCCCTATAACTGTATCGACCCGAACATCTTCGTCGAAGACGACGGGACGACCTATCTGATCTTCGGTTCCTATTGGACGGGGATCTATATGAGAAAGATCGATCCCGCGACCGGCCTGCTTGACGAAAAGGATCCCACGCTTTGGCATCTTGCGCAGGGGCAGGGGGAGATGGAAGCGCCCTATCTGATCAAAAAGGACGGAACCTATTACCTTTTCGTCGCGATGGGCAATATCTCCAAAAACGATACCTATCACTGGGCGGTCGGAAGGAGTGAAAGTCTGTTCGGCCCCTATCTGGACAAAAAAGGCAACCCGATGCTGGAAGGCAACGTCTTTGCTCTTACCGAGTATAAAAACGGGGTGCATCGCGTCGGACACGCGCAGTGCTTCCTCGACGACGACGGAACGTATTATATGGTATCGGAGTACTGGAGGGACCGTTTAGACCCGACCTGCAAGGTCTCCCTCCATATCAGCACGATCGTGTGGAACGATCAGGGCTGGCCGGTGACCGCTTTGGCGAGAGATCTCCCCCGCGAACTGGCGGGAAAGAAATAAAAGAAAGGAAATGCGCGATGATGAAGCAAAGTGAAAACAAGCGGCGCGGCGAGAGGATCCGGGCGTTCGCCGCGGGCGCGTTGGCGCTCGTTCTGCTCCTTCCGGTCCTTCTCCTCACCGTCTCCTGCGACCGCGGACCGGGCGAAGAGACGACGGCGGGCGGTGGGACGGAAAACACGGGATCGCCCGATATGACGACCGATCCGGGAGGAACGGATATGACTGCATTACTTGAAGAAGGATCCGTTTACCGGATCGAAAACCCCGCTTGGTACGCTCTCTCGGGCGACGAGTTCGGCGCAAAGGAAAACGCGGAGGTCCTGACCGACGCGACAAACGACGATCTCAATCAGCTCTGGAAGGTCCATACCGTTGACGGCGGGATCCTGCTTGAGAATATGAGCGCCGGACTGTATCTGAGCGTGAAAGGAGACGCGGCAAGCGACGGCGCGCTCCTCAGTCTGAGATACCGGGACGAGAAACACGCCCAGGTCTGGGCCGTCTCCCCGGTCGAGGGTAAGGATAGCGCGTTTCTTCTTCAAAACGTCATGACCGGCGGCTTTGCCTCCGGCAAAGAGGCGGAAGGGACCGGCAGCGCGATCCAGAAGCTCGGGAAGGAAGAAGCGACCGTCTGGACCTTCAAAAAGATGGCGGGGGCGGACGTTCAGCTTCCGCGCGTTCTGATCCTCTCCGGCGATTACCGCTCGGCTACGAGCACGCCGGAGGTCCGCAAGGTCGACGGGGTCTACTATTCATATAATATGACCGGCGCGATCACGATCAAGCGTTCAAACGATCTGAAAAACTGGATCAAGGTCGGCACGCTGTTTTCTGCCAGGCCCTCCTGGCTGAAGCAGGAAACGGGGTCCGAATCGATCTGGGCGCCCGGCTGCTATCTCGTCGGCGGTATGCTCCGCTGCTACTACGCGGTCTCCTCATCCGGCTCGCAGAACTCCGCGATCGGGATGGCGTATTCCGTGGCGAACAAACCCACCGTCGGCTGGAAGGACGGCGGGATGGTCATCGCCTCCAAAGACGGCGATCCCTACAACTGCATCGACCCGAATATCTTCGTCGAGGACGACGGCAGCACCTATCTGATCTTCGGCTCCGCCTGGACGGGGATCTATATGCGCAAGATCAACCCGGAGACCGGGCTGCTGGACGAAACGGAGCCAACCCTCTGGCATCTTGCGCAGTCCTCGGAGAAGATGGAGGCGCCCTATCTGATCAAAAAGGACGGGTACTACTACCTCTTCCTTGCGATGGGGTATCTCAACGACGAGAAAAAGGCCAAAACGATGCCGTACCGCTGGGCGGTCGGCAGAAGTGAAAGTCTCTTCGGCCCCTACGTTGACAAGAACGGAAAACCGCTTCTGGAAGGGAACACCTCCGCGCTGACCGAGAACAAAGCGGGCATCCAGGGCGTTGCGCACGCGCAATGCTTCCTCGACGACGACGGCACCTATTATATGGTGGCGGAGTCCTGGGAGGACCGCAGCGTATCGAAAACGCCGGTCGTCCTGCATATCAGCTCGATCGTGTGGAACGAGCAGGGCTGGCCGGTCACGGCGCTCGCGAAGGATCTTTTGAAAGAGCTTGCCGGAAAGAAATAAAACCATCCGATCGGAATGGATTTGAGGAGTAAAAATATGAAAAAGACAGTTTTGCACGCGGACAGGTATTTTGGCGGAACGCCGATCGACAAACGCATTTTCGGATCGTTTGCCGAGCATATGGGCCGTCTGGTTTACGGCGGGATGTATCAGCCGGGCCAGGCCACGGCGGATGAAAACGGCTTCCGGGGCGACGTGATTGATCTCGTGAAGGAACAGGGCGTAACGGCGCTGCGCTATCCCGGCGGCAACTTCGTTTCCGCTTACCGCTGGGAGGATACCGTCGGCGATCCCGCGACCCGCCCGGTCCGCACCGAGCCCGCCTGGAAGAACATCGAGACCAATCAGTTCGGTCTCAACGAGTTTATGACCTGGTGCCGCAAAACGGGGATCGAGCCGATCATGGCGATCAACCTCGGCACGAGAGGAACCGACGCCGCCCGCGATCTACTGGAGTACTGCAATATGCCCGTCGGGACGAAGTTCTCCGACTGGCGCGCCTCCCACGGCTTCAAAGACCCGCACAACGTGCGGATGTGGTGCCTCGGCAACGAGATGGACGGCGTGTGGCAGATCGGGCACCGATCCGCCTTTGAGTACGGCTCCTCCGCCGTGCAGGCGGGGCGCCTGATGAAGCGGATCGACCCCAACCTAGAGCTTGTCGTCTGCGGCAGCGCGGGGATGGTGGTGCCGACCTTTGCCGCCTGGGACGCGGAAGTGCTGGAGCACACGTACGATATCGCGGACTTTATCTCCGTGCATACCTATTTTGACAACCGCAACAAGACCCCACAGGATTCCGCCGCGTTTCTCAGCGCGTCGAACAGTCTTGACAAGCAGATCAACGCGATCATCTCGACCTGCGACTACGTCAAGGCCAAGCTCCGCAAAAAGACGACCGTCAACCTCAGCGTGGACGAGTGGAACGTCGTGTACCGTCCGCACGGGAAGGTGCCGGACGTCGACTGGACCTTTGCGCCGCATCAGATCGAGGACGTCTACAATCTCGAGGACGCGCTGGTCGTCGCCTCCTGCCTGATGACGCTGATGCGCCACGCGGATCGCGTCAAGATCGCCTGCCAGGCGCAGCTCGTCAACGTGATCGCGCCGATCATGACCTCGGACGACAAGGCGTGGCGGCAGACCATCTTCTACCCGTTTGCGGAGATGAGCCGCTGGGGCAGAGGCGAGATCCTGCCGCTGGTCTGCGACGGCGAGACCTACGAGGCGGGCGTGTACGGCACCTCGCCCCTCCTCGACGCGATCCTGACCGAGGACAAGGAAAACGGCACGCTCACGCTGTTTGCGGTCAACCGTTCGCTCGACGAGGGAAACGAGATCACGCTGGATCTGCGCCAGTTTGAAGGGTACCGCGTGAAGCTCCACTCCGTCCTCAACAGCGAGGGGCTCCGCGACGTCAATACCGAGGAGCAGCCGGACAAGGTCCGTTCCGAGGCCCGCGGCGACGCGAAGCTGGAGGGCGGGATCCTGACCGCGCATCTGGAAAACCACTCCTTCAATACGATCCTTCTTTCCAAAAACTGAACCCATCCAAAAAGAAAGCGGACGCTGGCGTCCGCCTTCTTTTTTTGCGTCAGTTTGCGCGTCTCGCCGCGGAAAGGAGGACGGCACAGTCGTCGCGCCGCAGCGTTTCCCCGGCGGCAAAGGATCCGCCGGTCGGCAGCAGGAGCCCGCAGGAGAGGGCAAAGCCGAGCGCCGCGCCTTCCCCGGACGCTCCCCCTTCTGCGGAGGCGGGAACGGAGGCGAGGCCGAAGACGCGCGCGCACATCACCGCGGCCTCCGCGCGGCTGATCGGGCCGTTCGGATCAAGGAGACGTTCGTTTTCCGCGCTCGGCTCCAAAAAGCCGGCAAAAAGCGCCGTGCAGACGGCGGGGAGATACTTTTGCGGGATCTCGCCGCTATCGTCGAAGACGGAGACGGCTTCCTTCCGGTAAAGCGAGGTGTCGATCCCGGCGGCGGCGAGGCAGCTTGCGACGAACTCCGCGCGCGAGACGGTCTTTTCCGGCTCAAAATAGAGCGCGCCGCCGACGGAGGACGCCTGCATATACCCGTTTGCGCACGCGCTCACAGCGGCGCTTTCCTTGCCCGTACCGGTCATATCCGTGAGAGAAATGCCGGACTTGTTTTTCGCGATGCGGATATTCACGGTCGCCACTTTGCTGTAATTGCCGTATTCGTCGCGCACGACGTAGGAAAAACTGTCTTTCCCGGTATAATTCTTGTTCGGGGTGTAGCGGAAGTCCCCGCTTTCTGCGTCAAAAAGCTCCAGCGTTCCTTTTGCGGGCGCTTTGACGATGCGGTAGGTGAGGCCGTCGTTTTCCGGATCGCTTGCGGGCAGATGGGAGGAAACGGGAACGCCGCGGAAGGTCTCAAGGGAAGCGAGCGCCCCCTCGGGCGACGCGGCGGGTGCCTCGTTGATCCGGTCAAGGAAGATCAGCGAGCAGGTCAGGTCGGTCTGCGCGTACTCCTCCGGGAGGGAGAAGGTAAAGGAGGAAGACGGCACCCCGTCGTCCGCCGCGCGGAAGGAGAGATATTTCAGCATACTCCGGCGGATCGTCCGGCCTTCCGTCAGCCGCGTATCGCCGAGGTAGAGGGCTCCGTCCTCCGCCGGCGGGAGGGAGGTGATCGTCAGGGAGGAAAAGTCGGCAAGTCCGACGGCCTGGGAAAAGTCGGTGGGGGTGAACAGAATGTCCGAGCCGGCAAGGCCAGCTTTGACCATCACGAAATCCCCGGCAAGGATGTCAAGCGCCGGAGAAGGAGTCGCCGCGCCGGCCGGGATCGCCGCCGGGAAACAGAGGGCGAGGGAGAGCAAGAGAGGAAGAAGACGTTTCATAGGGATCTCCTTTTTCTTTTTTGAATGAATGTACCCATAGTTTGCCCGCCGGACGGGGAAGTATGCGGTCCCGTCACGCAAAAAGGCGCGCGTTCATAAAATGAAAACAGCGGGAAACAATCCCGCAAAAGGAGAAAGTATGCAACGATACGCAAACGACGATCCGCGCACGCCGCTGGAGAGGATCCGGCAAACGGGCGGCGCCCGGACGGGCAGGCGGTTCGTCCCGATGGAGGCGGCCGCCGCGGCGGGATCGCCCCAAAACGGCGAAAAAGAGCTCGCGACGCCGCAGGGGTGCGTCCGCGTGCCCTCGCTTGCCGCGGTCTACGCCCCCCGCCAGTCCTTTGAGGGGATCTATACGCCTCAGCAGGCGCTTGGCGCGGGCACGCTGTTTTCCGGGCTCGACAAACCGTTCCGGGGAGGGATGAAAGGATGAATATGGACGCATCTGTCAGCAGAAAAGGGCTACTGGAAGCCCTGCAGGCAGTCGACTTTGCTCTGGTGGAAACGCAGCTCTATCTTGACGCATACCCGGACAGCGCGGAAGCGCTGGAGTATTTTTACAAGATGCGCGACGAGAGCGACCGTCTGACCGCCGAATACGAAAAACGCTACGGCCCGATCACGCCGATGGCAAACGAAGGAGAAAGCTGGAAATGGATCGAGGGACCGTGGCCCTGGGAAGCGGGAGGAAACTGATATGTGGATCTATATGAAAAAACTGCAATTTCCCGTCCGGATCAAAAACCCGGATCCGCGGTACGCAAAGATCATCATCTCCCAGGTGGGAGGACCGGACGGTGAGCTGGGCGCCGCCACGCGTTACCTCCAGCAGCGGTATTCGATGCCCTATAACGAGATCGTGGGGATTCTGACGGACGTCGGAACGGAGGAGCTCGCCCATATCGAGATGGTCTCGGCGATCCTGCATCAGCTTCTCCGCAACGCGAGTATCGAGGAGATCAAAAAGGGCGGCTTTGAGCCCTTCTTTACCGATCATACGACGGGCGTTTACCCGGCGGCCGCCTCCGGCACGCCCTTTTCCGCGCAGGCGATCGGGGTCAAGGGCGATCTGTTTGCCGATCTGACCGAGGATCTCGCGGCGGAGCAGAAGGCGCGCGTCACCTATGACAATATTCTCCGTCTTGTTGACGATCCCGACGTGCGGGAGCCGATCAAGTTCCTGCGGGAGCGGGAGATCGTTCACTTCCAGCGCTTCGGCGACGCGATGCGCATCGCGCAGGACAGAACCGACAGCAAAAACTTTTACGCGATCAATCCGTCCTTCGATTAAACCGATCCTTTCGCCGCACCGCCGGACGCGTTTTCCCGCGTCCGGCGGAGTTTTGGATAAAAGACTTGCAAAACGGAAAACAATCGTATAAAATAGATAAAAAAAGAAAAGGAGCGCTCTTATGGTTTCCTATCCCACCCCTCATATCAACGCCTCGCCCGAGGACTTTGCCGAGACGGTTCTGATGCCGGGCGACCCCCTGCGCTCGGAGTTTATCGCCAAAAACTTTCTCACCGGCGCGCGTCTGGTCAACGACGTGCGCGGCGTACACGGTTACACGGGCGAGTGGAAAGGCAAACGCGTCTCCGTGATGGCAAGCGGGATGGGGATGCCCTCCATCGGCATTTACAGCTGGGAGCTTTACAACGTTTTCGGCGTGCAGAACATCCTGCGGGTCGGCTCCGCCGGCGCGATGCAGCCGGAGGTCAAGATCCGCGATATCGTCCTCGCGTCCGGCGCTTCCACCAATTCCGCGTACGCTTCCCAGTTCCGCCTGCCGGGCGCGTTTGCGCCGGTCGCGGATTTCCGCGCGCTCTGCGTTGCCAAAGAGGAAGCGGACAAGCTCGGCGCCAACGTCCACGTCGGCAACGTCCTCTCGAGCGACGTCTTTTATTCCGACGATCCGGACGCCTCCGCGCGCTTTGCCGCTCTCGGCACCCTGTGCGTGGAAATGGAATCGGCCGCCCTCTATCTCAACGCGGCGAAAGCCCGCAAAAACGCGCTTGCCATCCTTACGATCTCGGACGAGCTTTACAGCGGCCGCGCCACGTCGGCGGAGGAACGGCAGACGTCTTTTACGATGATGATGGAGACCGCGCTCAATACGGCGATCCGCCTCTGATCCCCCTATATCTGCCCGCCGAAAGGCGGGCAGATACTATATCTTGTGGTGGCGGCGGTCCGCGCCGGAACGTCTTTGGCGAAAATGCTCAAAAAAAAGACGAAAAACGGGAATTATACTCCCATTTTGTCACTTGAAAAAAAACAGCTTGTATGGTAACATAAAGACGAGTTATTTCTCTGTCGAGAGGTGCCGATATGGAGCTGATGGAAAAACGCATAGCCGAGCAGGGCCGCGTGCTTCCCGGGGATATTCTGAAAGTCGACAGTTTTCTCAACCACCAGATCGACGTCCCGCTGCTTTCCGCCGCGGGCGAAGAGTTTTATAACGCATACCGCGCGTGCAAGGTGAACAAGATTTTGACCATCGAGGCCTCCGGCATCGGGATCGCTTGTCTGACCGCGCGCTTTTTTGATTGTCCCGTCGTGTTTGCGAAGAAAAAGGTCGGACGCAACTCCGACGACGAGTTCTTTACCTCGTCCTGCTTCTCTTATACCAAGATGCAGACCTGCGAGATTTCCGTTTCCAAGCTCTATCTTTCCCCGGAGGACCGCATCCTCCTGATCGACGATTTTCTTGCCGAGGGCAACGCTCTTGCCGCGCTGATCGATATCGTAAAGCAAGCGGGCGCGGAGGTGGTCGGCTGCGGGATCGTCGTGGAGAAGGCGTATCAGAGCGGCGGCGACCGGATCCGCGGGATGGGATACCGCGTGGAATCTCTTGCCCGTATCCGGTCGATGAGCCCGGAGGGCGGCATCGAGTTCTGTTCCTGACGGTTTGCACGGGGCGCGTCCCCTGTAAATAAAACTTATTTTTAAGGAGAGAGATATGCTGAAAAAGGTACTTTCCACCGTTCTTGCTCTGGCGACTGTTCTGACGCTTTGCTTCGCGTTTGCTTCCTGCAACAATACGGAAACCCCCGCCGGAACCGACACGAAAGACCCGGCGCAGAGCGGAACCGAGGCCACTCCTTCGGGAAAAACCGTCAAGGTCGGTTTCATCTTCCTGCACGACGACACTTCGACGTATGACAAGAACTTCATGAACGGAGCAAAAGAGGCGCAGCAGGCTCTCGGCCTGGCCGACGACCAGATCATTTTCAAATATCCGGTCGAGGAAGGCAAGGGCTGCTATGACGCCGCCGCCGATCTCGTCGATCAGGGATGCAACATCGTGTTCGCCGACTCCTTCGGTCACGAGGAATGGATGATCAAGGCCGCGAAAGAGTTCACCGACGTTCAGTTCTGCCACGCTACCGGCGTGAAGGCGCATACCGAAAAGCTTGCTAACTACCACAACGCGTTCGCTTCCATCTACGAAGGCAGATACCTCGCCGGTATCGCCGCGGGTCTGAAGCTCAACGAAATGATCGCCGCCGGCAAATTCAAAGCGGAAGAGGCCGTGATCGGCTACGTCGGCGCTTTCCCGTATGCGGAAGTCGTTTCCGGCTATACCTCCTTCTTCCTCGGCGCCCGTTCCGTCTGCCCGACCGCGACGATGCTTGTCGACTTTACCAACTCCTGGTACAGCGTTGACGCCGAGCGAGACGTTGCCGAAACGCTCATCTCCAAAGGCGCGAAGCTGATCAGCCAGCACGCCGACTCGATGGGCGCTCCCTCCGTCTGCGAGCAGAAGAACGTTCCGAACGTCTTCTACAACGGCGACACTATGTCGACCTGCCCGAACACCTATCTGATCGCTTCCCGTATCAACTGGGCTCCTTACTTTGAGTACATGATCAACTGCGTCAAGGAAGGCAAAGCGATCGACACCGACTGGACCGGCACGATTGCGACCGGATCTGTCGTTGTGGAAGTCCTTAATGAAAAAGTTGCCGCGGCCGGCACCAAGGAAGCTCTTGAAAAAGCGACCGCCGATCTGAAGGCCGGCACGCTCCACGTTTTCGATACCAAGACCTTCACCGTTGACGGGAAGGAAGTTACCTCCTATCTTGCCGACGTGGACGACTACGGCGATTTCAAAGGCGAGACCGAAGTGATCAAGGACGGCTACTTCCACGAGTCTGAGTACCGTTCCGCTCCTTACTTCGATCTCCGGATCGACGGCATCACCGATCTGAGCAAGCAATAACCAGTTCTCTCCGGTTGAGGCGGAGCATTCTGCTCCGCCTCAACTTTCCGTTTTCTTTTGAAACGCGCCCTGACGGTCCGTCAGGGCGGATTTGAGAAAAAAACACAGGAGGATTCCTTCATGGCCAGACCTGCGATCGAACTACGGGGGATCACCAAGACCTTCGGCAGGATCGTTGCCAATCAGAACGTTGATCTCAGCGTGAACTACGGGGAGATCCTTTCCATTCTGGGGGAAAACGGCAGCGGAAAGACCACGCTGATGAATATGATCTCCGGCATCTATTTCCCGGACGCGGGGCAGATCCTGATCAACGGCAAGGAGGCGGTCATCCGTTCCCCTAAGGACGCGTTCTCTTACGGGATAGGGATGATCCATCAGCATTTCAAACTGGTGGACGTTTTTTCCGCGGCGGAAAACATCGTGCTCGGGCACGAAGAAAAAAGGTTCAACAAAAAAACGATCGCCGCCGAGGTGAAAGAGATCTGCGACCGGTACGGCTTTGAGGTGGATCCCGATAAAAAGATCTATGAGATGAGCGTCTCGGAAAAGCAGACGGTGGAGATCATCAAGGTCCTTTACCGGGGTGCTGACATCCTGATCCTTGACGAGCCGACCGCGGTCCTGACGCCGCAGGAGACAGACAAGCTCTTCGCCGTTCTGCGGCGGATGCGCGACGCGGGGAAGGCGGTCATCATCATCACCCACAAGCTCCACGAGGTCCTCTCGCTCTCCGACCGGGTCACCGTTCTCCGCAAAGGGCGGTACATCGGCACGGTCAAAACCGCCGAAACGGACGAAACCGCGCTGACGGAAATGATGGTAGGGAAGAAGGTTTCCCTGAATATCGAACGCAACGACCCAAAAGGATCGGAAAAACGCCTGGAAGTCAAAGATCTTTCCTGCTTTGACCGCGAGGGCGCGCAGATTTTGCGGGATATCGGGTTTACGGTAAACGGAGGCGAGATCCTGGGGATCGCCGGGATCGCCGGCTCGGGTCAGCGGGAACTGCTCGAGGCGATCGCCGGCCTGCAAAAGTATCAGCAGGGCGAGATCCTCTACTATGACCCCCGCACGGGAGAGACCGAAAGTCTGAAAGATAAAACGCCGCTCCAGATCCGCGAGCTCGGCGTGCGCCTCTCCTTCGTGCCGGAGGACCGGCTCGGGATGGGACTTGTCGGCAATATGGATATCGTCGACAATATGATGCTCCGCAGCTACCGGGGCGGCAAGAGCGCCTTCCTTGACCGCAAAAAACCGAAAAACCTGGCGGACGAGATTATCGAAGAGCTGGAGGTTTCCACGCCCGGCGTGCATACCCAGGTGCGTAAGCTCTCCGGCGGCAACGTGCAAAAGGTCCTTGTCGGACGTGAGATCGCGGCGGCGCCTACCGTTTTTATGGCGGCTTATCCCGTCCGCGGACTTGATATCAACTCCTCCTATATGATCTACAATCTGCTCAACCGGCAGAAGGAAAGCGGCGTGGCGGTCATCTTCGTCGGAGAAGATCTGGACGTTCTGATCGAGCTTTGCGACCGGATCCTTGTGATCGGATCGGGTCAAATCACGGGGCTGGTGGACGCCCGCCATACGACAAAAGAGGAGATCGGACTTCTGATGACGCGCTCCGTCGTTTCCCCGGCGCCGTCGACCCCCGCGACAGTAAGCGAAAAGGAAGGTGATCCGCAATGAGCGATACGACCGCTCTGAAGAAGAGCGAAACGAGAGAGCCTCTTTTCCACATCGCGAAGCGCGCGGATATCGTCTGGTGGAAGGCGTGGCTGATCCGTCTTGCCGCGCTCGCCGCCTCCCTTATCGTTTGCGCCGCGCTTGCCCGGGCTTTGGGCGGGATCGCGCCGCTTGCCTTTTTCCGTTCGATGATCAGCGGCGCCTTCGGCACCAAGCGCCGCATCTGGAAGCTGTTTTACGAGCTGGCCATCCTGCTCAGCATCTCCCTTGCCGTAACGCCCGCGTTTAAGATGCGCTTCTGGAATATCGGCGCGGAGGGGCAGGCGCTGATCGGCGGACTGGCCACCGCCGCCTGTATGTACTATTTCGGCGGCAAGATCCCCACGCCCCTGCTCTTTGTTGTGATGATCGCGGCCAGCATCCTTGCCGGGATGATCTGGGCGGTGATCCCCGCCGTTTTCAAAGCGTTCTGGAACACCAACGAAACGCTCTTTACCCTGATGATGAATTACGTGGCGATCCAGCTTGTTACCTTTATGATCAATTTCTGGGTCACAAGCGGCTCCGGCACGCTTCCGCCTATGTCCGAGTACGCGCTGCCGACGATAGGCAGCAACGCCTGGATTCTTAATATCATCGTGATCGCGGTCCTCACCGTGGCGGTGTATATCTATCTCCGCTTCAGCAAACACGGCTACGAGCTGTCCGTCGTCGGCGAGAGCGAGAACACCGCGCTTTACGTCGGAATCAACGTCAAAAAGGTCATCATCCGCACGATGCTCCTTTCCGGCGCGCTCTGCGGCGTGACCGGCCTGCTTCTGGTCGGCGGGACCGACCACACCATCAGCGCCTCCACGGTCGGAGGGCGCGGGTTTACCGCGATCATGGTTTCCTGGCTCGGGCGTTTCAATCCGATCTTTATGGTGCTGACCTCCTTCCTGCTCGCTTTTCTCGGCGCCGGCGCCAATCAGATTTCCAACGACTATAAAATGAACGGCTCCATCTCCGATATCATCACCGCCGTGATCCTCTTTTTCGTCATCGGCTGCGAGTTCTTCATCCAGTACCGGATCGTCCTCTGCAAAAACGGAAAGGAGGGAAAGTAAATGTCCGCCTTTTTCACGCAGCTTATCTCCATCCTGACCCGCTCGATCGCCAACGGGATGCCGTTTTTGTACGGCTCCACCGGTGAAACTCTGACCGAGAAGACCGGCCACCTCAACCTCGGGATCCCCGGCATTATGTGCGTGGGCGCCTCCTCCGGCTGTATCGCGATCGCGATCTACGGCAGGGCCGCGGGCGGGATCGACGCAAGCAATCCGTTCCTCTGCCTTCTTCTCGCGGTTCTCGCTTCCTTTGTCGGCGGGATTTTGATGGGGCTGATCTACTGCTTTCTCACCGTTACCCTCCGCTCTAACCAGAACGTGACCGGCCTTGCGCTGACCACCCTCGGCACCGGCGTTTCTACCTATATGATCTCCAAAGTACAGAACGCCGAGTTCGTCCCCGCCAATAAGTTTTTCACCTATTCGCTTCGCAGCGCTCTCGGGGAGAACGCCGTGACCGACAGCTGGTTCGGGGAGCTTTTCCTTTCTCACGGTTTTATGATCTATCTCGCCGTGATAATCGCTCTGATCGCCGCCTGGGTGCTGAAAAAGACCCGCGTCGGTCTCAATCTGCGAGCGGTTGGGGAAAACCCCGCCACGGCGGACGCGGCGGGCGTAAACGTCAGCCGGTATAAGTATTTCTTTACCTGCCTCGGGAGCGGGATCGCCGCGCTGGGCGGTCTCTGCTATATCATGGATAACCTCAACGGCAACTGGGAGTACAGCATCGCCGAGATCGGCTGGCTCTCCATCGCGCTCGTTATCTTCACGCTCTGGCGCCCCAACCTCGGGATCCTCGGCTCCGTCGTCTTCGGCGGGCTGCGTATTCTCGGCAATTCCAACTTCATCCGCGGCGTCGACAAATCCGTGATGCAGATGCTCCCGTATCTCGTTACGATCCTCGTCCTCGTTATCGTGAGTATGCGCAACCGCAAAGAAAATCAGCCTCCCGCACATCTGGGACAGAACTATTTCCGGGAGGAACGCTGACATTTGCCGGAAACGGAACGGAAACGTTCCGTTTCCGGCGTTTTTTTCCCCGGAAGGTTGACTCCCTCGGACGGAAAGACTACAATATAGAATAGACGGTGTCTGAAAGGATTTTGAGGGAATGGTCACTGTAAAAGAAGCTGTCAGCAAAGCGGATCTGCGCCGCTTTGTCGACTTTCCCAACAAAATGTACCGGAGCGTCCCGCAGTATATCCCGGGCTTTTATTCCGACGATCTGCAGGACTGGGACAGAAAGAAAAATCCGGCGGCGGAGTATTGCGACTGGAAGTGTTTTCTCGCCTACCGGGACGGCAGGATCGTCGGCAGGATCGCGGGGATTTGCAGCCACCGCGCAAATAAAAAATGGAAGACGAACCGGATGCGGTTTTCGAACGTGGATTTTATCGACGACGACGAGGTCTCCTCAGCTCTCTTTGCCGCGGTTGAAAACTACGCGCGCGAAATGGGCTGCGACGAGGTCCACGGTCCCCTCGGCTTTTCCGATATGGATCGGGAGGGAATGCTCGTGGAGGGCTTTGATCGCAAGAGTATGTTCATCACCTACTATAACCACCCGTATTATCCCGAACACCTGGAACGCCTCGGCTACCGCAAGGACGCGGACTGGATCGAATATCTCCTGAAGGTCCCGGACGACGGGGGGATCGAAAAGATCCGGCGGCTCGCGGAGCTGGTCAAGCGGCGCTATAAACTCCGCGAGGTCACCCTGAAACGCAAAAGCGAGTACCCCCGCTATATCGAAAAGGTCTTCCGCCTTGTCAATATCGCCTACGCCGATCTCTACGGAACGGTGGAACTGACCGAGCGGCAGATCAAACGCTACGCGGGGAAGTTTGCGCCGCTGGTAAATCCGAAGCTGATGAGCATTGTCGAGGACGAGCGGGGAGAGGTGATCGCCTTCGGGATCACCGCTCCTTCCGTCGCAAACGCGTTGAAAAAGTCAAACGGACGGCTTTTCCCGTTCGGGTTTCTGCGCGTGCTGCGCGCCTTCCGCGTCAACGATACGATCGACCTCTTTCTCGTGGCGGTCCATCCCGACTATCAGGGGCGCGGCGTAAACGCGATCTTAATCTCTCACGTCTGGGACGGGTGCCGCGACGTGGGGATCGTGCAGGCGGAAAGCGGCCCGCAGCTCGAGAAAAACACAAAGATCCTCGCCCAGTGGAGCGGATTTGAAAAAGAGCAGCACAAACGCCGGCGCTGCTATCTCAAAACCCTTTGAAACGGCCTTTGGAGGGCGTATCCTCCGGCGTCCGTTTGTGCAGGATTTTTGATCTGAAAATGCAAAAATCTCTTTTTTCCCCTTGACAATGAGGGGAAAAGAGAATATACTGAAACGGTATAAAGATAAACTTTCAAAAGGGAGGATTTTTCCATGTCTTACACAAAAGAAATCCTGGCGTCGGCGGAACGGCAGTACGCCGATCAGCCGGAGTTTTTGCAGGCGATGCGCGAGGTGCTCGAATCGCTTGAGCCGGTGATCGCGAAAAACGAGGAAGCGTACAAAAAGGAAGCGCTGCTTGAGCGGCTGATCGTCCCGGACCGCGTGGTTATGTTCCGAGTTCCGTGGGTGGACGATCAGGGCAACGCGCGCGTCAACACCGGCTACCGCGTTCAGTTCAACAACGCGATCGGGCCGTATAAGGGCGGGCTTCGTCTGCACCCCTCCGTCAATCTCAGCGTGATCAAGTTCCTCGGCTTCGAGCAGATCTTCAAAAACTCTCTGACGGGACTTCCGATCGGCGGAGGCAAGGGCGGCTCCGATTTCGATCCCAAGGGGAAATCCGACAGGGAAGTGATGGCGTTCTGCCAGAGCTTTATGGCGGAGCTTTATAAGTACGTGGGCGCGGATCGCGACGTTCCCGCCGGCGATATCGGCACCGGCGCGCGGGAGATCGGCTATCTCTTCGGCATGTATAAAAAACTCAACGGCAATTTCGAGGGCGTTCTGACCGGTAAGGGTCTTACCTACGGCGGCTCGCTTGCGAGGAAAGAGGCGACCGGCTACGGGCTCCTCTATCTCACCGAAGAACTCTTGAAGACCCACGGACAGCAGCTCGCCGGTAAAACGGTGGTCGTGTCCGGCGCGGGCAACGTGGCGATCTACGCGGTCGAAAAAGCGCAGCAGCTCGGCGCCAAGGTCGTTACCGTCAGCGATTCGAACGGCTGGATCTATGATCCCGAGGGGATCGACCTTGCCGCCCTGAAGGAGATCAAAGAGGTTAAGCGCGCGCGGATCAAAGAGTATCTCTCCTATCGCCCGAACGCCGTTTATACCGAAGGCAAGGGCGTGTGGACCGTCAAGTGCGACGTTGCGCTCCCCTGCGCTACGCAGAACGAACTGCTCCTCGACGACGCGAAAGCGCTGGTCGCGAACGGCGTCATCGCCGTCTGCGAAGGCGCGAATATGCCGACCTCCATCGAGGCGACCAAGTACCTCCAGGAAAACGGCGTCCTCTTCGTGCCCGGCAAAGCGGCGAACGCCGGCGGCGTTGCCACCTCCGCTCTGGAAATGTCGCAGAACAGCGAGCGGCTCTCCTGGAGCTTTGAGGAAGTCGACGCGAAGCTGAAGACCATCATGGTCGGGATCTTCCGCAATATCGACGCGGCGGCGAAGCGCTACGGAATGGACGGCAACTACGTGGCCGGCGCTAATATCGCGGGATTTGAAAAAGTGGCGAACGCCATGCTTGCGCAGGGCATTTGCTGAAAAAAACAAAGATGCGAAAAGTCCGGGAAACAGGGAAGACCTGTTTTCCGGACTTTTTTGCTCCGCGGTTTAGCCTGACGGCGTTTTTCCGGATTTTATTGTCTTGAAATCGGAAAACAAAGCGGATATAATGGAAGCAAGATCCGGAAAAGGAGAATTGACAATCATGAAAAAAAGGATTTTCCGTTCCCTTGCGTTTTTTCTCTCGCTTTGCCTGGCGTGTCCGCTCGTCGGAGCGGTTCTTCCGCCCGTTTCGGCGGCGGGGAAGGCGGTTTATCTGAAAAAAGGCGGATCGGGAGCCAAGGACGGATCCTCGCCCGAAAACGCCTTTTCCACGCTGACGGATTCCTACGCCGCGCTCGGGAACGACGGCGGGACGGTCGTCATCTGCGGGGAGTTTACGATCAACTCTCACTTTACCGAGCCTGTCCACGAGGGCGTCGTCACGGTAACGCAGAACTACAATGATATCGATTACCGCTCTGTCGGGAGCGTTAACAACGGCAGCGAGGGAAAACGCTGGATCCTCAACGGTCCTACGGTCTTTACCGATATTTCCTTTGTTTCGACCGTTCCCGCCGGCTCCAAGTATAATTATATCCTCTTTATCGCGCAGGGCAACCCGATCACCTTTGCGGAGGGCGTTTCCTGCGAAGGGTTTCCCAATACCCAGGTCGCCACAAGCGTTTCGATCGTCGGCGGCCGCCAGAACGGCGTGACCCCCGCCGCTGACCGCGGCAACGATTCGCATATCACCGTCAGATCCGGCACGCTGATCGTCGTCGGGCTGGACCGCCAGCTGGAGCGCACCCACGGCGGCGTTGCCCACATCGAGATCGACGACGGCACCTTCCCCTATGTTTACGGCGGCAACGTCAACAACGGCACGGGCGGCGGACTGGAGCTGACGATCAACGGCGGCCGCTTTACCGGCAAGGTCGAGTGCGGGGACCGCCTGTCCGGCGACGTCTCCGTGACGGTCAACGGCGGGGATTTTTCGGCGTGTCCCTCGATCACCGGTTCTTCCTCCGGCGTACTTACCGTCGGAGAGTCGGTCGAGAGCGCGGTCGCTCCGATCGCTACCGGCTTTTCCGAGATCCGTACCTCCTCCGGCGTCCGGCACAACCTGGTCGCCGAGGAAGCGTTCGGCTCCGACGTTTTCACCGATTCGCACGGCACCCGCATCCCCTACCGTTATTACCTCCCGGAAGGGTATGACAAAAATGCGGATACCGTCTATCCCGTCTTCTTCTACTTCCACGGCAACGGCTCCCGCGGCAACGATAACAAAAAGCAGCTTTCCGCCTCCACGCACGCGATCGTGACAAAGGTCCTCAACTATACCGAGGATGCGATCATCGTGGCGCCGCAGTGTCCCGTCGCTCCGGAGGAGTGGACGGACCACAACTGCTATCCCGGCCACGCAAGCTACGACCCGGAGTCCACTCCGCTCAAGACCTATATGACGGCGGCGCTGGAGCTCTTCAATAGCTTTTTGGAAACCGAAAAGATCGACCCGACCCGCATCTATATCGCCGGCGCGTCGAACGGCGCGGGCGCCTGCTGGAACGCGATCGCCCACTCGCCGAAGACGGTCGCGGCCGGCGTTATCCTGGCTGGCACCGGGCAGACGGGCGGCGCGGAGAACATCGCGGAATACTATCTCAACACGCCGATCTGGACCTTCCACGGCGACGCGGATACGACCCTTTCTGTGGCGGGTACGCGCGGGATCGTAAACGCCGTGAAGGCGCTCGGCGGTACGAAGATGACCTATACCGAGATGCCGGGCTACAACCACAATATCTGGACGGACGCGGCGAATACCGAGGGACTGCTTGAGTGGATGTTCTCGCAGAAGCGGACCGATTCCGTCGGCGTTTTCCGCCTCGCGGATGAAGCGGATAAGACGCACGCGGATCTGCTCTCCCTCCGCGCCGGCGGCACGGAGACGGAGCGTCCGGCAGAGGAAACTCTCTCTCCGGAGACGAACGCTCCTGCGGAAACGCAGAAGGCAGGTGACGCGACAACGACTCCCGCTGCGACGGAATCTCCGTCGGACGCCGCAACGGAATCGATGTCAGACGCCGCAACGGATTCCGCGAAAACCGATCCGACTCCCGATCCGAAAAAGGGAACGCCTTGGTACCTTTGGGCGATCATCGGAGGAGTCGTCGCCGCAGGCGCGGCCTGCGCCGTCGTATTCCTCAGCAAAAAGCGCAAATAAAAAAACGCCGGGCGCACGGTATTCCGTGCGCCCGGCGTGTATTTTTCAGTTTGCGAAGAACCGCTCCAGAAACGCGGCGGTCTTGGGATTGTTCGGCTTTTTGAAGATCACGGAGGGAACGTCGTCTTCGCAGATGACGCCGCCCTCCATGTAAACCACACGGGAGGACACGTCGCGGGCGAACGCCATTTCATGCGTCACGACGATCATCGTCAGTCCTTCCGACGCCAGCTGCCGCATAACGGTCAGCACCTCGCCGACCATCTGCGGGTCAAGGGCGCTTGTCGGCTCGTCAAATAGCAGCATTTCGGGGGACATCGCAAGGGAACGGGCGATCGCGACCCGCTGCTTCTGTCCGCCGGAAAGCTGGGCGGGTTTGGCGTTGATAAACTGTTCCATCCCCACCTTCCGCAGATAGGTCATCGCCGTTTCTTTCGCTTCCTCTTTGCTGCGCTTGAGGACCTTGATCTGCCCGACGGTGCAGTTTTCCAGCGCCGTCATATTGTTGAACAGGTTGAACTGCTGGAAGACCATCCCAACGCTTGCGCGGTATTTTTGGAGATCGTTTTCCTTTGAGGTAATATCCACCCCGTGATAGAGGATCTCGCCCGCGGTCGGGTTTTCCAGCAGATTGACGCAGCGCAGCATCGTGCTTTTTCCCGAGCCGGAGGCGCCGATCACGCTGACGACCTCCCCCTTCGATACGGAAAGGTTGATATCGTCCAGAACGAGGTGATCGCCGAACTGTTTTTTCAGATGCGTGATTTGAATGATCGGTTCAGCTGACATAGTTCGGCTCCTCCTTTTTCACCTTGATCTCCGCGTCCGGGTCGCTCTGCGAGCCGAAGATGGTATAGCTCTCCTTGCCGGCGAGCTTCTTTTCCGCCAGGCGGAGCAGCCGCGTTACGGTAAAGGTGAGGATAAAGTAGATGACGCAGACGATCAGATAGGTTTCAAAAGTTTTGAAGGTTTCCCGTTTGATGATACCGGCAAAGTAGTAGAGCTCGGTTACGCCGATCACGTTCAGCACAGAGGTATCCTTGATATTGATCACAAACTCGTTGCTGACGGAGGGGAGGATATTGCGCATCACCTGGGGGATGATAACGGAGAGCATCGTCTGACCGTGGCTCATCCCGATCGAGGCCGCGCCCTCAAACTGCCCCTTGTCGATCGAGATGATCCCGCCTCGCACGATCTCCGCCATGTAAGCGCCGGTATTGATCGACACGATAAAGATCCCGGAGGGGATCAAGGGGAGGGTGCTGCCGCCCGTGGCGAAGGCGTAGCCCCAGTAAATGACCATCGCCTGCACCATCATCGGCGTCCCGCGGAAGATCTCAACGTAGACGGAGATGATCTTGTTGAGGAGCTTATGGAAAAAGCAGAGGACGGCGTTTTTGGAATAGGGAGCGGTACGGATGATCCCGGTCAGCATCCCGATAAGGAGCCCCGCCACGGTGCCGACAAGAGAGATCAGCATCGTCTGTCCGACGCCGCGGAGGAGCAGCGGATATTTTTCCGTTAAGATTTTCCAGACGTTCTCAAAAAAACCCGGCTCGTTCTTTGTCGCTTCCGCGGGGGCGGCGGCTCCGTCAGCCGCGGCGGCTGTGAGAACGGGAAGCGCGGAGAGGAGCAGCGCCGCGCAGAAGAGAAAGACGAAAAACCGGAAATAGCGTTTCGATTGATGATACATAATCATAATTCCGTTCGGAAAAGGATGGGTCCGGCGCGCTTTGGCGCGCCGGACGGCGTTTTTTCTCTCTTATTTTTTGTAGATCACAACGAGATTGGAGGAGTAGTACACGTTGCTGAAGTCAACCTCCTGGGCGCGCTCCTCCGTCGGGCTCATACCGGCGACGATGGCGTCGACCGTTCCGGCCTGGAGAGCGGGAAGCAGGGAATCCCATTCGATCGCGTAGACCTCGAGAGCCATGCCGAGCTTATCGGCAACGTACTTGGCGATCTGGATATCGTAACCGTTCGCGTAGAGACCGGTCTTGCCTTCGCCGGAGATCGGCACGGCGCCGAAAGATCCGCCGGAAACGGTATCGGTCCAGTTGAAGGGCTCGTAGGCGCATTCCATCGCGACCTTCAGCGTTCCGTTGGTCGTTGCGGGCGTTTCGGACTTAAGGGAGAGCGAGGTCAGCGTTTCGCCCGCGCTCAGCTTCACCATTTCTTCCATCAGGTTTTTTTGCGTGGTTTCGTCGATTTCCGCGAGGATGGCGTTGATCTTCGCTTTGAGATCGGAGCCCTTCTTTACGGCGACGGCGATGCCGACTTCGGCGTCCGTCGCGGTAAAGCCGGTGTCATTGTTTTTGAAGTGCAGATAATCGAGCGAGCTGTCGGAAAGGCAGGCGGCAAGGGCGGTCGGCTCCTCGGCCACGTAGCCGTCGATCGCGCCGCTCTTCAAAGCGACGAGCAGATCGGCAAACTCGGGATAGGTCGACGAAACGACGCCGTCGATCTGTTCGAGCGCGTCCGCGTGGAAGGTGCCGGCCTGCGCGGCGATCTTGAGGCCGCTCAGATCAGCGAGTTTCTCGGCTTTTGCAATATTGCCGGAGGCGCTGCTGTTCCGGCAGGAGCAGAGTCCGAGCATAGCGAAAACAAGAAGAAGCGCGAGACAGGAGAGAACGATTCTTTTCATGGTTTTGGTTTCCTTTCCCCAAAAATAATATAACCGTAAACGTGAAGTACACATTTACGGCGATTTCCTTCGTAAACGATGGCCCTCCACATAAAGTGACAGTCTGCAAGATATTCTCCTGCAGCCCAGCAAAACGGAATGGCGTCCGTTCCACTTCGGCAAATCTCCCTTTCGCCCGTGCCTGCCGGCATGATCCGGGGTACTGATGAGACCCGCGCCTCCATCACGTATTCGATTATAGTCTTATTATACAGAAAAAGCAGGGAATTGCAAGGTCATGCTCCGAAAGTTAACAATTTATTCATAATATCGATTTTTCTATTTTTTTTCAAAAACCCCTTGCAAAACCGGAGACGGTGTGATATACTAACAAAGCATTCACGTGGAGGCATAGCTCAGTTGGTTAGAGTACTTGCTTGACATGCAAGGGGTCACAGGTCCGAGTCCTGTTGTCTCCACCAAAATCCTGCGCAGCGGCGCGGGATTTTTCTTTTTCCGTACTCGCGCGTTTTTTGTCGCAGGGCTTTTGAAAAGGAAAACGCAAGGGGAAAAAAACAAAAGACGCTTGCTTTGGCAAGCGTCATTTTTATGTTATCCGATTTTTACGCTCACGGGAAAGACCCGAGCGGCATATCCTTTAGCGTGCGACCGTTGCCCGGTCAGCAGAAGAGATATGCGATGAGAAGGGAAAGCGCAAAGTAAATCAGACCAAAGAAAAGCGGGTAATTGAAGGACTCGCCGCGCTGTTCTTCCCGATCTTTGCGGTATTCCTCGAAGGACTTTGCGTTCTTGTCAACGCCCCGGCGGAAAACGTAGCGGGTAATGTCAAAATCACCGTGGCGCGCAAATGTGAGGACGACACCAACGATGATCAGCGCGAGACTGATGATCAGCAAAACGTCCGAAAAGACCGTCAGTTTGTTGGAGGAGGCCAGCAGAGCTTTCACCGCGGGATAGGCGAGCGTAACCGGGATAAAGACCGGCAGGACGCGCGGATTGATTTTTTTGAAGCTTCCGAATATTTTTTTCATCATTGCCGACTTTCCTGTTAGGGGGACCCGCCAGCGGTGTTCCCATCCTTATATTATATAGAAGACCCAAACGGCGCCGTCGCCGCGGCGGGAGCTTTTCGCGCGAGTTTCCGAAGAGCCGTTTTTCTATATAAAATGATAATCGCCGGATGGGCGTTTGTCAACCTCCCGTTTGCAGATTTTCTTTTTTTCGGGGAGTCTGAGCTTTTTGTGAGGTTTTTTTCGCATAATCTCTTGACAAGACTTGCATTTTGGTTTATACTGAATTACGTTTCAATGTATTTTATCTCAGAATGCTTTGGTGCGCCGAATAATGAGATTCTGTATGTTGAGAAATAATTAAAAAAAGGAGAAAAACCATGAAAAGAATTATCGCGGTACTTCTTGCGGTAGTGATGCTGTCGCTTTGCCTCGCGGCTTGCGACAAAACCCCCACTCCGAACACTACGGATACCACCGACAATTCAAACCCGAACCCCGGCCCGGATGACAAAAAAGAAGTAACATACTCCATGATTCAGAACTTTGATATCACCACGCTGGATTATGTCTTCAACAACAAGTCGTCCAACGGCGACTACACCAGCAACTTCATCGAAGGTCTTCTTACCCAGGACAATCACGGCACGCTTGTTGCCGGTATGGCCGAAAAGTGGGAAGCCAACGCTGACAAGACCGTCTGGACCTTCACGATCCGTGACAACGCCAACTGGGTCACCAGCGAAGGCGAAGTTTACGACAAGGTGAAAGCCGAGGACTTCGTGACCGGTCTGAAGCATGCGGCTGACAGCCAGTCCGAGACCTTCTCTCTGGTCGAGAACCTCATCGTCAACCTGAAGGCGTACGCGGAAGGCACCGCTCAGTGGGACACCGTCGGGATCAAGGCCGACGGCAACAAGGTCATCTACACGCTGACCCAGCCCTGCGGTTACTTTGACGGCATGACCACCTATTCCATCCTGTATCCGATCAATGCGGAATTCCTTGCCTCCAAGGGCGACAAGTTCGGCGCTGTCGAGCCCTCCGGCATCCTTTACAACGGTTGCTACGTTCTGACCTCTCTGGTCGCGAACCAGGAAGTCCGATTCGACAAGAACCAGAACTACTATGACAAGGACAACGTCTTTGTCGACCACGTGAAGGTCACTTACTCCGACGGTAAGGACGCCGACCAGAACTTCATGATGTTCACCCGCGGCGAAGTTACCTCCACCGCGATCAACTCCAATCTGCCTCAGGTCGTGGAGATCGCCGACAGAGATTACAAA
>CAMKAU010000007.1 GCA_946410595.1 uncultured Clostridia bacterium
CAGCGCGTCCGACTGCCACCCGAACCCGACCGACGCGCCGGACTTCATCTCCTCGGCGTTCCGGATCACGCGGCTGGAGCGTTTCACCTCCGGCGGCGTCGCCTTCACCGCGACAAACGCCTCCTGGACGAACCTCGCGGTCGTCGGGCCGGACGAGACCGGCTTTGCCCGCAACCACAACGTCTGCCTCGTGCGCGACGAGTACGGCTGGCTGCCCGATCGGGACTACCTGACCGTTTACTACTCCGTGTCCAACACCGGCAGCGGCAACAGCTCGCTCTGGACCTACCGCATCTACGACTGGAATATGGCTCTTAACTAAATAAGGAAAAGAAACGGGACGCGGCGTACGCCGCGTCCCGTTTCTTTTCCGCGGGACAAAGCTCTTGACAAAGAGAAACGCCCGTGCTATGATAAGGGTAACGCAAAGACGGAGAAAAAGATCCCCTCCTCTGTCCCCAGAGAGTGCGCGGTCGGTGCGAGCGCACGGCAAGAGAGGATCGCGTCCCTCCCGAGCGGCCGGCAGAAAGGGGTTTCGGAAAACCCCCGGTAGAGCCGGACGGGCGCTCCCGATACAGAGCAAAGGAGGCGCCGCAAGGCGTGAAGATAGGTGGTACCGCGTCCGCAAAACGCCCTGTCATACGGGCTTGCGGGCGTTTTTTTCGTCCGCAGAGAAAGAGAGGAGATCATCATGAAACAAGAACTGCCCAAGACCTACGCCCCCGCGGAGTTTGAAGACCGGCTTTACAAAATGTGGGAGGAGTCCGGCGCGTTTCTTCCCGATCCGGACGAAACGAAGACCCCCTTTTCCGTCGTGATCCCGCCCCCGAACGTAACGGGGCAGCTGCACATGGGGCACGCGCTGGACGAAACGCTGCAGGACATCATCATCCGCACCAAGCGGATGCAGGGATACAGCACCCTCTGGGTCCCCGGGACCGACCACGCCGGGATCGCCACGCAGATCAAGGTGGAGGAGGTGCTGCGCAAGGAAAAAGGCCTTTCCCGCCACGACATCGGCCGGGAGGCGTTTTTGAAGCTCGTTTGGGACTGGAAGGAAAAGTACGGCAACCGCATCACCGGCCAGCTGCGCAAGCTCGGCTCCTCCTGCGACTGGTCGCGCGAGGCGTTCACTATGAGCGACTCGCTCTCCGTGGCGGTGAGACGGGTGTTCGTTTCCCTTTATGAAAAGGGACTGATCTACCGCGGCCAGCGCATCATCAACCAGTGCCCGCACTGCAACACCGCGCTCTCCGACGCCGAGGTGGAGCACAAGGATACCGAGGGCGCCTTCTGGCATATCCGCTACCCCGTAAAGGGGGAGGATCGCTTCGTGATCGTGGCGACCACCCGCCCGGAGACGATGCTCGGCGACAGCGCCGTCGCCGTCAACCCGGAGGACGACCGCTACCGGGATCTGATCGGAAAGACGCTGATTTTGCCGCTGGTGGGACGGGAGATCCCCGTCGTCGCCGACGAGGCGGCGCGTACCGACTTCGGCACCGGCTGCGTCAAGATCACCCCCGCTCACGACCCGAACGACTTTGAGACCGGTCAGCGCCATCAGCTGCCGATCATCCAGGTGATCGACACGGCGGGGCGGATCAAGACCGACTTCGGAACGAAGTACGAGGGGATGGACCGCTTTGAGGCGAGAGAGGCGATCGTGGCCGATCTCGAGGCGGGCGGATACCTTGTCAAGGTGGAAAAGACCGTCCACGCCGTGGCGCACTGCTACCGCTGCGGCACGGCGATCGAGCCGCTGGCCTCTCTGCAGTGGTTTGTAAAGATGAAGCCGCTCGCGGAGCCGGCGATCGCCGCCGTGAAGGAGGGAAAGATCCGCTATATCCCCGACCGCTTCTCAAAGATCTATCTCAACTGGATGGAGAACATCCGCGACTGGTGCATCTCCCGCCAGCTCTGGTGGGGGCACCGGATCCCCGCTTATTACTGCGGCGACTGCGGGGAGCTGACCGTGGCGGAAGAAGAGGTCACGGTCTGCCCGAAGTGCGGCGGCACGCACATCCGGCAGGACGAGGACGTGCTGGACACCTGGTTCTCGAGCGCCCTCTGGCCCTTCACGACCCTCGGCTGGCCGGAAAAGACCGCCGACCTTGCCCGCTACTATCCGACAAGCGTGCTCGTGACCGGGTACGATATCATCACCTTCTGGGTCTCCAAGATGATCTTCATGGGGATCGAGAATATGAAGGAGATCCCCTTCCCGCGCGTCTTTATCCACGGGCTCGTGCGCGACAGCCAGGGGAGAAAAATGTCCAAATCCCTCGGCAACGGCATCGACCCGCTGGAGGTCATCGACCGCTACGGCGCGGACGCGCTCCGCTTTGCGCTGGTGACCGGCAACTCGCCCGGAAACGATATGCGCTATTCGGAGGAGAAGATCGAGTCCGCCCGCAACTTCGCGAACAAGCTCTGGAACGCCGCCCGCTTCGTTTTGATGAATCTGGAGACGGAGGACACCTCTCTCCCCGCCGGGGCGGAGCTGGCCCCCGAGGATAAGTGGATCCTCACCCGTCTCTCCGAAACGGCGGAGAACGCCGCCGCCAATATCGAAAAGTACGAGCTCGGCGTGGCGCTCGCCTCGATCTACGACTTTATCTGGGACGTCTTCTGCGACTGGTATATCGAACTGGCTAAGCCCCGCCTGCAGGCGAAGGGCACGCCGGAAAATCTCGTCTGCCAGCGCACGATCGCCTATACGCTCGACCGCATTCTGCGGCTGCTGCACCCCTTTATGCCCTTTATCACCGAGGAGATCTTCCAGGCGCTGCCGCACGAGGAGGGCGCGATGATCCTCACGCAGCCCTATCCAGCCGGGATCGCCCGCTATCCGGAGGAGGCCGACCGGGTCGAAAAGCTGATCGCCGTGATCCGCGGGATCCGTACCCGCCGCGCCGAGATGAACGTCCCCTCGAAGACCCGGACGGACGCCTACCTCATCACCCGCGACCCGGAGGCGTTCGCCGAGCCGACGCACGTCTTCTTTGAGCGGCTCGCCGGCGTGAGCGCCGTCCGTCTGGCAAAAGAAGCCCCCGCCGAGGATTCGGTCAGCATCGTGACCGACGCCGCGACCGTCTATATCCCCCTGCGGGAGCTGGTCGACCTCGAAGCGGAGAAAAAACGCCTGGCCGAGGAGGCGGCGAAGACCGACGCGGAGATCGCTCGCGCGGAGGGAATGCTCGCAAACCAGGCGTTCGTTTCCCGGGCGCCCGCCGCCGTCGTCAACGCGGAAAAGGAAAAACTTGAGAAGCTGCGTATAAAGAGAAAAGCCCTCACGGAAGCGCTTGCCAAGCTCTGATCCGTGCGGCCCCCGAACGGGAGAAAGGAACGTTTATGAAACGAATGAACAAGAGATCCCTTTCCGCGCCCGCCCTTCTTCTCGCGCTGCTCCTTGTGTCCCTCTGCGCCGTTTCCTGCGCCCGCGCCTCGGCGCCCGGCGGAAACGATTACGCCGCCGAGCCCTCCCTTTCGTACAGGGAAGGGGAGGACGCCTTCTCCAACGTCTACGACGAGTATGAGAAGGAAGCGCCGGCTCCGGCCGAGGCGTCTTCCCTCGCCGACAAGGGCGAAGAAAAAACGGACGCCGGAGAACGCAAGCGGATCTACACGGCGAACCTCGCTCTGGAAACGAGAGAGTTCGACGCCGCCCTCGGACGGCTCCTCTCCGACGCGGAAAAGCTCGGCGGCTACACCGGCAAGACCAACGTCTACAACCGCACCGCCCGGGGCGACCGCTCCTACCGTTCGGCGGAGATCACCGTCCGCATTCCCGCAAAAGAGTTTGACAGTTATCTCAATTCCGTCGGCGGATACTGCAACGTGATCTCCTCCTCCACCAACGTCGCGGACGTGACGGAGGCGTACCAGGATCTGGCCGCCCGCCTCTCCTCCTACAAAACACAGGAAGAACGCCTGCTCGCGATGCTGGAAAAGGCGGACGATCTCTCCTATCTCTTGCAGCTGGAGGATAAGCTCTCCGAGGTGCGCTACCATATCGAGAGCTATGAGGCAAGATTGCGGAATATCGACCAGCAGGTCAGCTATTCGACCGTGACGATGACGCTGACGGAGGTCGTCGACTACACCGTCCCGGCGCCCGAGACCTTCGGCCAGCGCCTGAAGGCGGCGTTCTCCGAGGGGTGGGAGGGTTTCCTCTCCGGCTCGCAGGATCTGGCCGTTTTCCTCGCGGCGGCGCTCCCCGTTCTCGTTTTGCTCTTGGTCATCGTTCTTGTGATCGTGCTGATCGTCAAGGCAAAACGCAAAAAGAGGATGAGCCGGGCGGCGCGCGCCGCGTACCCGACCCAGCCCCCGCAGCCGGGACAGCCGCAGCCGGGACAGCCGGTCCCGCCGCAGTACCGCCAGCCACCGCAAAAATAAAAAAAGAAAAAACCCGCGTCCGCCTGCAGGCGGACGCGGGTTTTTTGCTTCAGTTCGGGATCGGCTGCGGGGTCTTCGTCGGGCCCGCGACGACGATCCGGTCCGGGCCTCCCGCGTCGGGGACAAAGGAATAGCGGTCGACGCAGACCATCCGGGAGTGGACCTCCGCGGCGGAATTGTGGATGTGGTAGACGATCATCGGCTCGCCGTTTGCCGCCGTGAAAAAGCTGTGATGCCCCGGTCCGTAGACGCCTTTGGACGGATCCTTTTTGAGGAAGGGATTGCCGGCGGTGCGGGTAAAGGAGCCGAGCGGGGAGGAGGAGGTCGCGCTGCCGAGGGCGTAATCCTGGCTGGTATAGCCGTTTGCGCTGTAAGTGAGATAATAGAGTCCGTTATGCTTAAGAACGAACGGCCCTTCGGCGACGGTGCCGGAGACCTTTTCCCACGTTCCGCTTTTGGGGGAGAGGAGGAGGATAGGCGTCCCCTTCGGCCGGAGCGTTCCCATATCGAACTCCACGCCGTGGATGTGGTTGCCGTTTTCGACCTTTACAAAGTAGAGATAGACCTTTCCGTCGTCGTCGAAGAAGAGATGCCCGTCGATGGTTTTATCATTGAAGAGGAAGGAGGTCGCGCTGTTCTTGAAGGGACCGAGCGGGGAGTCCGCCACGGCGACGCCGAGGTGCTCCGCCACGGTGTAGACGAGATAGAACTTGCCCTGATACTCGTAGACCTCCGGCGCCCAGAAGCCGGCGGAGGAAGTCGGCGTGCCGTAGACGTCCGCCGTTTTGAGACAGTAGCCGTGATCCACCCAGTCCGCAAGGTTCTCGGAGACGCTGACCTGATAGCCGGAGGTCGGGGCGTTGGTGGAGTAAAGGTAATACTTCCCGCCGGAGAAGAGGATATAGGGGTCGGCGCCGCGCGTCACGGGGTTGAGATAGAGGCCGTCGAGGGAGGAGCCGTTGACGGAGACGGAGACGGTCCCGGTGACCGAAACGGAGGTGTCCTGCACACGGCCGCGGCCGCCGGAGAGGGTGCCGCCCGTTACGGAGAGACGGACCGTACCCGTCATTTTGGCCGGGGTCCCGCTCGTGTTGTCGCCGATCCGGCCGACGGCGTAGACGGTGCCCTTGAAGGTGCCGCCCGTGATGATCATATCGCACTCTCCTTCAAAGGAGTTCATCCCCGTCGCGGCGGACAGGTTGTTTGTTCCCGCGTTCAGGTAGATCCCGCCGCTTACCGTGATCTTCAGTCTGGCGCCGGGATCGACCGTGCCGACGGTGAAGGCGGCGTTGGAGCGCCGGTTGCCGCCGCGCAGGTACGCCCAGGTTCCGGAGGCGGCGGAGAAGGTACAGGTCCCGTGGAGGGAGACCGCCTCGGCCGGGATCCCGCCGGAGGCAACGTTATAGCCGACGAGCAGCAGGGGATAGGTGGTGATCCCGGTCTTGAGGGCGCTTATGATCCCATCGCCGAAGACGTTGTTGTGATAGTTGCCGATGATGATGGAATTGTCGACGTCCGCCCGGACGGTGATGCGCTCAAAGGTATAGTCGCCGTAGAGGTAAAGGTTATGGGCGATCCCGAGATACGCGCCCGCCGAGGCGGCGTAGTCGGCGCCGCCGTAGGAGGAGGTCACGGTGATGCGCCCCTTCGTTTCCGGCAGATGCGGTTCGTAGGTCGTCGAATAGGGCCCGCAGATCACCACCGTCCCGCCCGTTTTCCGCAGGAGCCCGACCGCCTTCGCCAGCGAGTTGACCGCGGCCGCGGGGGTCGCGCCCTTGCCGGAGCTCTGCCCGCCCGCCTTGACGTAGACGACGCCGGTGGAGGACGTTTCCGGCACGGTGGGCGTGAAGGTCTCTCCCTTGAAGAAGGCGGCGTACATCCGCGCCATCTCGCCGTACTGCTCCTTGTTCGGGTGGACGCGGTCGCCGGTGTAGTGGAGCATCACGTTGAAGTAGTCCTCGGTCATCGCGTACACGTCAATCACCTCGTACCCGCACTCCGCCGCGACCTCGCGCTGCAGCTTTTGCAGCGGGCCTTCGCTGAACTGGCGGATGACCGCCGCGTTGGTCGTTTTGATATGGGTGGCGATATAGACCTTCTGCACCGTCGGGAGGGCGGCGTACTCGTTTGCGAGCGACGCGAGCGCGGTTTTGTAGTGCTGGAGCGCCTCGGCGCAGGAAAAGCTGCGGATATCGTTGCAGCCGAGCGCGATCACGACGATATCGGCGCCGAAGGAAAGACTGTCTTTATACTGCTGCGTGTTGCGGTAGGAAAGATCGGGGGTCGACGCCTTGGCGTTAAAGGGGTCGTTTGCCGCCAGCGTGTACGCCGACGCCTTGCCGAAGTTTCCGATCACGACCCCGCTTCCGAGGAGGGCCTGGAGCTGCGCCGGATAGCTATCGGTCGCTTGATTGGACGCGCCCGTCCCCTGCGTGATGCTGTCGCCGATAAAGGCGATCCGCAGTTTCTTTCCGTCGGAGGGGGAAAGACGTTCAAGGATCGGCGCGTTCGGGTCAATCCCCGGCAAAGCGGGCGTTTCCGCGGTTTCGGGGGCTTGGGTGGCCGCGGCCGTTTCTTTTGTCCCGGCGGCCGGTTCCGTTCCGTCGGCCGGCTCTGTTCCGGGCGCCGCCGTGACCGGGTCGGTCGTATCCGCCGCGCCGGTATCGGTGTCCGCGGGGCGGGCGGAGGTGTCCGGCGGGAAGGTCCCGTCAGCGGTCTCCGCCGCGGTCGTGTCCGCCGTTTCCGGCCCCTCGGACCGGCAGGCGGCAAAGAGCGGCAGCGCGCCGCAGCAAAGGAAAAGAGCAAGCAAAAAAGAGAAAAACCGTTTCATCGTGCGACCTCTTTTCTGAAAGATTTTCGGGGGCAGGAGATCAGCCGGGGGTAAAGGTACGGGAGAAGAAGAAGGCAAAGAGCCGCAGCCCTCCGTCCTTGGGGAAGTAGTCCCAGATCATCGCGCCGTTGATCACGAGGGCGGCAAGCGCGGAGAAAACGAAGAAGCCGTACAGCAGTTTTTTTGTCTGCCGCTCGGCGCGCCGCAGGTAGATCAGCCAGAGAAGGAGGGTACCGCCGAGGATCAGCTCCACGGCAAAGTCGCAGGCGTAGCGCACGCCGTAGCCGCTCTCCCAGATCGAGCCGATCACCACGAGCGGGCAGATAAGGCAGGTCGGCAGACCGAGGAGGAGCGCTTTTCTTTTTTCCTCTTTTTCCAGACTTCTCCACGCGGGGCGGATCGCGGCGTACCCCCAGACCGGCAGAGAGCGGAAGAACAGCCCGATCGCGTTGCGGTTGGCGACAAAGTAATAGCCGCCGACGCCGAGGGTGGAAAAGTTGGAGAAAACGTAGGGGAACTCCGGCTTGAGGACCGGCGCCGCCAAAAGGAAATTGAAAAATCCGATCAAAAGGAAGCCGGTATGGTATTCGGAGCGGGTGAAGTCGTTGATCGTCAGCGAATACTGGATGCCGAAGTCGAAGAAAGAGCCGAATCGGGCGTGATTGTAGAGCATCTGCGCGCCGCCGAGGATCACGTAAGGGAGAAGGGCGGCGGCAAGGAACCGCGCGGCGGCGCCCCCCGGTTTTTTCCCGCCGGAGAGGGCCGCTTCGCGCGTACGCTTCAGTCCGTATCCGAGGAAAAAGAGGGAGGCGACGCAGTAGACGGCGAGGGTCGGACGGCAGAGAACGGCAAGGGCGAGGCAGGTCGTGGAGAGGGCGAGGGAGGGGAGGCGGATCCGCTCCCCTCCGGCGACGCCGGAGCGGAGAAGGAGCCACAGACCGCAAGAGGTAAAGCAAAAGCCGGAGGATTGCGCGATCTCGTAAAAGAGCGGAGAGAGGAAGTTATACCACACGCCGGAGGAAAGCTGCAGAACGGCAAGGGAGGAGAGCAGCAGTCCGACCGGCAAACGCCGCCCGAAAAGCCGGACGACCTCGCAGAAAAGAAGGGAGAGGAAAAGGATCCCCATCCCGCCGAACAGCAGCACGGCGGGCGGCGTGGGGAAGTAGAAGCCGGTCAGCAGATGGTAGGGAAGAAAGAGGAGAAAGACCGGCGCGATCCCGTAATAGGAGTAGTATTTTCCGTCATAGAGCAGGTGGTCCCACTTGTAGGAGACGCCCTTTTGCAGGCGCTCCGACCAGTCGTAGGGGTTATCCAGCCGCAAAAGCTCCTCCGGCACCTCGTCGAGAAGGGATACCTGTCCCGCTTCAAAGGCGTCGACCAGCTCTTTTGTGATCTGGTTGCCGTCGGTCTGCGCGGGGGAGGTAAAGGGGGTCCCGGCGGTGTTGAGATTATAGAAAACGGTCAAAAGACACGCCCCGAGGATAAAAAGGGCGGTCATCGCGCCCGCCGCGCGCAAAAAGGGGAGACGGGCGTTCTCGTAGCTCTCCCGCATCGAGGGGAAGGAAAAGAGCGCGTAAAGGGCGAGCGAGAGGGCGAGGAAGACAAAAAGACGGATCGGGGAGAGGGAGAGGGGGATATTCTCATTCAGGGAGAGCCCCGTTACCGTAAAGGCGCCGCCCGACGCGCAGGAGAGGGAGAGCCGCAGGGTACGGACCTCGCCCGTCAGATTAAGGGAGAGGAAGCGGCTGTGCGCGTCTCCCCGCAGGATCCGCCCGGAGGCGACATTCTGGCGCAGGGAGGCGGCGTTGCTCTCGTCGGAGGCGCTGACCTTCACCTCGATTGCGTCCGCTTCCCCGGAGAAGGCGCAGTCGATCTTGAGCGTGCCGACCCGCCGCCCGGCGTTTTCCAGCGTGAGGACGAGGGGGGAGCCGTTTTCGCGGGAGGTATAGGGCGTTTCCCCCGCGCCGGAGACGGAGAGTTCGGCAAGCGGGATCTCCGCTTTTTCATACCCGCCGAAGAGAAGGTGGAAGGAACGGAAATTGAAGAGAAACACGTCGAGCGCGAGCGCGGCGGCCGCAAGAAAAACGCAGAAGCGCCGGGTCGCGGCTTTGCGCGGCAAAAAAATCCCCGCAAGAAGAAACAGGGAGAGAAAAACAAAGAAAAGGATCGTACCGATCATCGGCTGGCACCTCCGCGGCGGGTTATCCCGGTCGGCAACATTTTATCATCTCCGGCGGGACGGTGTCAAGGGCGGGGCGGGGGGCGAGGTCGGATTTTTCCCCCAAATCTTCCTCAAAAAGGGTTGTTTTGACGGAAAAAAGCGATTACAATAAAAGAAGAATAAGGAAAGAACTCTTTCCCCCGAGGTGATGTTATGAAAAAACGGAATAAGTTTCTGGCGTTTTTTTCGGCGTGTCTTTTTCTTCTGACCGCCTGTACCCCCTCCGTTCCCGCGGATACGACCGGCGGGGACTCCGCCGCGGAGGAGAAGCCCCGGACCGAGGATCTGTTTTGGGTGATCGGCAAGGAGGAATACGCCGACAAGACGAAGTCCGCCTTCCTTGCCCAGCTGGTCGGATTTCTCTCCGGGCACGAGTTCGCCAAGATCTCGGGCAGCAGCCGCTGCCGCGTGGCGATGCCGGACAGCGCCTTCCGGATCTGCAGGGGCGCGTACGCCGGCAACAACGCGATGGTCAAGCACACGAACAAGCTCCTCAAAAACGCGGAAACGGGTTTGTGGGAAGTCTGGAACGACGACGATTTCAGCGTGGATATCGTCAACCTGTATATCCTGCGGAATATGTATAAAAACCACGGCTCCCTCGCCCCTTACTATATCACGAAGGGCTGGGTCGACTACGACGTTTACGATATGGGCGGCGGGCAGAGGCAGGTCGGCGCGTACGCCATGTACAGCCAGAACGACCAGCTCCCGCAGTTCGGCGGCAACGGCGAGTACGGCAACCGTTACAGCTTCGTTACCGAGCCCTACCTCGGCGCCGACACCCTCGGGCTGACGGCGGCGGGGATGCCCTACGAAGCGGCCGAGATGGGCCGGATCTTCGGCGAGGCGACCGGCGACCGCGACAACGTCCTCTGGTCGCAGATGTTTACCGTCATGTTCTCGCTCGCCTACTTCGAGTCGGATATCCCCGCTCTGATCCGTACCGCCGCCGGCGTTTTCCCGAAGGGATCGGATCAGGAGGCGGTCGTGGAGGAGGTCTTCGCGCTCTACGGGCAGTACCCCGATAACTGGCGCATCGCTTACAAGACCTTTGAGAACCGCCACTATTTCGGCGAGCGGACCCGCCAGACCAACAACACCATCAACTGCGGATTTGTACTGCTGGATCTGCTTTACGGCGGCGGCGATTATCTCCAAACCTGCAAGATCGGCTCCCTCGCCGGCTACGACTGCGAGAGCACCTGCGGGATCGCGCTGACGGTCGTGGGGATCATCAACGGGACAAAGGATCTGCCGGAGGAGGTCAATACCTACGTCTGGCAGGACGGGCAGGGTGTGATCGTCAACCTCCCGATCTCCGACAGCGGCGACACCGGGACCTATATGTACGCCGCCAAGCTCCCCGCGCGCCTGAAGATCACCGAGATCCTCGATCTCTATCAGCAGAACTTCGAGACGGTGCTTGCGGCGAACGGCGGCTACGAGGAGGACGGCAAGTACTATATCCCGAAGACGGAGTTTCTCCCCGTGGACAGCGTAAAGATCGAAAACGCCGGCTTTGAAAGCGGCGATCTTTCGGCGTACAGGCCCGAGGGCAGCGTGAAGATCAGCGAGTTCTCCACCTCCGGCAAGTACGCCGTGCAGATGAAGGGCAACTCCGTTATCAGCCAGCAGATAACCGGGCTGAAGGTCGGCGCCACCTACCGGCTGACGGCGTACCTCTACGCGACCAACCCCTCCACCGCCCGGCTCTTTGCCGACTGCGGCGACGGGGAAAAATCCGCGACCGTCTTTTCCACCATATCTCAGGCCAAGAATTACGACGAGCAGCGCACCGTCCGCCGTTCTCTCTTCTTTACCGCGACGGCGGAAACGGCGACGGTCGGCGTCCGCTACGAGGCGGAGAGCGACGCGACCGAGGCGATCCTTGACGATCTTTCCCTTGTCCGGACCGACGAGCGGTCCGCCGGAACGGTGAGCGTGAGCGATCTGACCTCTCCCGTCGGCTCGCGCGTCCGCGTGACGGTCACGGCGGAGGAGGCGGGGCTCGCCTGGCTGAAATGGAAGTTTGACAACCACGGCTCGATCGGCAAGGCGGAGCTGACGATCAACCGCAAGTCCTCCGGCGTCGCCTGCTTCTACCGCACCTCGCCCGCAAGCGTCGCCGAGGCGGATTTCCACGAGGACTACGTTTACCTTCCCGTCCCGCTCAAAAAGGGGGAAAACACCGTCTCCCTCGTCTTCAGCGCAAGCAAGATCTACCTTGATCCGGAGCCGGAGATCCTCTTCGTCTCCGACGCGCGTCTCCCCGGCTGATCCGGAAAAAAAACGACCGGCGCGATCCGTTGCGGATCGCGCCGGTTTTCGCTTCCTGCGGGCGGTGTTTGCGCCGGAGGGCTCACTCCGCGTAGAGCGCGGTGGAGAGGTAGCGGTCGCCCCCGTCGGGGAAAAGGACGACGACCGTCTTGCCCGCGTTTTCCGGGCGTTTCGCTATGGTGATCGCGGCGAAGAGCGCCGCGCCGGAGGAGATGCCGACCAGAACGCCCTCCCTGCGCCCGACCTCGCGCGCCGCGGCGAAGGCGTCCTCGTTTTCGACGGGAAGGATCTCGTCATAAACCGCCGTATCGAGCACGTCCGGCACAAAGCCCGCGCCGATCCCCTGGATCTTATGCGCGCCGGGCGCCCCGCCCGAGAGGACGGGGGAGGAGGCCGGCTCCACGGCGATCACGCGGACGGAGGGCTTTTGTTCCTTCAGGTAACGGCCGACGCCGGTAACCGTCCCGCCGGTACCGACCCCGGCGACAAAGAGATCGATCTCTCCGTCGGTATCCGCCCAGATCTCCGGGCCGGTCGTTTTGTAGTGGGCGTCCGGGTTGGCGGGGTTGGTGAACTGCCCGGGGATAAACGAGTCCGGGATCTCGGCGGCAAGTTCTTTCGCCTTTGCGATCGCCCCTTTCATCCCCTTTGCGCCCTCGGTGAGCACCAGTTCGGCGCCGTACGCCTGCATCAGCCGGCGCCGCTCGACCGACATCGTGTCCGGCATCACGATCAGGATCCGGTAGCCGCGCGCCGCCGCGACGGAGGCGAGTCCGATCCCCGTGTTGCCGGAGGTGGGCTCGATGATGACCGAGCCGGGTTTCAGCCGGCCGGAGGCCTCCGCCTCGTCCAGCATCGCGCGGGCGATCCGGTCCTTGACCGATCCGGCGGGATTGGCGGACTCCAGCTTGGCGATTAGCCGCGCGTGTAGCCCGTGCGCCTTCTCCAGACGGGTAAGCTCCAAGAGGGGGGTGCCGCCGATCATCGCGTCGGCGGAAGAATAAATACGTGACATGGTAAGCTCCTTTCGGCGGCGGTGGCCGTCTTTTTTTTTTACTATAACACCAAAAGCATACAAAGTCAATAGGTTTTTGAAACGGCGGGAAATCTCCCGCCCGCCGCCGGGAAAGGGCGCGGTTATTGACAAAAGAAGGAGAAACGAATATAATAAGGACAAATCGGGAGTCTTTTCTCTTTTTCGACGGACTCCCGGAGACGGCGGCGGGCCGCCCGCGAGGCGGCGGCCGCTTTTGAGGGTAGGATATGAAGATCATTCTGGCAGGCGGCGGAAAAGTGGGAACGACCCTGATCCGTCAGCTTACGGCGGAGGGCGGAGACGTTACGCTGATCGACAGCGAGCCCGCCGTTCTCGAAAACGTACAGGAGCAGTACGACGTGATGACTCTCTGCGGCAACTGCGCCGTGCGGGACACGCTCCTGCAGGCGGGGGTCGGCGACGCGGATCTTCTGATCGCCGCCACCGGCAGCGACGAGATCAACCTTCTCTCCTGTCTGACGGCGCACGGGATCAATCCCGGGCTGCACACCATCGCGCGGGTCCGCAACCCCGAGTATTCGGGCCAGATCTACGAAATGAGGGACATCTTTCCGCTTTCCATGTCCGTCAATCCCGATAAGCAGGCGGCGAAGGAGATCGAGCGTCTTCTCAAATACCCCGGCTTTCTCAAGCTGGATACCTTCGCCAAGGGCCGGGTGGAGATCGCGGAGCTGCGGATCGAGGAGGACAGCAAGCTCTGCGGCGTGACCCTCGGCGACCTGCACGGCATCATCAAGTGCCGGGTCCTCGTCTGCGCGGTCCTGCGCAGCGGGGAAGTGATGACCCCGTCCGGCGATTTTGAACTGCGGGAGGGCGACCGCATCTTCGTCACGGCGCCCACCAACGTCCTCTCCGAGCTGCTCTCCGACCTCGGCATCCTCTCCCGCCGCGCGCGGCGGGTGATGATCTGCGGCGGAGGACGGAGCGCCTATTATCTGGCGGAGCAGCTCCTCAAAAGCCGGATGACCGTCAAGATCATCGAGCAGGACCGCGCGCGCTGCGAGCAGCTCTCCGAACTTTTGCCGGACGCCGAGATCATCAACGCGGACGCGACCAACCGCCTCGTGCTGGAAAGCGAGGGGCTCTCCGGCTGCGACGCGGCCGTCTCCCTGACCGGGATGGATGAGCTCAATATCGTCATCTCTCTCTACGCGCACGCAAACGGCGTTCCCCAGATCATCACCAAGCTCGGCCGCGTGGACGATACCCGCGTGCTCGATCAGCTTTCCCTCGGCAGCGTGATCAGTCCGAAGGAGCTGTGCTGCTCCGGGATCGTGCGCTACGTCCGCGCGATCAAAAACCAGACGGGCGCCGCCAACGCCGTCCATTTTATCGCGGACGGCAAGGCGGAGGCGATCGAGTTCCGCGTGGACAAAAACACCCTCCGGCACGGCGTGCCCCTGCGCGATCTGCGGCTGAAAAAGGGAGTTCTGATCGCCTGCATCACCCACGGCAGCCGCACCGAGATCCCGGACGGCAGCTCGGTCTTCTCTCCGGGGGACACCGTTGTCGTCGTGACCAACCGCAACAGCACCATCCTCACGCTCAACGACGTGTTTCAGTAAGGGAGAACCATGAATCACAAGATCATTTCCCGCATCGTCTCCCAGATCCTCGGGCTCGAAGCGCTCTTTATGCTCCCCTCGCTTGCCTTCGCGCTGGCGGAGGGGCGGACGCGCACCGCGCTGGCGTTTCTCGCGTCGGCGGGGCTCGTGGCGCTTTTCTCGCTTCTCCTTTTTCTCACTTCCCGCCGGGGAGGGGAAGAGCGGCAGTATTTCGCGCGCGAGGGGATGGTCAGCGTCGCGCTTTCCTGGATTTTGATGAGCCTCTTTGGGGCGCTGCCCTTCTTCTTTTCCGGGGAGATCCCGCGTTTTATCGACGCGCTCTTTGAGATCGTTTCCGGCTTTACCACCACCGGCGCCTCGGTCGTGCCGGACGTGGAGGCGCTCTCCCGCGCCGTCCTCTACTGGCGCAGCTTCAGCCACTGGCTCGGCGGGATGGGCGTGCTCGTTTTCCTCCTCGCCATCGTGCCGGCGGCCAACCGCGGCACGGGCAATACCGTCCATCTGCTGCGCGCGGAGAGTCCCGGTCCCACCGTCGGCAAGCTGGCGCCCCGGATGCGCGAGACCGCCAAGATCCTCTACCTGATTTACCTCGCGCTGACCGCGCTTTGCTTTCTCTTTCTCCTCTTCGGCGGGATGCCGGCCTTCGACGCGCTCTGCACCTCCTTCGGGACCGCGGGGACCGGCGGCTTCGGTGTGAAAAACACCAGCCTTGCCGGCTACAGCCCCTATTTGCAGACCGTGACCGCGGTCTTTATGCTCCTCTTCGGGGTCAACTTCACCGTCTACCATCTGATCCTTTTAAAGCAGATCAGACCCGCGCTCAAAAACGACGAGCTCCGTCTCTATTTTCTTTTGGCGGCGGGCAGCACGGCGCTGGTCGCCTTCAACATCCGCGCGCTCTACGCCACGGCGGGGGAGACGCTGCGCCACGCCTTTTTCCAGGTCTCCAGCATTATGACGACCACCGGCTTTTCCACCGTGGATTTTGACGCGTGGCCGGTCTTTTCCAAGGCGATCCTCGTCCTTCTGATGTGCGTCGGCGCGTCGGCGGGCAGCACGGGCGGCGGCTTCAAGGTCGCGCGGCTGATCCTCGTCTTCAAGACCCTCCGCCGTAACGTCCTCCGCATCCTCCATCCAAACAAGGTGCAGGTCATCCGCTCGGGCGGGCAGGTCATCAGCGAGCGCTCGATCGAGAACACCTCGAACTACCTCGCCGCCTACGTCTTTATCCTGCTTGTCAGTTTTCTCATCCTCTCGTTTGACGCAAACTCCACGACCACCGCCGTCACCTCGGTCATCGCCTGTTTCAACAACATCGGACCGGGGCTCGACGGCGTGGGCCCGACCGCCAACTACGGCGCGTACAGCGTTCTCTCCAAGGGGACGCTGATCCTCGATATGCTGGCGGGGCGGCTGGAGATCTTCCCGATCCTCGTCCTCTTCTCCCGCAGTACCTGGACCAAATAAACCGACGGAGACAGATATGAAACGGATCCTTTCTTTTCTTCTCGCGCTTTTGCTTCTTTCTTCTTTTGCTTCCTGCGGCGGGGAAACGGCCGATCCCGTGACGGGGACGGAGGCGTCCGATACGACCGGCGTGCCGGGGACGGAAGCGGCCGATCCTCACGGCGGCGCCGGAACGGATCTCCCCGACGGCACGCAGCCCCCGGAGACCGCCCCCTCGACGGAAGACCCCGGCACGACCAAAGCGCCCGATACGACGAAGGCGTCCGATACGACGAAGACGCCGGATACGACCAAAACGCCGGATACGACCAAAACGCCGGATACGACTAAAACGCCGGATACAACTAAAACGCCGGATACGACCAAAGCCCCGGAAACGACGGCCCCTGAGACGACGGCGTCCCGGGAGCCGGTCGTGCTTCCCCCCTCCGATAATCTCCTCTTCTCTCCGGTCAAGTCCGGGATTTACAACTACTGTCCCTCGGTCATCGAGGAGCCGGACGGGACCCGGTACGTCTACTACTGCACCAACAAAAAATCCTATAACGTTACCGACTACATCGGCTGCCGGAAGGGCACGCCGAACGCGGACGGGACCTATACCTACGGCGAGGAGACGCTGGTCCTCTCCCCCACGGCGGGCAACTGGGACGCCCGCCACACCTGCGACCCCTCGGTGATCCGCGGCGTCTTTTCCTGGCAGGGAGAGAGCTATTCCTACCTGATGGCGTACCTCGGCTGCACCTCAAGCGACAGTCAGGAAAACAAGGTCGGTATCGCCGTAGCGAAGAGTCCCGCCGGGCCGTTTACCACCGTCGGCAGCGCCCCGATCGTCGATTTCACGAAGGATCCTTCCGTCACGTCCTTCCAGTGGGGCGTCGGGCAGCCGAGCGTCGTCAGCATCGACAAGGCGGGCAGGGTCTGGCTCTTCTATACAAAGGGAGATAAAAACGGCACCCGCACGATCGTCCGCGAGTGCGACTTTTCCGATCTGTCCGCGCCCGTTCTCGGCGCCGAAAAGCGCGTTTCCGTCACCGGGCTGAAAAACCTCAACGGCGGGAAGGATTATCTCAACAACGCCGATTTTCTCTACGATCCCGCGGAAAACGTCTTTTACGGCGCGTCCGACTGCCACCCCAACCCGACGAGCGCGCCCGATTTTATCTCCTCCTCCTTCCGGGTGGGCAAGCTGACCGGCAAAAAGGTCGCCGGGGCGCTCTACGCCTTTACCGATCAAAACGCCTCCTGGACGAATCTCGCGGTCGTCGGCCCGGCGGAGACCGGCTTTGCCCGCAACCACAACGTCGGTCTGGTGAGAAACGAGTACGGACACCTGCCGAACGCGGATTATCTGACCGTCTATTATACGATGTCGATCGAGGGCTCGTCCTCCCTCTGGTCCTACCGCATCTACGACCGGAATATCGCCCTCCGCTGAAAAAAGAGGAAAAGGAGTTTCCGGCAGCCGCCGGTCTCCGCAAAAAGCGAAAAAGGAGAACGGGTATGACCCTCCAGCAGCTTCGGTATATGATCGTGATCGCGGAAACGGGCTCTCTCAGCCGCGCGTCCGAGCAGCTCTATATGGCGCAGCCCTCGCTGACCGCGTCTCTCCGCGAGCTGGAGAAGGAGCTCGGCGTAACGATCTTTCACCGCACCGGCAAAGGCGTAACGCTGACGGCGGACGGGGAAGAGTTCCTCCTGTACGCCCGCCAGCTCTACGGGCAGTACGAGTCCGTTCTGGAAAAGTACGGCTCCTCCGGCGTCCGCAAGAAAAAGTTCGGCGTTTCGGCGCAGCATTACTCCTTTGCCGTCAAGGCGTTCGTGGAGATGGTGCGCGAGTACGATATGACCGAGTACGAGTTTGCCGTCCGGGAGACGAAGACGATGGACGTCATCAACGACGTAAGCGAGATGCGCAGCGAGATCGGCATCCTCTATCTCTCCGAGTTCAATCACCGCGCGATGGAAAAACTGTTTTCCGCGCACAATCTGGTCTTCACGCCGCTGATCGACTGCCGCGCGTACGTCTATCTCTGGCGCAGACACCCCCTCGCCGGGAAACCGTCCGTTTCGATGGAGGATCTCCGCCCCTACCCCTGCCTCTCCTTTGAGCAGGGGGACGGCGCCACCTTTTATCTCGCCGAGGAGATCTTCAGCGCCCGCAGCTACGAGCGGGAGATCAAGGTCACCGACCGCGCGACCGTCCTCAATCTGATGGTGGGGCTCGGCGGCTTCATCCTCTGCTCCGGCATCATCTGCGAGGAGCTCAACGGCGACGACTACGTCGCCCTTCCCCTCGCCTCCGACGGCGAGACCCCCGACAGCCGGATGAAGATCGGCTACGTGACCCGAAAAAACACCGCGCCGAGCCGGATGGGCTCGCTTTACGTCAGCGAGCTCAAGCGCTATCTCACCGAGCACGTCGCCCCCGGAGATATAGAAAAAATCTATACCTAAATATCAGTTTTTGGTATTTTACAAATCGGCCTGGCCGTGGTAAGATAGTGCCGTTGAAAAAAACGGGAACCACCCGAGAACACGGAGAACGAAAACGATGAAAAAAGCACTTTCCCTTATCTTTGTCTTTACCCTCGCGCTCACCCTGCTCCTCTCCTCCTGCGGCAAGTCCGGCGAGGTGAAGATCGCCGTCCCGAACGACTCCACCAACGAAGCGCGCGCGCTGCAGCTTCTCGAGGTCCAGGGGATCATCAAACTGAAGGATACCGGGGACGTCCTGGCCACGGTCAAGGATATCGCCGAAAATCCCTACAACGTGAAGTTCCTTGAAGTGGAAGCCGCCCAGATCCCGAGCGTCCTCAAGGACGTGACCTACGCCGTGATCAACTCCAACTACGCGATCGGCGCCGGGCTGACCCCGTTCGTCACGGAAGGGACGGACGTTTCCTATCCGAACATCATCTGCGTCAAGGACGGCCAGCAGAACACCGATAAGACGAAGGCGCTCGTCGCCGCGATCAACAGCCAGAAGGTCAAGGATTATATCGACGATACCTATAAGGGCGCGATCGTCTGCGACCTCGGCGCCGTCGGCAACGGGTACGACGCCTCCGTCAACTACGACGCGCTGAAGGGGACGAAGATCAGCATCGCCGCCTCGCCCACGCCGCACGCGGACATTCTGAAGGTCGCAAAAGAGATCCTCGCCGCCAAGGAGATCACGCTGGATATCATCGAGTACACCGACTACGTCCAGCCGAACAACGTGGTGGAGAGCGGAGAAGTGGACGCCAACTATTTCCAGCACGTCCCCTACCTCAACGACTTCAACAAGGAAAACGGAACCCATATCGTCAGCGTTCTGGAAGTCCATCACGAGCCGATGGGCGTTTACAGCGCGACGGAGAGCGGCTGGAACAATCTGAAAAAGTAAGGAACGCCGGAAAAACGGCGAAACGAACGAAAAAAAAGCAAAACGCTGCCGCGCCGAGCGCGGCAGTATTTTGCGCTCAGGGGCTTTTATGATCGAGATCAAAAATCTTTCCAAAACCTTTTCCACCGCGGACGGCAGGGTGGACGCGCTCCGGCATATCAACCTGACCGTCCGCGACGGGGAGATCTACGGCGTGATCGGGATGAGCGGCGCCGGAAAAAGCACGCTGGTGCGCTGCATCAATCTGCTGGAGAGGCCGACGGAGGGAACCGTCCTGATCGACGGGACCGACGTCGGGGCGCTCGGCGAGGCGGAGCTGCGCGAGGTGCGCCGCCGGGTCACGATGATCTTCCAGGGCTTTAACCTCTTAATGCAGCGGGACTGCCTCTCGAACGTCTGTTTCCCGCTGGAGCTGGCGGGTATGAAGCGCGCGGAAGCGAAAGAACGCGCGGCGCAGCTTTTGGAAACAGTCGGTCTGCCCGACAAGGCGCACGCCTATCCCGCGCAGCTCTCCGGCGGTCAGCAGCAGCGCGTGGCGATCGCCCGCGCCCTCGCCACCGATCCGAAGGTCCTGCTCTGTGACGAGGCGACCTCCGCCCTCGACCCGAATACCACCCACCAGATCCTCGAGCTGATCCGGGATATCAACCGCCGCCTCGGGATCACGGTGATCATCATCACCCATCAGATGAGCGTCGTGGAGGAGATCTGCGACCGGGTCGCCATCCTCGATAACGGCGCCGTCGCCGAGGAGGGGGACGTTGCCGCCGTGTTCGCCCATCCGCAGTCAGACGCCGCGAGGCGTCTCGTCTACCCGGAGGGGGCGGCGGACGGAACCGCCGCAAGCGGGGAAACGCTTTTGCGCGTCGTTTTCAAGGGCGCGCTCGCCACGGCCACCCCGCTGATCAGCCGGATGGCGATGGAGGAGGGCATTTCGGCGAACATCCGCTACGCCTCCACCCGCTGCATCGGCGACCGGGTGTACGGCAATATGCTGCTCGGCGTTGACAGCGCCGGCGATACCGCGGCGCGCGCGATCGCCTTTTTGCAGCAGGACGACATAACCGCGGAGGTGGTATGATATGACGGACGTTTTCGCGCCGGAAAAACTCAGGGAAGCGTTTGATATCTTCCTGCACGAGATCCCGCTTGCCATCTGGGAGACCTTTTACGTGACGGTGGCGGCGACCTTTTTCGCCGTTTTGATCGGGCTGCCGCTGGGCGTCTTGCTCGTCGTCGGGGAGAAAAAGGGCGTGATGCCGATCCCCGCTTGGCTGCTGAAACTGCTGAATATCATCATCAATCTGCTCCGGTCCATCCCCTTTCTGATCCTGATGATCATGGTCATCCCTCTGACCCGCGCGCTGGTCGGCACCTCTGTCGGCACCACGGCGTCGATCGTGCCGCTCGTGATCGCGGCGTTCCCCTTTATCGCGCGGCTGGCGGAGACCAGTCTGCGGGAGGCGGACCCCAACGTGATCGAGGCGGCGCAAAGCATGGGCGCCTCCCCGATGCAGGTGATCTGCAAGGTGATGATCCCGGAGAGCGTTCCCTCGCTCGTTTCCAACGCCACGACCGCGATCACCACGATCCTCGGCTATACCGCGATGAGCGGCATCATCGGCGGCGGCGGACTCGGGAAGATCGCGATCAATTACGGCTATTACCGCTACAAATACCTGGTGATGCTGATCGCCGTGGCGATCCTGATCCTGCTCGTGCAGCTTTTCCAGAGCGTCGGGACCCGCTTTGCCGCCCGTCTCGACAAACGCGTCAAACGCTGACGCGCCGGAAACAGAAAAGAGCGCCCGCGAGGGAAGGAAAGACCTTCTCCGCGGGCGTTTTCCGTTTTCAGACGGAGAGGATCGCCGAAAAAACAAAAACCTATTGACAAGGTAGGTTATTTGGTTTATAATAATCCGGCAAGGATTTTCCGGCAAACGGGAAGAAGAAAGGAAACGAAATGAAAAGGATCTATGCGGACAACGCGGCGACGACCCGGATGAGCCGGCGCGCGATCGACGCGATGCTCCCGTATCTGGATACGGCGTACGCCAACCCCTCCAGTCTTCATTCGGCGGGGCAGGAGGCGGCGGAGGCGCTCCGGCGGGCGCGGGAGGAGGTTGCGGCCTGCCTCGGCGCGGAGCCGAAGGAGATCGTCTTTACCTCCGGGGGGAGCGAGGCGGACAACCAGGCGATCCTCTCCGCCGCCGCCCTCGGCGAGCGGAAGGGAAAGCGGCATATCGTCTCCACGGCGATCGAGCATCACGCCGTTCTCCATACGCTCAAAAAACTGGAAAAGCAGGGCTTTTCCGTCACGCTGCTCCCGCCGCGCGAAAACGGCGTGATCCCGCCGGAGGAGGTGGAGCGGGCGATCCGGGAGGATACCTGCCTTGTCTCCGTGATGTACGCAAACAACGAGATCGGCACGGTCGAGCCGATCCGGGAGATCGGCGCCGTCTGCCGGGCGCGGGGGGTGCTCTTTCACTCCGACGCGGTGCAGGCGGTCGGGCATCTGCCGGTCAACGTAAAGGAGGACGGGATCGACCTGCTCGCGCTCTCCGCGCACAAGTTCCACGGGCCGAAGGGGGCGGGCGTTCTCTATGCCCGCGCCGGCGTACCGCTCGTCTCCCTCATCGAGGGCGGCGCCCAGGAGCGCGGCAAACGCGCGGGGACGGAAAATATCCCCGCCATCGTCGGGATGGCGGCGGCTCTGCGGGAAGCGTGCGAAAAGCGGGAGGAGGTGAACGCCCGGCTCCTGCCGCTCCGCGACCGGCTGATCGAGGGGCTTTCCCGGATCCCGCGCTCCGCGCTCAACGGCGACCGGACGGCGCGTCTTCCCTCGAACGTCAACTTCTGCTTTGAGGGGATCGAGGGGGAGTCGCTTCTCCTTTTGCTGGATCAAAAGGGGATCTGCGCCTCCTCCGGCTCCGCCTGTACGTCCGGATCCCTCGACCCGAGCCACGTTCTGCTTGCGATCGGGCGTCCGCACGAGGTCGCCCACGGCTCTCTCCGTCTCTCGATCGGGGAGGATTTCACCGAAGAAGACGCGGATTACGTGATCGCGGCGGTGAGCGAGACGGTCGCGTATCTGCGCGGCATTTCCCCGGTCTGGCAGGAATGTCTCGCCGGGAAAAGGCCGTTCATTCTGCCGTAAAAAAGAAAGGAAGGAAGAAGAAAATGGCGCTTTACAGCGATACCGTGATGGATCACTTCCTGCATCCGCGCAACGTCGGCTCGCTCTCCGACGCGGACGCGGTCGGCGAGGTGGGGAACGCCCGGTGCGGCGATATTATGAAAATGTATCTGAAGATCGAGGACGGCGTGATCGCCGACGTCCGCTTCGAGACCTTCGGCTGCGGCTCGGCGATCGCCTCCAGCTCGATGGCGACCGAGATGATCAAGGGCAAGAGCATCGAAGAGGCGCTCGCCGTTACGAACAAAGAGGTCGTGGAGGCGCTCGGCGGTCTGCCGGCTCACAAGCTGCACTGCTCGGTGCTGGCGGAGGAGGCGATCCGCTCCGCGATCCGCGACTACTTTGAGCGCAACGGGATCCCCTACGACAAAAGCAGGTTCCCCGAGGCGGAGGAGGGCTCCTGCTGCCGGATGGTATGAAAAAAACGGTTCGGACCGCGGTCCGAACCGTTTTTTTCATACTTTGAGGCGTTTTGCTTTTTCCTTCGCCTTTTCCATAAACTTTTCTTTACTGACGAGGAAACGGTCGTGCCGGCAGCGGCCGACGACCTCCTCCCCGTCCCGCGCGGTGATCTCAAAGATAAGGCGCCGGCGGTCGATCTCCGTCAAGACACTCTCGCAGGTCACGGTCACGCCGACGGGGTCGGCGGCGAGGTGCTCCAGCTCCAGCCGGGTGCCGACGGTCGTCATCCCCTCCTCAAGGTACGGCTCAACGCTTTCCGCGGCGGTGCGTTCCATCAGCGCCGCCAGCGCGGGGGTAGCCAGCACGGGCAGCAGCCCGCTGCCGACCTGCGAGGCGCAGTCCCGCTCGGTGACGGTGAGGGTGTTCGTGTGTTTCAGTCCGGGTTCCATCGCTCTCTCCTTTTCAGCGGAAGCGCGTCGGCGAGCAGCCGTACGCTTTTTTGAAGCTCTGGGAAAAATGCTTGATCGAGCAAAAGCCGACGGCGGCGGCGATATCGGTAACCGAAAGATCGGTCGTCTGCAAAAGCTCCAGCGCCTTGAGCACGCGGGTGTTGATCACGTACTGGTGCAGCGTCTGGCCGGTGCTGAGCAGCATACAGCGGTTGAGATAGTTGGGATGGTAGGAAAAATGCTGCCCGATCGCGGCGTTGGAGAGGTCGCCCGCCGGATTTTCGTGGATATAGGCGATCACGTTCTGCGCGAGGGCGGAGATCCCCCCGCTCCCCGCGGAGATCGCCTGCCGGTAGACGGATAGGATGATCTTTGCGAGCATGGCGGAGAGCATCGCCGCGTAGTTGCGCTGAGGGCTGACAAACTCCTTGTCAAGGCAGTGCATATCGTATTCCAGCGCGTGCATATCCGGGATGCAGACGGGTCTGTCGAGGATCGGCGCGTCGGAAAAACGCACGGTCTCGATCCGCCGCCCGGGGTCGTACGCGTCGCCGGAGACCGGCGGCAGGCAGAGGGAGATCTTCCGCGCGTCAAAGCGGTAGTCAAAGTTGACGACCATCACGTCAAAGCCGTCGGGCGAGAGGGAGGAGAGGGAATAGACGGTATCCGGCGACCAGAGAAAGAGCGCGCCGCGCCCCGGCCGGTAGACGGCGCCGTCAAGGGTGAGGGAGGCGTTTTCGCTCAGAAAGTAGAGGATCCGGTTGTCGTAGGCGCGCATATCGGTCGTCCGGTAGTCGCCGGGCATATGCAGGATCTTGGCGTAGCGCACGTAGGGCTTGATATCGTCAAGCAGCATATCCATCATAAGAACACCTCACAATCGGTTTTCAGAGGATCCCCCGCCAGATGAGGAGCATCAGCGTGATCGCCGCGGCGATCAAAGCGAGGGAAAAGCCGAGGACCGGCAGGGAGTACTTTTTTTGCGGAGAAGCGGCGCCGCTTTGCTCCGGGAACATCCGGGCGGCGCGCAGCGCCTTGACCGCCGGTTTGTAAAGGAGCATCGCAAAGCCGGCGTTCAGGACGCTCTTGAGGAGATTGAAGGGGAGAAAAACGGGCAAAAGCATCCCGACGATCACGGCGCGGTCCACGTGCATATAGAGAGGGGTGAGCAGCCAGTTCCAGAGGACCATCACCGCCGTCATCAGGGCGCACCCGGCGGAGAGCCCGGTCACGGCGCCGGAGAGCTTGCGGTGATAGCGGTAGAAGAGCGCGGCGGGCAGCGCGAACGCCGCGGAGGAAAGGAAGTTCATCACAAAGCCGATCCACGCGGTCGAGCTGACCGTGATCATTTCGAGAAAGGAAACGAGCAGGGCGAGCAGGAGCGAAGTCACCGGCCCGTAGAGAAAGCCCCCGATCGCGATCACCGCGTCCTTCGGCTCGTAGGTGAGGAAGGGGGCGGCGGGGAAGATGGGAAAGCGGGTCACCAGCACGAGAAGATAGGCGACGGCGGCGAGCATCCCGGTCACGGCGAGCTGCTTGGTTTTCTGACGGTCAAACTGCATAAAAAATACCTCCGCGGCATACGGGAGCGGAGGAAAGGGATAGCTTGCGCCGTAAAAATCGCAAACGGTCTCTCCCATCCGGACTATACCGTCGGTACCGGAATTGCGCCGGTTCGGACACGATAACGTGTTTCGCGGACTATACCGCCGGTGGGGAATTGCGCCCCGCCCCGTAGACCAAGTTTCTGCTTTTTATTGTATGCCGGCGGGCGGGGATTGTCAAGAGGCGAAACGTCGAATTTTCCGGAAAAAGGGGGCGCGTTTTTCCGCAAACGGACGAAGGACCGTCCTTTTGCGGGAAAAGCGGAAAAACCTTTTTTCCGCTACGCGCTTCGACAGGTTTTGATCTTTCCCTCCGATATAATGCTGGTACCTGAAACGTCGTACCGCCGTCCGGCGGGGAAAAGAGGAAGCCGTGAACGCAAGAAAAACGAAATCCGGACCGGGAGAAAAAACCGCAAAACGGGAAAAAAGCAAAGGAAAAGAAAAAAAGGAAGAAGCGGGGCGCCAAAGCGGGGCGTTCGGCGTTTTTCTGCAAAAAAAGAAAAAACCGGGCGGGACGGAGCGCCGGGAGGAGAGGAAAACGGCTCTCCCCCTTTCCCGCTCGCCGGGGGGAGAGGCGGCGCGGGCGGAAGCCGCGCTGCCCGCGATCGGGATCGAGCCGTTTTCCGTCTTTTTGCGGGCGCTCGCCGCGTTTCTTTGCGGGATCCTGTTCTCCCGCGCCGATACGCTCTTCGGCGCCTATCCGCTCGGGATCGCGCTCCTCTGCGCCGCACAGCGGTACGCCCCCCTCGTCGGGCTCGGGGTGTTTGCGGGCGGCCTCTCGCTCGGAGAGGGCGGAACCGTCTACTCCTTTACCGCCGTCTTTCTTCTGACGGTCCGTCTCGCCGCCTCGCTCTTTTCGGACAAGCGGTCCTTTACCTTTCTGCCGGAGGGGGAGGGACGGCGGCGCGTTCTCTTTTGCGAGGACGTCCGCCTGCGGACGGCAAGCGCCTGCCTCGGCGGCTTTGCCGTCGGCGTGTATCAGATCATCGCGGGCGGCTATACCTATTACGATCTCTTCGGCAGTTTTCTTCTCGTGCTCGGCTGCCCGCTCGGAACGTGGGCGCTTTCCTTCCTGCCGGCGCGGGGAGAGGCGCTGACCCGCCGGCGGCTCCTTTCCGCCGCCGTTCTCTGCGCCGGGATCCTTTTTTCCCTCTCCCGCCTCGGTCCGGTCGGCCGGACGCCCGCCCTCGTCGCGGCGACGGCGCTGACGCTGCTTGCCGGGCGGGAGCGGGGGGCGCTTCCCGGGACGCTGGCGGGGCTTCTCTCGGGTCTTGCGGCGTTCCCGCTCCATTCTCCCGCGCTCGCGGCGGCGGGGCTGGTCTGCGGGGCGACGGCCCGCCTTCCCCTGCCGCTGTCCGCCGCCGCTTCCCTCGTTTCCGCCGTTCTCACCGTCTTTCTCGTCGGCGGGGGGAACGCCTTTCCCTCCGTTTTGCCGGAGTTTGCCACCGGCGCGGCGATCGCCCTGACCCTTTCCCGCTTCCGGATCCCCGCGCGGTTTTTCGAGGGGGCGTACGGGGAAGAACCGGAGCGGGAGCGCGCGCGGGAACGCGCGGGCGAGGAGAGGATGCAGGCGCTTTCCCGCTCGTTTTCTTCTCTCTCCGAGATGTGCTACGCGCTCTCCGAACGCGCCAAAAAACCGAACGCGGGAGAGCTGCGGGAGCTTTTTGACTCGGTCTGCGACCGCTTTTGCGGCCGCTGCCCGCACGCCGCGCTCTGCTGGAGCAAAAAATACGACGAAACGAAAACGGCGCTCGGACGGGCGGCGGAAAGTATGGCGGACGGCAGACGGGTGACGAGGGGGAGCTTTCCCCCGTCTTTTGTCTCCCGCTGCCCGAGCGTGGACCGGATCGTCGGGGAGATCAACGCGGGAGCGAGCGCCCTCGTCCGCCGGCGGATCCGCGGGGACCGCAGCGAGATCTTTGCCATGGATTACGAGTCTGTCGCCTCCCTGATCGGGGAAGCGCTGGAGGACGTGCGCCGGGAGAGCGAGGAGGAGCCCGCCCTCGCGGAAAAAACGACCCGCTTTTTGCGGACCCTCTACCCCGGAGAGGGGATCGCCCGCGTCAGCGGTCGGCGCAAAAAAACGGTCACGGCCGCGGGCTTTGCGGCGGGGAAGACCCTGCCGGACGCCCAAACGGTCCGCCTCGGATGCGAAAAGCTGCTCGGCTGTTCGTTTTCCGCTCCGCGCTACGAGATCCGCGGGGGAGAACTGGCGCTCTCGATGAAGGCGGTCCGCCGCTTCCGGGCGGAGGTCGTTTCCCTCTCCCGGCCGAAGGAGCGGGAGCGGGCGTGCGGAGATACCGTTGCCGGTTTTGAAAACCGCGAGGACTATTTTTACGCGATGATCTCGGACGGGATGGGGAGCGGCGAGGAGGCGGCGCTGATCAGCAGCGTCTGCTCCGCCTTTCTGCGGACGATGCTCACGGCCGGAAACGCGAAAAGCACGAGTCTCCGTATGCTCAACGATCTGATCCGCGCCTCGGACGGCGAGTGCAGCGCCACCGTCGATCTCTTTGAACTGGATCTGCTCACCGGCCGCGCCTCCTTCGTGAAAAGCGGCGCCGCGCCCTCCTTTGTTCGGCGGGACGGCAGACTTTACCGCATCCGCTCGAAGACCATGCCCATCGGGATCATGAAGGCGGCGGACGCCGAGCGGGTCGGCTTTCTCGCCGAGGACGGCGACTGCGTGATCCTCCAGAGCGACGGCGTGGCGCAGGGCGGGGAGGAGTGCCCGTGGCTCTACCGCCTTCTCTCCCGCTCCTGGGACGACGACGCCGGCCGGATGTGCGCCCGCATCCTCGACGAAGCGGAAAAATACGGCTCCGGCTCCGACGACCGCAGCGTCTGCATCGTCCACATCCGCCGGACGGGATAAAAAACCGCCGCTCCGGAAAGGAGCGGCGGCCGGTTCTCTTTTATTTGGAGATTTCAAGAGCGGTGTTGTAAAGCTTATACATTTTGGAGCGTTTGCGGGTCAGGAGCGTGTAGATCTCCTCCAACTCCTGCCGGGAGAGGGCTTCCAGCTCGCCCGGCTTGGAGGTGTCCTTGTAGAGACGGTCGAGGATGAGCGCGAGGTTGATATCCATCGGGACGATCCTGTCGTCCCGCTCGCAGATGACGAGATTGCTCTTTCCCTCCAGGAGACAGTCGACGGCGGCGGCGCCCATCTCGGCGCCGAGCAGGCGGTCGCGCAGGGTCGGAGAGCCGCCGCGGACAACGTGTCCGAGACAGGCGTAGCGCGTTTCGATCCCCGTCTTTTCGGGGAGGATCTTCGCCAATTTTTCCGCGTAGCCGGCGATCCCTTCGCTTACCATCACGATAAACTGCCGTTTTCCGTCCTTCCGCCCCTCGATCATCTTGCGGATGATCTCGTCCTCGTCAAAGGGGATCTCGGGAATGAGGATCGTCGCGGCGCCGGTCGCGATGCCGGCGTGCAGGGCGATATGGCCCGCGTTGCGCCCCATTACCTCGACGACGTTGCAGCGGGCGTGGGACTCGCAGGTGTCGCGCAGGCGGTCCACCATCTCCACCGTGGTATTGACCGCGGTGTCAAAGCCGATGGTATAGTCGGTGCAGGTGATATCGTTATCGATCGTGCCGGGCAGCCCGATGCACGGGATGCCGTGGTTGGTCAGGTCGCAGGCGCCGCGGAAGGTCCCGTCTCCGCCGATGGCGACGATGCCGTCGATCCCGGCGGTCCGGCAGGTAGCGATCGCCTTCTGCATTCCCGGCTCGGTGGCGAACTCCGCGCAGCGGTCGCTGTAGAGGATCGTGCCGCCGTGGTTGACGATATTGGAAACGTCCCGCATCTGAAAATTCCGGATCGATCCGTCGATCAGTCCGCTGTACCCGCGGTAGATGCCGGCGACCGCGATCCCGCGGTTCAGGGCGGTACGCGTCACGGCGCGGATCGCGGCGTTCATCCCCGGGGCGTCCCCGCCCGAGGTCAGGATCCCGATTTTTTTAGGGGTGTTCTGATTTGCCATAGCTGTTACCTCCGTATCGGGCGCCGGTCGGCGCCGATCGTTGTGTTTTCTTCTTTTTCCGCGGTCCCGCAGAGAAGCAGGATCGCGTCCCGCGCGGCGGCCAGACGGATCGCGCGGCGGCCGCCCGCGTAAAGGCGGCGAAGGACCGTTTCCCCTTCGCGGGAGGAAACGGCGAGATAGACGGCGCCGACGGGGTCGCGCTCCGTTCCTCCGCCGGGACCGGCAAAGCCGGTCGTCGCCACGCCGTAATCGGCGCCGAGCTTTTCCCGGATCCCCTTCGCCATCGCGGCGGCCGTTTCCGGCGAGACGGCGGTGAAACGCCGTACCGTATCGGCGGGTACGCCGGCGAGGATCGTCTTCGACTCGTCGGAATAGGAGACCGCGCCGCCGGCAAAGCAGCGGGAGGCGCCCGGCACGCCCACGGCGGCGGACGCGATCAGTCCTCCGGTACAGGATTCCGCCGCGGCAAAGGTCCCGCCCCGCCGGATCAGGAGGGAAACGAGCCGCCCGGCGGCGCCGGAGAGGGTTTCTTCGCGTTTCATATCAGACAAAGAGCGGGTGCTTTGCGCAGAGGGCGGCAACGCTCGCGCGGATCTCCTCCGCTTTGTTTTCAAAATCGACGGCGGCAAGCCGGATATCCCGCGCGATCTCGCGCATCTCGGTCTCGTTCAGCCCTCTCGTGGTAACGGCGGGGGTGCCGAGTCGCAGACCGCTTGTGATAAAGGGGGAGAGCGGGTCGCCGGGGACGGCGTTTTTGTTTGCGGTGATATGCGCGGCGTCAAGCCGCGTTTCCAGCTCCTTGCCGGTCACGTTCGCCGAACGGAGATCGAGGAGCATCAGATGGTTGTCCGTCCCGCCGGAAACGAGGTCAAACCCTTCCTCGATCAGTCCGGCGGCCAGCGCCTTCGCGTTGGAGAGGATCTTTTTCTGGTATTCGACGAAGGCGGGGGTAAGCGCTTCGCCGAAGCAGATCGCCTTCGCGGCGACGATATGCTCAAGCGGTCCGCCCTGCGTACCCGGGAAGATCCCCTTGTCGATGGCTTTGGCCAGTTCTTTTTTGCAGAGGATCATCCCGCCGCGGGGTCCGCGCAGCGTTTTGTGGGTCGTGCTCGTGACCACGTCCGCGTAGGGAACGGGAGAGGGGTGCAGACCGGCGGCGACGAGCCCGGCGATATGCGCCATATCCACCATAAAGTAGGCGCCGACCTCCCGCGCCGTTTTCGCGATGCGGGCAAAGTCGATCACGCGGGGATAGGCGGAGGCGCCCGCCACGATCAGCTTCGGGCGGTATTCCTTCGCTTTTTTGTCAAGCCCGTCGTAATCGAGGAGACCGGTTTCGGGGTCGACTCCGTAGGAGGCGAACCGGTAGTGCATCCCGGAGAGATTGACGGGAGAACCGTGGGTCAGATGCCCGCCGTCCGCCAGACTCATTCCGAGGACGGGATCGCCCGGCTGCAGGAGGGCGGCGTAAACGGCGAGGTTCGCCTGGGCGCCGCTGTGCGGCTGAACGTTGGCGTGCTCGGCGCCGAAAAGTTTGCAGGCGCGCGTCCGGGCCAGCTCCTCCACCTCGTCCACGTACACGCAGCCGCCGTAGTAACGGTGCCCCGGAAAGCCCTCCGCGTATTTGTTGGTCAGGATGCTGCCGGCGGCAAGAAGGACCGCCTCGCTCGTAACGTTCTCGGAAGCGATCAGCTCCAGCCCGTCCTGCATTCTGCCGTATTCCCGCCGGATGATCTCTCCGACCTCTTTATCATAGCGCGTGATCGCGTCGATTTGCTCCCGTATCATGGCAACCCCCGTTTTTTCACTTATCTTATATTATAACATACCCGTTGCGGTTTTACAAGACGGAAACGAGAAAAAGAGAAAAAACAAAGACACAAAAAGAAAAGAAATTCTTCACAGGTTTCTTGACATCAACGGGGGCCGTGTGATAAAATCAAAATGGTATTTTATAGGGGGGAGACGGGGATCGACAATGGAAAAAAGCAAACGGATACTCGTGACCTCCTGCAAGGGCGGGGTCGGAAAATCCACGGTAGCGGCCAATCTCGCCTGCGCGCTTGCCGTCCGCGGGAAAAGGACGCTGCTTGTCGATATGGATCTCGGCAACCGCAGTCTGGATATTATGCTCGGCGTGGAGGGCGGCGCCCTTTTTGATATTTCCGATCTGGCGGCGGGCCGCGCTCCCGCCGGCAAGGTAACGCTTTCTCCCCTCCCCGACGCGCCGCTTTTCTTCTGTCCCGCGCCCTACCGCTACGACGGGACGCTCACCGAGGAAACGCTGGAAAAGGCGCTGACCGAGCTGGAGACGCTCACCGAAGCGGACGTTACCGTCCTCGATACCTCCGGCGGCGCGGACTGTTCGGTCCGCCTGTGTGCCGCCTGCTCCTCCTTTGCCGTCATCGTGACCACGCCGGCGCCCTCCGCCGTCCGCGCGGCGGAAAAATCCGGCGATCTTCTCTTTGAGTTCGGGATTTCCGACTGCGGTCTTGTCGTCAACCGGATGGAGCGGGAGATCAAAAAAGCAAAAGAGCATCTCGGCGTCAGCGAGATGATCGACCGCACGGCGGTCCGCGTCATCGGCATCGTGCCGGAGGACGGACGGCTCGCCCTCTGCACCGAGCGGGGCGAAGCGGCCGTCGCCGCGGAAAAGCGGCCGGACAGCGCCGCCGCCTTTTCCAATATCGCCGCCCGCCTGTGCGGGGAGAGCGTGCCGCTGCTTTCCGGCGTCGCCGGCGTGAAAAAAAGAAAAAAGCTTCTCCTGGCGGGACGCGGAGAAGGATGAGAGAGAAAAGAAAGGACAGAAAAGATGGAAATCGCCATCATCGCCAGCGATACGAAAAAAGAGCTGATGACCCAATTCTGCATCGCCTACTGCGGGATTTTAAGCCAGCATAACCTGTGCGCGACGCAGATCACGGGCAATTATATTGAAGAAGCCACCGGCCTGAAGATCGAAAAACTCCTCTCCGGCCACGGCGGCGGTGAGCAGCAGATCGCCTCGCGCATCGCCTTCAACGAGATCGATATCCTTCTTTATTTCCGTTCCACCGCGCAGAAGACCGAGTGGGACGAGCCGGAATATCAGCTTCTCCGCCTCTGCGATATCCATAACGTTCCCGTCGCCACGAATATCGCGACGGCGGAGGTCCTGATCTGCGCGCTCCAGCGCGGGGATCTCGACTACCGCGAGATCGTCAACCCCCGCTCCGCCTACAATCTCCGCCGCAAGGCCGAAGCGGAGAAGGAAAAAGAAGCAAAGACTTGACAACGGGAAAAAAGGGGTGTATAATCCCTGCATAAGTGGAACGGACACGTCCCTTTCCCACCGCCGTACAGAGAGAGAGTCCATCGGCTGCGAGACTTTCCGGCAGGCGTCCGGGATACCGCCGTTCTACCGGTAAACTCCGGACACAACCGCATACGCGACAGAGAACAAATTCGGGTGGAACCGTGCGGAAATGATCCACACCCCGAAGGCAGAGACGCCTTCGGGGTTTTCTTTTTCGGAGGAGAAGATGACAGAGAAAAACGGCCGCGCCGCCGTCTATCTGATCGACTGCCCCGACTACGGGACGGAAACGGTCGAAAGAGCGTTTGCCTCGGCCCTCGCCGCCCTCGGCGGGTGGGAGACGCTGCTGCCGGACAGGGGGGAGCGCATCCTGCTCAAGCCGAACCTGCTCACGCGGGCGGACCCGGAGCGCGCCGTCACCACGCATCCCGCCGTGTTCGGCGCCGTCTGCGCCTCCCTCAAACGGGCGGGTTACGAACACCTCTTTTTCGGCGATTCGCCCGGCGTTCCCCATCCCGGCCCGGAGAAGATCGCGGAGGCGTGCGGGATCACCGCGGCGGCGGAGCCGTGGGGCGCCGCGCAGGCGGACTTTTCCGGCGGGCGCGAATACTCCTTCCCCGACGGGAAAACGGCAAAGAGTTTTATTATCGCCAACGGCGTTCTCTCCTGCGACCGGATCGTCAACCTCTGCAAGCTCAAGACCCACATGCTCGAGCGGATGACCGGCGCGCAGAAAAACCTCTTCGGCATCGTCTACGGCTTGAACAAGGGCGCCTGCCACGTCAAGCATCCGAACGCCGCGGAGTTCGCGGGGATGCTCGCCGATCTCAACCGCGCCTTCCCGCCCGTTTTGCACGTGATGGACGCGGTGGACGCGATGGAGGGCAACGGCCCGCACAGCGGCACGAAAAAGCACCTCGGCAAGCTCCTCGTTTCGACCGACCCGGTCGCGCTCGACGTGGTCGCCTGCTCGCTGATCGCGCTCGATCCCGCGCTCGTCCCCACCAATCACCGGGGCGCGATCGGCGGCGTCGGGATCGACGATCCCGCCCGCATCGACGTCTGGGCGGACGGGGAGCGGCTCACCCCCGCCGAGGTGCGAAAGCGGTACGGGGACGAGAGCTTCGACGTTTACCGGGGCAAAGAGGACCGCGGGAATATCAGGCAGCTCCGCTTTCTCTCCCCGCTGCTCAAAAAGCGGCCCCGCGTCGACCCGGAGCGCTGCGTGGGGTGCGGGATCTGCGTCCGCTCCTGCCCGCTCGATCCGAAGGCGCTTGCGATGCCGGAAGGGAAGAGGGTCCCCGTCTACGACTACAAGCGCTGCATCCGGTGCTTCTGCTGTCAGGAAATGTGCCCGCAGGGCGCGATCTCGGTGAAACAACCCGTTCTCGCCCGCCTCGTCGACCGCAATCTGAAATAATAAAGAATGTACGAAAGGAAGGAAATACCGATATGATCCGTATTGCATTTGGAAACAAGGCCGTCTCCGTCGAGCGGGGAACGACCGTCTACGAGGCCGCCCGCGCGGCGGAAGCGATCTCCCGCGACGTGCTGTCCGCCGGGATCGGCGGGGAGACCGTCGATCTGACGACCCCGCTGGAGGCGGACGCCGCCGTATCGCTTTACACCTTTGACGACCCGGAAGGGAAGAAGACCTTCTGGCACACGGCGTCCCATATCCTCGCGCAGGCCGTCAAGCGTCTTTACCCCGCGACCAAACTGACCATCGGCCCGGCGACGGAGAGCGGCTTTTACTACGATTTCGACACGGAGGAGCCGATGGGTCCCGACCAGCTCGCGGCGATCGAGGGGGAGATGGCGAAGATCGTGAAGGAAAACCTGAAGATCGAGCGTTTCACCCTGCCCCGTGAGGAGGCGAAGGCCCTGATGCGGGAAAAAGGCGAGCCGTGGAAGGTCCTCCTGATCGACCGCGTGCCGGAGGGGGAGGAGATCTCCTTCTACCGGCAGGGCGAGTTCACCGACCTCTGCGCCGGCCCGCACCTCTTTTCCACCGGCGCCGTCAAGGCGTTCAAGCTGCTGCAGTGCACCGGCGCCTACTGGGAGGGAGACGCGAAAAACCAGGTCCTCAAGCGCGTGTACGGCGTCGCGTTCCCGAAAAAGGCGGAGCTCGACGCGCACCTCGCGCAGATGGAGGAGGCGCAGAAGCGCGATCACAACAAGATCGGACGGGAACTGGAGTACTTTACCACCGTCGACTATATCGGGCAGGGCCTGCCGATCCTGCTCCCCAAGGGCGCCAAGGTCATCCAGATCCTTTCCCGCTTTGTCGAGGACGAGGAGGCGCGCCGCGGCTGGCAGCTCACCAAGACCCCGTATATGGCGAAGAGAGAGCTTTATAAGATCTCCGGCCACTGGGACCACTACCGGGACGGGATGTTCCTCCTCGGCGATCCCGACGACGAGGAAAAGGAGTGTTTTGCCCTCCGCCCGATGACCTGCCCCTTCCAGTACCAGTGCTACCTCAACCGCGCGCGTTCCTACCGCGACCTGCCGCTCCGCTACGACGAAACGTCCACCCTCTTCCGCAACGAGGATTCGGGCGAGATGCACGGGCTGATCCGCGTCCGGCAGTTCACGATCTCCGAGGGGCATCTGATGTGCACCCCCGAGCAGCTCGAGGAGGAGTTTGCCTCCTGCCTGGATCTGGCGATCTATATGCTGAAGACCGTCGGGCTCTACGACGACGTTTCCTACCGCTTCTCCCAGTGGGATCCGAACGATACGAAGAAGTATATCGGCACGCAGGCGGACTGGGACGAGGCGCAGGGCGTGATGAAAAAGATCCTCGACGACCTGCAGATCCCCTACAAGATCGGGATCGGGGAGGCCGCGTTCTACGGACCGAAGCTCGATATCCAGATCAAAAACGTCTTCGGCAAGGAAGACACGCTGATCACGATCCAGATCGACCAGTTCCTCGCGGAAAAGTTCGGGATGGAATATACCGACCGCGACGGGCTGAAAAAGCGCCCCTACATCATCCACCGCACCTCGATCGGCTGCTACGAGCGCACCCTCGCTCTGCTGCTTGAAAAGTACGCCGGCGCCCTGCCGATGTGGATGGCGCCCGAGCAGATCCGCATCCTCCCGCTCTCCGACAGCCACAACGAATACTGCGACGCGCTCGCCGCCGACCTCTCGGCCGAGGGCTTCCGCGTAACGGTGGACAAACGCTCGGAGAAGACCGGCTGGAAGATCCGCAGCGCCCAGATGGACAAGATCCCTTATATGCTGATCATCGGCGACAAGGAGGTGGAGGGGAACTCCGTTTCCGTCCGCAACCGCGTCGGCGAGCAGTACCCGATGGACCGGGCGGCGTTCTTTGCCAAGATGAAAGAAGAAGAAAAGAACAAGACGCGGGAAAACAGATAAAAAAGAAGGGGAACGCCGGACGGCGTTCCCCTTCTTTTTTTGCTGTCAGTCGTTTTTCACGAGGTCTTCGGCGGCTTCGGCGACCGCTTCGGCGGCGTCTTTTGCCTCCTCGGCGATCTCCTTCGCCGCGTCTTCAAGCGCTTCTCCGGCGCCCGTTTCTTCTTCGTCCTTCTCCTCGTCCTCGTCGTCTTCCATACGGCAGCAGGAGAAGAGAGATCTGATCTTCGGCTCCAGGGCCTTGACCGCGGCGATGATCCCGCAGATCACGGTCAGAGCGCCGATGATCAGAAGAACGGTCTTGATCGCGCCGGATTTGTTTTCTTTGTTTTTACACATATCGTTCACCCCTTTCCGGTTTTCCCTCTTATAGTGTATCAAAACCGGCAAAACAATGCAAGCGGCAGATTGTGAATTTTTTTCTTTTTTCCCGGCGCCGCGGGAAAGGGTTGATTTATGCGGAAAAAGAGAGTATAATCAAAGTAAAACAAACGGTTTTTCCCGGGAGGAGGAAGCATGGCAAGCGAAAAGCAAATCGTCGTCTTCGGCGCCTGCGAGGAAGAGATCACCTGCCGCGTCGATCAGATCCCCCTGCTCGGGGAAACGACAACTGAATACGGCGGCTGGGAGAGCGCGATGTCCGGCTTTGGCCTGCTCGCCGCGGCGCAGATCGCGCTCTGCGGCGCGGAGGCGCGGCTCTGCTCCGCCGTCGGGGAGGACGCCGCCGGCGCGGCGATCCGCCGCCTGGCGGAAAAACGGGGATTTGACTCCCCGTGGTTTTACGCCGACCCCGCCGAGAAGACCGCGCTCCGCCTCCACCTCGCGGAGAGCGGGGAAAAAGAACGCAGCTTTTACTTTCCCGGCGCTTACGGCGCCTTCCGCCGCCAGTACGCGGAGGAGGCGTTCGCCTCCCGTCCCGCGTCCGTCTGCGCCGCCACTTCGCTGCCTGTCGGGCTTCTCGAATACGTCGCCGAAACGGCGGACGAGCAGGGCGCCGCGCTCTTTCTCACGGCGGACCGGATGCGCAACGCGAGCGTCCTCGGGCAGATCGGGCGGTGCGAGGCGCTCGTGCTCACCGAGGAGGAGGCCGGCCGCGCGACCCGCGTTTTGCCCGATACGATGGACGGGTGCCTGGCCGCGGCGATGAAGCTGTCCTCCTATGTCAAAGCCCGCTATTCTATCATCCGCCTCCGGGAGCGGGGCGTTTTCCTCTACGACGGGACCTACCAGACGCTCATCGCGCCGCCGGAGGAGCGGGCGCTTGATCTTTCCGGGACGGCGGCGTGCTTTCTCGGCGCTTTCGTCTACGCCTACGACGCCACGCGGGAGGCGGAAACGGCCTGCCGTTTCGCCAACGTCGCCGCGATCCTCTCGGAAAAACGCGCCGGCTCGGCGGCGGATCTTCCGCATCCGCGCGAGATCGAGGCGTACTGCCGCAGCCATAATATTCTCTAAAAAGGACCGCCCGGTCCGAAGGAGTGTAAGATGATCAGAGAAACCGGAACCTTCCCGTCCGCGGACAAAAAAAGCGCCTCCGCGTACAAGATCTTTCTGCCGGAGGGAACGCCCAAAGCGGCCGTCCTCCTCTCGCACGGCATGTGCGAGTACGTCGGCCGTTACGAGGAGGTCGCCGCCGCGTTCACGGAGGCGGGCTTCGCTTTCGGCGGGGCGGACCATATCGGCCACGGCGACACCGCAAAGGACGCGTCCGAGCTCGGCTATCTGCCCAAAAAGGGCGGCAAAGACCTTCTCTGCGAGGATCTGCACACGATGCGCGGGATCCTCGAAAAACGCCTGCCCGGCCTGCCCGTCTTTCTCTTCGGGCACAGCATGGGCTCCTTTATCGCCCGGCTTTACGCCGTCCGGCACGGAGAGGGACTGGCCGGTTTTGTCATCTCCGGCACGGGAGGACCGAACCCCGCGGCCAAAGCGGGGAAGGCGGCGGCGTCCCTTGTCGCCGCGCTCAAGGGCGGCCGGCACCGCAGCAAAACGCTCGACTCCATCGCCTTCGGCGCTTATAACAAACGCATCGAAAAGCCGGCGTCCAAGCACGACTGGCTGACCAAGGACGCGGAGATCGTCGCCCGTTACGACAGAGATCCCTACTGCAATTATCTCTTCACGGCGGAGGGCTTTTACGTCCTCTCCGATCTGCTTGCGACCGTCTCGGAGCCCGGGTGGTTTGCCGCCTATCCCGCCGCTCTGCCCACCCTGATCTTTTCCGGCGCGGAGGACCCCGTCGGCGCCTACGGCAAGGGACCGGAGGAGGTCGCCCGCCGCCTGCGCGGGGCGGGCGCGTCCGATCTGACCCTCACCCTCTGCGAGGGAGACCGGCACGAGGTCCACAACGAGACCGACCGCGGGGAGCGGATCGCCGGACTGATCGGCTGGATGGAAGCGAGGATCGGATGACCGGGATCGCCGTGGCGGGCGTTACGGCGTCCGGCAAAAGCGCGCTCGCCGTTGAGCTGGCGCTCCGCTTTTCCGGCGAGATCGTTTCCTGCGACTCGATGCTCGTCTACCGCGGCGCCGATATCGGGACCGCCAAACCGACGGCAAAGGAAAGACGCGGGGTCCCCCATCACCTGATCGATATCCGCGAGGCGGACGAGCCGTTTTCCGCCGGGGATTTCGTCCGGGAAGCGGAGGCGGCCGAGCGGGAGATCCTCTCCCGCGGGAAAATGCCGATCCTCTGCGGCGGAACGGGACTGTATCTCGACAGTTTTCTGCGCGGCGGCTATCCCGAGGAAAAAAAGGAAGTCCCGCCGGAGCTTTTTTCCGCGCTGGAAGCGGAGCTGGCGGAAAAAGGCGCCGCGGCGATGCACGAAAAGCTGCGCGCGCTCGACCCCGCGGAGGCGGAACGGATCCACCGGAATAACACCCGCAGAGTCCTGCGTGCGATCGGACTCTGCCTCTCGAACGGAAAAACCAAGACCGAGCTCGACCGTCTGACCCCGCAGGGGCGGACGGTGCGGGATTACCGGGTCGTCGCCCTGCGCTTTTCCTCGCCCGAGGTACGCGCCGCCCGCATCGAGGCGCGCGCGCGGGCGATGTTCGCGGCGGGGCTGCCCGGGGAAACGGCGGCGCTGCGCCGCCGGGGCTTTTTCGATTCCTGCGCCGCCGCGGCGCAGGCGATCGGGTACAAAGAACTTTTCCCCTATCTCGACGGCGAGGAAGGGGAGGAGGAGGCGATCGCGCGGCTGGCGGCGGCGACCCGCCGCTACGCCAAACGCCAGCAGACCTGGTACGCGTCGATGCCCTACGTCCGGTGGCTTTTCGCGGACGAAAACGGAAAAATGAAGGAAACGGCGCGCCTCGCCGACGAGGCGGCGGCGCTGCTTTTTGAGTGAACGGAATGGACGAGAAGAGAAACGAAACGAACGCGGCGAAAAAAAAGCCGGGACGGAAGTTTTCCGATTATTTCGACACCGCGTACCTGCGCGGCGTGATCCTCGGCTTTTTTTCCGTTTTGCTCGTTCTGGGGATCGCGTTTTATATCGTCTGGCATATCACGGGCGGCTTTGAGTCCGGCATCGCCACGCAAACGGCGCTTCTCGCCTCGGCGGAGGAGACGATCCCGGCGTCCGGGTATCTCTTCCGGGACGAAACGGTGATGACCTCCGTTTACCGGGGCGCGGCGGACTACCGGATGGGAGATGGCAAACGGGCCGCCGCGGGCGAGCTTCTCGCCGTTACCTACGAAAATACCGACAGCGCGGGGATCACCGCGCGCCTGAAAAAGATGGACGCGGAGATCGCCGTTCTCGAAAACTCCTCGGTCGGCGGCAATCCCTCGCTTTCCTATACGAAGGCCCTGGAGAACACCGTTTCCTCCGCGCTGACCCGCTTTTATCAACAGCTGGCGGCGGGGGACCCCTCCCGCGCGCTCGCTTTGACGGACGAGCTGCTCGTCTCCCTCAACCGCAAGGCGCTGATCGTCGACTCCCGCACCGATTACGCGGCGGAAGTGGCGGCGCTGAAGGCCGAGCGGACGCGGCTGGCGGCGACCCTGACCGGCCGGAGCGCGGAGGTCCGCGCGCCCTGGCCGGGGATCTTTTATTCCGATACCGACGGATACGAGAGCGTCTTTACCTCCGCGGCGCTGGAGGGGCTCACCCCCTCGCGGCTCGACGAGCTGGCGTCTCTCCCGGCGGAGAAGGATCCGGCCGCCGTCGGCAAGCTGGCGCCCTCGCGGACGTGGTATCTCGCCCTGACGCTCGACGCGGCGGAAAGCGACCGCTTCCGGGTCGGGGAAAAGAGGAAGATCACCTTTACCGACTGCGGCGGCCTCTCGCTGGAGATGAAGCTGGAGAGCGCCGTTTCGGAGGGGGACCGGCTCCTGCTCGTCTATTCCTCCGAGGAACAGAAAAACGGCCCGGAAATGCTCCGGCGGCACAGCGCTGCCGTGCAGGTGGCGTCGTACGAGGGGCTGCGCGTTCCGCGCTCCGCGCTCCGCTTTGCGGACGGCTATACCGGCGTTTACGCCCGCTTCGGCAACACCGTTCTTTTCCGCGTCGCCGACGTGATCGGCACCGCGGACGGCTACGCCTATATCAGCACGAAGACCGCGCCCGTGACCCGGCTGGTCGACGAGCGGGGAGAACCGCTCGACACCCTGCCGCCCGGGGAGGGGGAGAGCGAGGGGCGCGTCCCGGAGAACGCCCGCGTGGAGACGGTCTACGGCGCGCTGCAGCTGTACGACGAGGTGATCGTATCCGGCTTCGGGCTTTACGACGGACTGATTTTTGACTGATCGGGAGAAACGATGGAAGAGGTACGGGATTTTTCCTATCTGGACCGGAATCTGGCAGAGATCCGGCAAAAACTCGCGGCGGCGGCCGCCCGCTCGCCCTACGGGCAGGAGCCGCGGCTCCTGCTCGCGACGAAGTACGCCACCGCGGAGGAGATGAACTACTGCGCGGCGGCGGGCGTGCGCCTCTTCGGGGAGAACCGCGTCCCCGCGCTGCTCGAAAAGGCCGACCGGCTCGACCTGGCGGGCGGGGAGATGCATTTCATCGGCTCCCTGCAGACGAACAAGGTAAAGTACGTCGTCGGACGGGTGGCGCTGATCCACTCGCTCGACTCGCTGAAGCTGGCGGAGGAGATCGACCGGCAGGCAAAAAAACGCGGGATCACGCAGGACGTTTTAGTGGAGATCAACAGCGGCAGGGAGGAGAACAAAGGAGGGATCTTTCCCGAGCTTCTCGGGGATTTTCTCGACGGAGCGTTCGCCTTTCCCCACCTCCGCGTGCGCGGGCTGATGACGATGGCGCCCGTTTGCGAAGAAAAGGAGGAGTACCGAAAATATTTTCGGGAAACTTATCAGATTTTTATTGACATTTTCGAAAAAAAACTCCATAATATAGGTAGATATAATGATACCTCTATTCTTTCCATGGGGATGAGCGACAGCTTTGAGATCGCCGTGGAAGAAGGCGCCAATCTGGTCCGCCTCGGACGGGCGGCGTTTGCCAAGTAAAAAACAAAAACGATATATTTTCGGAGGATGCAAATGGGACTGAAAGATTTGTTCAAAGGATTCAAGGATGACGACGCTTACGAGCAGGACGGGTATGCCGACGAGTATACCGGCGGCTACGGCGATCAGACCGAAGAGGACAGCGGCGCGGCGGAAGCGGAGTACACCTCTCCCGTTGAGTCCTCTCCCGCTCCGGTCAACATCTCCGGCAGCGCGATCGAACTGAAGGTCGTCCGCCCCGAGAGCTTCAAAAACGCGGATCAGATCGCGGAGCATCTGCTTGCCCGCCGCACCGTGGTCCTCAACCTGGAGGCGACCGCCAAGGACACCGCCAAACGGCTGATCGACTTCCTCTCCGGCGTTGCCTTTGCCATCAAGGGCGATATCCGCAAGGTCTCCAACAACACCTACGTCATCACCCCCGGCAACGTGACCGTGACCGGCGACCCGATGACCGAGGCGGCAAAGGGGACGGAAGAGAACGCCGAGGAAGAAGAGAATACCTACAGATATTGATTTTGCGTAAAAGTCCCGCGCCGCCCGCTGAATATCGGAACGGGCGGCGCGGCTTTTTACCGCATCCCCATAACGGAGTTTGCCGTGCATACCAATCTTTTGTATCTCCTGGACCATCTGGCAGACGGGATCCTCACGGTCCTGATGCTGCTCTTTCTCTTACGGGTCCTGATGCAGTTTTTTCTGGTGCCGGAGGAGAACCGGCTGCTTGCCTTTTCGATCGCGGTAACGGAGATCGTCGTCGCGCCGATGCGGGCGGTCTTTGACCGGTTCGGGATCGGGGAGGACTCGATGGTCGATCTGCCGTTTCTCGCCTCGCTCTTTTTTCTCGTCCTCCTTTCCGCGTTTCTATGAGCGGGCAGGAGTATTCTTCCGGCGGGTCGCTGCTTCTCGCGCGCGTCGGCGATCTCGTCGCCCGCGCAAATCGGGGCGTCCCCAGCTCCGGCCCCTTCCTCCCGGAGGGGGAGCAGGAGCTTGTCCGTTCTCTCGCGGGGCGGGGACCTTCCTCTCCGCTTCTTTTGTGGGGCGGATACCCGGACGCGGAACGGAAAAAGGCGTTTTTCCTCCCGGAGCGGTTTTTGCCGGCGCCGGAGGAGGGGATCAACGCCTTTCTTGAAGACGCGTTTCACTCGCCGCTTTCCTTTCTCTCTCTGGAGGGGAGCGGCTACCGCTCGCTTTCCCACCGGGACTGGCTCGGCGCCGTCCTCGCACTCGGGATCGAGCGGGACGCGATCGGGGACGTCCGCACGGTCGGAGACCGTGCGGCGCTCCTCGTCTGCGAGAGGACGGTCGCCGGACTGATCGGGGAGGAGCTGTCCCGCGTGGGGGCGGACGCCGTCCGCGTGAAAGAACTCTCCGCCGGAGAGTGGGAAAGCTCCCTGCCCGCGCGCGAATACACGCTATGCAGCGATACCGTTCCGTCCGCCCGGCTGGACGCCGTCGTCGGTTCCCTCTGCCGTCTCGCGCGGGAAAAAGCGAAGGCGGCGGTCACGGGCGGGAACGTGCGCGTAGGGGGTCTGGTCTGCGAAAAGCCGGATCGTACCGTCTGCGAGGGGGAGATCCTTTCGATCCGGGGGAGCGGGAAGTTTGAGATCCTCTCTCTCTCGGAACAAAACAAAAAGGGCAGGTACCGCTTGCTTGCCCGCCAATACCGATAGGCTGATGCCGAAGGAGAAAGTATGAATCTGCCGGAAGAGATCCGCAACAAGGAGTTTTCCACCGGGCTGCGCGGCTACAAGATCCAGGAGGTGGAGGATTATATCGAGCTGCTCCTGGAAAAGTACGACAAGCTGTATAACGAAAACACCGCGCTGGCGGACAAGCTGACCCGCCTTGCCGCGGAAAACGAGGAGATCCGGCAAAAAGCGCAGAAAACGGAAGAGGAGGCGCGGCTCCGGGCCGAGGAGATTATCGCAGAGGCGCGTGCGACCGCGGATAAGGAAGTGCGCCTGGCGGAGAGCGCCATCAAGGGAGAGGTCCGCAAAGCGATCGAACGCGCGGAAGAGGAAAAACGCGCCGCCGCCGCGGAGGTCGCCCTGCAGAAAACCCGTCTGCAGGAATTAAAAAACGAATACGCCGCGCTGCGTTCCTCCTGCGAGGATCTGCGGGCCGAGCGGGATACCGTCCGCGCCCAGAGAACGCTGCTCGCGGGGGAGACTTCCTCCCTCCGCGGGGAGAAGGCCGCGCTGGAAAAAGCAAAAAACGCCCTACTGGACGAGCTCGCCTTTTTCCGTACCCGCCTGCAGGATCACACCGCCCGGCTGAACGGGCTGCTGCCGCGGGAGGAGGTTGACGGGGCGGTCGTCCCGGAGCAGGAGCCGGAGCCCGCGCCCGAGCCCGCGCCCGAGGAGGATCTCCTTTCCGGGACGGACGGGGAAGCGGACGCCGCCGGGGAGGAAGACGCCCTGTTCGGATCTCTTTCCCGCGAGCTGAAATACGGAAAGGAGCCGGAGGGAACGCGGGAGATCTCCTTTGACTTCGGCCGCGCCGCCGGGGAGACGATCCCGCCGGTCAAAGCGCCGGGCGAGGACGCCGCGCCGCAGAAAAAGAACGGAAGCGATCTCTTTTCCGCCGGGCTGAAGGTGACCCGCGAGCCCGTCGGACAGGCCAGCCGCGAACGCCGGTTCGAGGACGTGAGAGAGCGGCTGGAAAAAGCGATGCCGACCGCGGCGGAACAAACGGTGAAGCCGCAGAAGTTTATCTGAAATCCACATACGACAGGAGAGTATTATGTCTGCCGATTACACAAACACCCTGAATCTTCCCAAAACCGCGTTTTCCATGCGCGCGAACCTTCCCGCCCGCGAGCCGGAGATGCTCGCCCGCGACGAGGAGAGCGATCTTTATCACAAGCTGTTGGAAAAGAACAAAAACAACCCGCTCTTTATCCTCCACGACGGACCTCCCTTCTCCAACAACGGGATCCACATGGGGACGGCGATGAACAAGATCTTAAAGGATTTTATCATCAAATACAAGGCGATGGCGGGCTTCTGCGCGCCGTACGTTCCCGGCTGGGACAACCACGGGATGCCGATCGAGAGCGCGATCATCAAAAAGAACAAGCTTGACCGCAAGAAGATGACGATCCCGGAGTTCCGCCGCGCCTGCGAGGCGTTCGCCCGGCACTTCGTCGACGTGCAGATGGAGGAGTTCCGTCGGCTCGGCGTCGTCGGCGACTGGGCGCACCCCTACCTGACCATGTCCCCCGAGATGGAGGCGAGAGAGGTCAGGGTCTTCGGCAAAATGTACGAGGCCGGCTACATCTATAAGGGCCTCAAGCCCGTTTACTGGTGTCCGAAGGACGAGACCGCCCTCGCGGAGGCGGAGATCGAATACCGGGACGATCCCTGCACCTCGATCTACGTCAAGTTCCGTCTTACCGACGACAAGGGGCGCCTGCCCGGCGTCTCCCCGGAGAACACCTATTTCGTCATCTGGACCACGACCACCTGGACCCTCCCCGGCAACGTCGCCATCGCCGTCCATCCGCGCGAGAGCTACGTCGTCGCCCGCGCCTCCGACAAGAATAACTATATCGTCGCCGAGGCGCTGCTTGACAAAACGATGAAGGCGGGCGGGCTCGAGACGGAAGAGATCCTTGCCGCGCTTACCGGCAAGGAGCTTGAGTATATGGAGGCGGCGCATCCCTTCCTTGACCGGAAGAGCGTTCTCCTCAACGCCGACTACGTGACGATGGACAGCGGCACCGGCTGCGTCCATACCGCGCCCGGCTTCGGCGCGGACGACTACCGCACCTGCAAGGCGTACGGGATCGATATCATCGTCCCCGTGGACGACCGCGGCTATCAGACCGCGGACGCCGGCAAGTACGCCGGGCTCTATTACGCCGAATCCGGCGAGGTGATCCTCTCCGATCTGAAGGAGAGCGGCGCGCTGTTCGCCTCCGAGGAGCTTACCCACTCCTATCCGCACTGCTGGCGCTGCAAGTCCCCCGTCATTTTCCGTGCGACTCCGCAGTGGTTCTGCTCGGTCGCCGATTTCCGCGACGCCGCGACCGAGGCGTGCCGCAAGGTGGACTGGATCCCCGCGTGGGGCGAGGAGAGGATGATCCAGATGGTGCGCGAACGCGCCGACTGGTGCATCTCCCGCCAGCGCCACTGGGGGCTCCCGATCCCCGTCTTCTACTGCGAGGACTGCGGTAAGCCCGTCTGCACCGGCGAGACGGTCGACCGCGTTTCCGCGATCTTCGCGGAGGCGGGCTCGAACGCGTGGTTCGAGCGCGAGGCGGCGGACCTTCTGCCGGACGGCTTCGTCTGCCCGCACTGCGGCGGCAAGCGCTTTACCAAAGAGACCGATACCCTTGACGGGTGGTTCGACTCCGGCTCCACGCACTTCTCCGTGCTGGAAAAGGAGCACCATCACTTCCCGGCGGACCTCTATCTCGAGGGTGGCGATCAGTACCGCGGCTGGTTCCAGTCCTCTCTGCTCACCGCGATCGGCGCGGGATGCGGCAGCGCGCCCTACAAACAGGTGCTCACGCACGGCTGGGTCGTGGACGGAGAAGGGAAGCAGATGCACAAATCCCTCGGCAATTCCGTTTCTCCCTCCGAGCTGATCCCGAAATACGGCGCCGATCTCGTCCGTCTCTGGGTCGCCTCCAGCGACTACCGGGTGGACGTCCGCGTCAGCGACGCGATCTTCTCTCAGCTCTCCGAGACCTACCGTAAGATCCGCAACACCGCGCGTATCCTGCTTGCCAACCTCGGGGACGACGGCAGCGATTTCGATCCCGCGCGCGATCAGGTCGCCGTGGGCGAGATGCTCCCGCTCGACCGCTGGATCCTCGCAAGGACGAACCGTCTCGTGCGCGTCTGCCGCGAGGCGTACGACGCCTACGAGTTCCACACCGTCTATCACGAGATCAACGATTTCTGCACCGTGGAGCTGTCCAAGCTCTATATCGACATCACCAAGGACCGCCTCTACTGCAGCGGCCGGACCTCGCCCGAGCGCCGCAGCGCGCAGACCGCGATGTACCGGGTCCTCAGCGCGATCACGCGGCTGCTTGCGCCGATCCTTGCCTTTACCTCCAACGAGATCTGGGGCGCGATGCCTCACACACCGGAGGAAAAGACCGATCACGTCCTGCTCGCCGATATGCCCGCGTACGATCCCGCCCTCGAGGAGGACGAAGCGGAGGAAAAACGCTTCGACGCCCTCTTTGAACTGCGGGACGACGTGATGAAGGCGCTGGAGCTCGCGCGGGCGGAGAAAACGATCGGCAAGTCCCTCGAGGCAAAGATCACCGTTTACGCCGCCGACAAGGAGGCAAGCGCCACGCTCCGCTCCTTCGACGCCGAGACCCTCTGCACCGTTTTCATCGTCTCCGACTGCGCGCTCGCCGACGCGATGCCCGAGCGGACCGAGGCGATCGAGGGCGCAAAGCTCGCCGTCCGGGTGGACGTCGCCCCGGGCGAAAAGTGCGACCGCTGCTGGATGAACTCGACCGAAACGACCGCCGACGGGGAAGGAAAGCTCTGCCCCCGCTGCCGCGCCGTGCTCGGCAAATAAGGAAAACCAAGCGCCGTCCGCCGAAAGGCGGACGGCGCGCCGATACCCAGAAACGGAGGATCCGATGTTTCTCTATCTTCTTGTCATCGTTCTCGGCATCTGGCTTGATCAGCTCACCAAATGGCTCGCCGTTACCTTTCTGCGGGGCGGGGAGTCCTTCGTTTTGATCCCGGGGGCGCTGCAGCTTACCTACGTGGAGAACCGCGGAGCCGCTTTCGGCATTCTGCAGGACAAGCGCTGGGTCTTTCTCGTCGTTTCGACCGTTGCGATCGCCGCGCTGTTCGTTTTGTTCGTCCGGAAGTATAAAACGCTCCACCCGCTTCTGCGCTGGGGGCTCGCGCTGGTGATCTCCGGCGGGATCGGCAATATGATCGACCGTCTTTTGATGGGTTACGTCGTCGATTTCGTCGACGTCGTGCTGATCCGCTTCGCCGTTTTCAACGCGGCGGATTCTTTCGTGACGGTCGGCGCCGCCCTCTTCTTCTGCTGGGCGCTCTTCATCGATCTGCCCGCCTCCCGCGGGAAGGAAAAGAAGAAACAGGACGCCGCGCCCGAAGGGCCGGAGGATCCGATATGAAATATACCGTAAACGAGGCGCAGGAGGGAATGCGCCTCGATCTCTATCTCGCGGAGGCGGCGGAAATCAGCCGCAGCCTCGCCGCCCGGCATATCGAGGAGGGGAGGGCCCTGCTCAACGGCGCCCCCGCCGATAAAAAAAGCCGGGTCAGCGCCGGTCAGACGGTCGAGTTTTCGCCCCTGCCGCCCGAGCCGTGCAAGGCGGAGGCGGAGGAGATCCCGCTGGACGTCGTCTACGAGGACGCGGATCTCGTGATCGTCAACAAGCCCGCCGGCATGGTCGTCCATCCCGCGGCGGGCAACCCGGACGGGACGCTGGTCAACGCCCTGCTCGCTCATTGCGGAGAGTCGCTTTCGGGGATCGGGGGCGAGCTGCGCCCCGGGATCGTCCACCGTATCGATAAGGAAACGAGCGGCCTGATCGCCGTCGCCAAAAACGACAAAGCGCACCTCGCGCTCTCCGCCCAGCTGAAGGATAAAACGATGCGCCGCGTCTACCGCGCGGTCGCGGCGGGCGGCTTTTCCGCCGAGAGCGGACGGATCGACAAGCCGATCGGCCGCAGCCCGAAGGACCGGAAAAAGATGGCGGTCGTCCCCGCGGACAAGGGGAGAGCCGCCGCCACCCGCTATACCGTACTGGAGCGCTACCCCGGCTGGACCCTTCTGCGGCTCGACCTGGAGACCGGCCGCACGCATCAGATCCGCGTCCACCTCTCCTCGGTCGGGCATCCGCTGATGGGGGACCGCGTTTACGGCGGCGCGCCGACCCGGTTTGAAACGCAGCACAGGGATCTGCTCCCCGGTCAGCTTCTGCACGCGGGCGAGCTGGAGCTCGTCCACCCCTCCACGGGGGAAACGATGCGTTTTACCGCCCCGCTCCCGCCCAATTTTGAGAGGATTTTGGAGATACTTCGACAATTATCAAACTAAATATTTTATAAGCGTGAAATCATATTAAAGTTGTCACGGCCGGGAAAAAGCGCGAGATCCGGGGATTTTCCCGCCCCGTCGCGCGGGAGGGAGGAAACCGCCCGGAGCGGCCGACGGCAAAAGGAAGGAACATTAGATGAGTATCGAACGAGTAAAGACCGCGCTGGCCCCCTACGGGCTGGAGGGACGGATTTTGGAGTTTCCCGAGTCGAGCGCCACGGTGGAGGAGGCCGCGCGGGCGATCGGCTGCGAGCCGGAGCGCATCGCCAAGACCCTTGCGTTTTCGGTACGGGGGAAGACCGCGCTGATCGTGGCGGCGGGGGACGCGCGCGTGGACAATAAGAAGTTCAAAACGTTTTTCGGCGCCAAGGCGGAGATGCTGCGGCGCGAGGAGACCGAAGCGCTGACCGGATACCCCTGCGGCGCGGTCTGCCCGTTCGCGCCCGCCGGGGGCGTGGAGATCTATCTCGACGAAAGTCTCAAACGCTTTGACACGGTCTATCCCGCAGCGGGGACGGCGCAGAGCGCCGTCCGCCTTTCGCTTGCGGAGCTGGAGCGGGCCGCGCGCCCGGTCTGCTGGGTCGACGTGACCAAACGGCCGGAGGAGAGCGTATGAAGATCGCGATGAAGGGCTCGGCGCAGCTCGGTCCGCTGCCGGTCGTCCTCGTTACCTGCCGGGGCAAGGACGGGCGCGCCAACGTATTCACCGCCGCGTGGACCGGCACGGTCTGCACCGCGCCGCCGATGGCGTACGTTTCCGTCCGTCCCTCGCGGTATTCCCACGCGCTGATCTCGGAGACGGGGGAGCTCGCTTTGCATCCCGTGCCCGCCTCGCTTGTGCGGGAGGCGGACTGGTGCGGCACCTACACCGGCGCCAAGGTCGACAAGTTCGCCGCCTGCGGCTTTACCGAGGAAAAGGCGGAAAAGATCGGCGCCCCGCTGATCGCGGAGTGCCCGCTTGCGCTCGAATGCCGGGTAAAGGAGGTAAAACGCCTCGGCTCGCACGATCTCTTTCTCTGCGAGATCGTCGCGATCGACGCAGAGGAGGATCTCTTTGACGAAAAAAACGCCCTGCGCATGGAGCGCGCGGGTCTGGCGGCGTTTCTGCACGGGGATTACTACGCCCTCGGCAAAAAGCTGGCGCATATCGGCGTTTCCGCCGGGAAAAAGAAAAACTTTTCCCGCGGCGGGCGGAAATAAGGCAGCCGGGAGCTTTTTTTCCGCGCGCGGCGGAGCGCTCGCGGGGTCCGCGGCCGGCCGCCGGAGGGGGCGCGGGCGCCTTTTTCCGGGGCCCTGAAAAAAATCAGAAAAAATCAGAAAAAAATGTTGACAAACAAAAACCCCCGTGTTATAATAACAAAGCCGCTGAACGAGCGGTCTGTTATTTTGGGGAGCATAGCTCAGCTGGGAGAGCACCTGCCTTACAAGCAGGGGGTCATAGGTTCGAGCCCTATTGTTCCCACCA
>CAMKAU010000008.1 GCA_946410595.1 uncultured Clostridia bacterium
CGTGCCGGAGGCGGCTTCGCTTGCGGCGCGGGGGGAGCGCGCCCTCTGCCGGGAAACGGCCGGGCGCGCGATCGGCGCGATCCTCGCCTTCGGGATCGGGGCGGCGGGGATCCTCATCTCCGCCGCCCCGGGGCTGGAAACGCTCCTCTACCCCGGCACGGGCGCCGGGCGCTATATCCGCTCGCTGGCGGTCGTCTTGCCGGTGATGATGCTCGATACCGTCACGGACGGACTGTTAAAGGGCCTCGGGGAGCAGCTCTGGTCGATGGCGGTCAATATCGGGGACGCCGCCCTCAGCGTTCTTCTCGTGCGGTTTCTTCTGCCGCGCGCGGGGATCGAGGGGTATCTCTTTACCGTGATCTTCTGCGAGGCGTTCAACTGCTTTTTCAGTCTGACCCGGCTGCTCTCCGTCACCGGTGCGCGCCTCTCGCCCTTTCCGCTCGTGCTCCCGCCCTTTCTTTGCGTGTTCGCCGCCACGCGGCTCTCGCTCTTTTTCCTCTCCCGGCTGCCGCTCTCTGGCGGGGAGGAAACGGTCCTCCACCTCCTTTTCTCCGCCTTTCTCACCCTCGCTTTTCTCCTTCTTCTGCGCGGAAAACACCCCTTGCAAAGCGAGAGCGCCTGTGATAAAATGAGAAAAAAGGAAAAACGGAGAGAACGGGGAGAAAACCATGGTCCTGATCATCGCGGAAAAACCGAGTCTCGCCCGCAACATCGCGGGGGCGATCGGCAAACCGGAGCGGCGGCAGGGGTATCTTGAATGCGAGGGGTATCTGATCACCTGGGCGTTCGGGCACCTCTTTTCTCTCTGCGATATCGAGGACTACGCCCCCAACCCGGACGGGGACCGCTGGTCGATGAAGAACATCCCCTGCATCCCGGACACCTTCCGTTTCCGTCTCCGGGAGGGGCGGGACGGCAAGCCGGACGCGGGGATCGAGCGGCAGTTCGGAACGATCCGCTCGCTCTGCCGCCGCGGGGACGTGGACACCATCGTCAACGCGGGAGACGCCGACCGCGAGGGGGAGATCATCGTCCGTCTCTGCGTGGAAAACGCGATGAAGGGAGAGCCGCCAAAGCGCGTCTGCCGCCTCTGGCTCCCCGACCAGACGCCGCAGACGATCCGCGCCGCGCTCGGGGAGATGAAGGAGGACGGCGCCTACGACAATCTCGCCGCCGAGGGCTTTGCCCGCACCTATATCGACTGGCTCTACGGGGTCAACCTCACCCGCTACGCCACCCTCAAAACGGGAAAACTCCAGCGGGTCGGACGGGTGATCGTGCCGATCGTCAAGGCGATCTGCGACCGCGACCTGGCGATCCGCAACTTCAAGCCGGAGCTTTACTATGCCGTCCGCAGCGCGGAAAAGACGGCGGGGGAGACGGTGGAGCTGCTGTCGAGACAGAAGTTTGCGCGGGACAAGCTCGCCGAAGCCGAGGCGCTCTGCGCCCGCTACAACGCGCTGCCCGCCGTCGTGACCTCGGTCAAAAAGAAGAGCGACGTTCTCCCGCCCGGCAAGCTCTATTCGCTCTCCAAGCTCCAGAGCATGCTCGGCAAAAAGTACAAGATGCCGATGGAGACGAGTCTCGCCGTCCTGCAAAAGCTCTACGAGGAGGGGTACGTGACCTACCCCCGCACCAATTCCGAATATCTCGCCACCGCCGAGCAGGGAAAGATCAAAACGATCCTTGAGAACGTGAAAAAGCTCGGCTACCCCGTCGAGTTCAAGTTCAAAAAGAGCATCTTCGACGACGCGAAGATCGAGAGCCACTCCGCCCTGACCCCCACCTACAAGATCCCGGACGCAAAAACCCTGTCCGAGGACGAAAAAAAGGTCTATTCCGCCGTTTTCCGGCGGTTTGCCGCCGTTTTCTGCTCCGAGGAATGCCGGGTGGACCGGACGGAGATGACCGTTTCGGTCGGGGAAGAGGAGGATTTTCTCCTCAAGGGGACGGTGATGACCGCGCCGGGCTGGACGCGCTACGACGATTACGACAAAAAGGACAAGATGCTCCCGCCGCTGAAAAAGGGGGACACGGTCAACACCGATTTCCGCCCGGCGGAGAAGGAAACGGCCCCGCCGAAGCACTATACCATCGAAACGCTCAACAACTACCTGAAAAACCCCTTCCGCGAGGAAAAAGCGCAGATCGCCGAGGGGGAGGGGGACGACGCCGAGGAGTACCGCGCGATCTTTGAAGGGCTGGAGCTCGGCACGGAGGCGACCCGCACCTCGATCATCGACAACGCCAAAAAGAGCCGGTATATCGAGCTCAAAAAGGACGTCTACTATATTCTGCCGGACGGGGAGCGGCTGATCTCCTCGCTCGTCCGGCTCGGGATCTCGATGGACAAGTATAAAACGGCGGAGCTCGGCCGCGCGCTGAAGAAGGTCTACCGCGGCGAGATCAGCGTCATGGAGAGCGTCGGGCTCGCGGCAAAGGAGATCCTCTCCGTCTTTGAAAAGCGGGACGTACCGATCGAGCGGGATACCGACGACGGGGTCGTCGGGGACGAGGCCGGCGTCTGCCCGCTCTGCGGGAAGCCGGTTTTGCGCAACGCCGTCGGGTACGGCTGCTCCGGCTGGAAGGAGACCGGCTGCGCCTTCCGCTTCGGCAACGTGATCTGCGGGCGCACCGTGTCGCTTGCAAACGCAAAAAAGCTTCTTTCCGAGGGCCGCACGGCGAAGATCGAGGGGTTCGTCTCCCGCCGGACGGGCAAGACCTTCGACGCCGCGCTGAAGCTGGAGGAAGGAAAGGTCGTGTTCGACTTTTCCCAATAGGCAAAAGCGGTCGTTTTTTGTTGACAAACCCGCCGCAAAATGATAAAATGCGAATATCTTTTCAGAAAAGCAGGAAAAAGAAATGAAAAACCTCACGATCCCGAAGGGCTACCGTTCCGCCCTCGACCTGCGCGAAACGCAGGAGGCCATCAAAAAAGTCAAGGATTTCTTTGAGCGCGATCTGGCGATCGCGATGAATCTGACGCGCGTGTCGGCTCCTCTCTTCGTCGACGCGGAAAGCGGCCTCAACGATAACCTCAACGGCATCGAGCGCCCCGTCTCCTTCGACGTGTTCTCCGGCGAGCGGTTCGAGATCGTCCAGTCCCTCGCCAAGTGGAAGCGGCTGGCGCTGCGCGAGTACGGCTTTTCGGTCGGAGAGGGGCTTTATACCGATATGAGCGCGATCCGCCGGGACGAAACGGCGGACAACATCCATTCCCTCTACGTCGACCAGTGGGACTGGGAAAAGGTCATCGACAAAAAGAGCCGCACGGAGGAGACCCTGCGGCGGGCGGTGCGGCATATCTACGGCGCCCTGCGCCATACCGAGATCTATATCGCGCGGGAGTATAAGTTCATCGACTGCCTCCTGCCCGAGACGATCACCTTCCTCTCCTCGCAGGAGTTAGAGGACCGCTACCCGGACAAAACGCCGAAGGAGCGGGAATACCTCGCCGTAAAGGAGTACGGCGCGGTCTTCCTCTCCGGCATCGGGGGGAAGCTCGCCTCCGGCTCGATCCACGACGGCAGAGCCCCCGACTACGACGACTGGTCCCTCAACGGCGATATCATCGTCTACTATCCGGTGTTGGACATCGCGCTGGAGCTCTCCTCGATGGGGATCCGCGTGGACAAAAAGGCCCTTCTTTCGCAGCTTCGGGAGCGCGGTTGCCCGGAGAGGGCGGAGCTGCCCTTCCACCGCGAGCTGATCGAGGGCAGATTGCCCGCCACCATCGGCGGCGGCATTGGCCAGTCCCGGATGTGCATGTTCTTCTTGCGGAAAGCCCATATCGGCGAGGTGCAGTCCTCCTTCTGGGAGCGCCCGGTGCGCGAAGCGTGCGAAAAGCGCGGGATCTTCCTTTTGTAAAACGGTATGAAAAAACTTCCGGACGGGAGCCTTGCCGCCCCGGGGAGGTCTCCCTCCGCTCGCGCAAAACGCAAGAAAGCCGCGTATCCCCGCCCGCTGACGGCGGAGCAAATAAAAAAACGCAAGCGGTCTTTGCACGCCGGTCGGTACGTCTGACCGGCGTTTTTTTACAGGCGAAATCATTTTTTTGAGTTTTTTCGGAAAACAGGTTGATTTTTCCCCGCCCCGATTGTTTATATAAGGGAAGGGAAGGGTGGAACGGATGAGCAGAAATGTTTTGGATGCGGCGGAGTTTGAAAACCGCCTTATCGCCTGCCGCGAGACGATGTTCCGGATCGCGTTTGACGTCCTTCGGAACGAGGAAGACGCTTCCGACGCGGTGCAGAGCGCGTTCTGCGCGCTCCTGAAAAAAGATCAGACGAGGAAAAAACTCCGGAGCCTGGATCCCGAGATCTTTCGCTGGTACGTTTTCCGCGCCGCGCGCAATACGGCGCTCAATCTGTATCAGAAGAACCGTCGGGAGCGGGAGAGGATCGCCGGGCTGGAGGAGACTCTGCTCCCGGCAGGAGAGGCGGATCTTGCGGAGGAGCTGATTCTCAAAGCGGAAACGGAGACGCTGCGGCGCGCCGTTTCCGCTATGCCGGAGCAGTACCGGACGGTTTTGTTCCGCGTCTGCATCCTGGAGGAAAAAGGCGCCGCGGTCGCAGCGTCGCTCGGGATCTCCGCCGCGGCGCTCTCCGCCAGATTGAAACGGGCGAAAGAAATGCTCAAGAGCCTGCTGGAAAAGGAGGAAGCCAAGTGAAACGGGAAGCAAAAGAAAAGCTGAGAGAGGCGTTGCTCAACGCGGCGCGGGAGGAAGCGGACCGGATGGAGCGGGAGGCCGGGAACGCCCCCGTCCCCGCTTCTCTGATCACCGCAACGGACGCGATGATCGCCCGGTCGAAAGCCGACGACCGCCGGCGCCGCGCTCTCCGACGTACCGCCGCCGCGGCGCTCGCCTCTCTCGCCGTCTGCGTGTTTTTGATCCTCCTTGTCGTTCCGTTCATCGATTCCGACCGTGAGACGGATTTTGTGACCGGTTTGCCGATGGAAATCGCGTATCCCGCCGGTCCGTATGGGTTTCCGGATGAAATTGAGATCGATCCCGACCGTTTGAAGCGATTTGAAAAAGCGGTAAAGCAACTGTCCGCTTATTTCTATTCGGATCCCGCCGAGTGTACCGAGGAGGAGATAAGCGCTCTTGCGGAGAAATTCGGTTTTTCCCCGGATCAGCTGATCGAATCGAAAACCGACCGGTATGTTGCCGTTTATCAAAACAAAGCGGCGGGTACAAAACTGTCGATCGATCGCTTTGGATGCTATGCGTACGACATCAAAACGAATGAGCCGTTCTGCGTTTATACCCTGACGGATGAGGAAAGCGCAAACATAGCAAAAACGTTTTTAGAGGATCACCATATCTCGACTGAAGCGTTTCCGAAATGGGGAGTCTCCGCTACAGAGTGGAATACCACGTTTGCGGAAAACGAACCGATTAAAGAGAAAACGGCTGTAACGATCCATTTTTCGCCCGACGATCAAGACGGCTTTCCGGTCAGCGGCGGAGGGATCTCTGTTACATTAGAGGGGAACGGAAACGTGTCTCGCGTGTCTTCCTACGCGCTCACCTACCAAAGCAAGCAAAGAACAGAACTGATTTCCATTTCGGAAGCGATCGAGCGGATACGTCAAGGAGAAGCGTCGATCGGCTATGAGGGAGACCATTTTGACAGCGCGTCCAAGATCGTGATCGAGGGACTCACGCCGGCGTATTCCGACGGAAGAGCGGCAAACGGCGAGTTTGTGATCCAGCCTTGTTATCTCTTTTTCGGAACCGCTTATAATAAAAAAGGAGAAACAACAAGTTTTATTGCCACGGTGCAGGCCAACAAGTATTAAACTCCTCGCCTCGAAAAAGAGAAAACGGGTGAATTGATAGACGCTATGAAAAGAGCAGGCGACGCGTCTGCTCTTTTCCGTTGCCGTGACGGAAGGAGTTTTCCGCTTTTTCTGAAAAGCAGAGCCTCCCCTCAAATTAAAAATGATTCTCATTTTCATATTGACTTTTTCTTCCGGGTCTGCTATACTGTCGGAGCATGAAAGGAAAGGGCGAGATGAAACGACCGTACAAAACCAAGCAGCTCGCGGCGCTGACCGCGTTTCTGGAGGAGCACCGGGGGGAGCATTTTTCCGCGGCGGACGTGATGCGCCGTTTTGCGGAGGAGAAGATCCCCGTCTCCGCGGCGACGGTCTACCGCCGGCTGGAGAAGATGACGGAGGAGGGCACGGTGGAAAAGACCGTGTCGGACGTCTCCGAGGGGGCGTGCTTCGTCTACCGGGGCGGGGAAAAAAGCTCCTGCGAGGAGGAGGCGTGCTACCATTGCCGCTGCGAGCGCTGCGGCAAACTGATCCATCTGCGCTGCAGCGAGTTTGAGAGCGTCTGCCGGCACATCCGGGAGGAGCACGGCTTTTTGTGCGATACGAAAAAGCTGATGATCTACGGCGTCTGCTCCGCGTGCGCCGGGGAAACCGGCGGGGCGGAACCCTCCGTAAAATAACCGTGCGCCCCGGCGGCGGGGAAGAAAACAAAGGAACGTTATGGCACAGATCGAATGTGAAGACCTCACCCTCGGCTATGAGGGGAAGACCGTTCTCTCCCATCTCACCTTTTCGGTAGAGGCGGGGGACTACCTCTGCATCGTCGGGGAAAACGGCTCCGGCAAGACCACGCTGATGAAGACCCTGCTCGGGCTCTGCCGGCCGCTTTCCGGCGCGGTGCGCTTCGGCGACGGGGTAAAGAAAAACGAGATCGGCTACCTCCCGCAGCAGACCGCCGTTCAGCGGGATTTTCCCGCCTCGGTCGGGGAGATCGTGCTCTCCGGCTGCGTCGGACGCTGCCGGACGCCGTTTTACGGAAAAAAAGAACGCGCCCTCGCCGAGGAACAGATCGAGCGGCTCGGGCTTTTGCCCCTGCGGGACCGCTGCTACCGGGAGCTCTCCGGCGGGCAGCAGCAGCGCGCGCTGCTGGCCCGCGCCCTCTGCGCCACGCGGCGCCTGTTGCTCCTCGACGAGCCGGTCGCGGGGCTTGACCCGCAGATGACGGAGGAGATGTACGCGATCGTGGAGGAGCTTAACCGCCGCCACGGGATCACCGTTCTGATGATCACCCACGACCTCGCCGCCGCCCGGCGGTACGCCACGCGCGTTTTGCATATCGGCGGGGAGATCTTCTTCGGTACGCGGGAGGAATATCTTGCCCGCGGAAAGGAGGGGGAAAACCGTGACTGAATGGCTGACCCGTCTGGGGGAATATCTTGCGATCCCGATGGTCCGGCGCGCCCTGATCGTCGGAACGATGATCGCGCTCTGCTCGGCGCTCCTCGGCGTTACGCTGGTTTTGCGGCGGTTCTCCTTTATCGGGGACGGGCTTTCCCACACCGCCTTCGGCGCGCTCGCCGTCGCCGCCGTGCTCCACCTTTCCAATGAGATGCTCCTCGTGCTGCCGGTTACCGTACTATGCGCCGTTTTGCTTCTCGGCGCCGGCAAAAACAAAAAGACGAGCGGCGACGCTTCCGTCGCGATGCTCTCGGTCGGCGCGATGGCGTTCGGTTATCTTCTGCTCAATCTCTTTCCCGCCTCCGGCAACGTCGCGGGGGACGTCTGCTCCTCGCTCTTCGGCTCCACCTCCATCCTGACCCTCTCGCGCACGGAGGTCGCGCTCTGCGTCGTCCTCTCCGTTCTCGTCCTCGCGGCGTTCGTGCTGCTTTACCGCCGGCTGTTCGCCGTTACCTTTGACGCGGGCTTTGCCGAGGCGAGCGGCGTTCACGTCGGGTTTTACAACCTCCTTATCGCCGTCGTTTCCGCCGTTATCATCGTCCTCGCGATGAATCTGGTCGGCTCGCTCCTCGTCTCCGCGCTTCTGATCTTCCCGGCGCTCTCGGCGATGCGGGTGTACCGCTCCTTCCTCGGCGTGACCGTCTGCGCCGGGATCCTCTCCGTCGTCTGCACCCTTTTCGGGATCCTCGCCTCCATCCTCTTTAATACCCCCGTCGGCGCCACCGTCGTCGCCGCCGACGTCCTCGCCTATTTCCTCTTCGTCCTGATCGGGAGACTGAAAAAGAGCTGAGAATAACGAAAAAAACGCGGGTCCGGCCGGACCCGCGTTTTTTTGTTGTTATCTTCCCCGGATGAAGACCCGCACCCCGACCAGAGACACGATAAAGCCGACGGCGATCATGATGATCCCGAAGAGGCCGGAGCCCGTTTCTCCCCGGATCAAAAACTCCGTTGTGTCGGCGGGATTGTAAAGGATCTCCACCTTATCTCCCTCCTGATATTTTGGGGGATTTTGTCCGCTCGAGGCGGTCGCGGAAACGACCTTGTCTCCCGCCGTGTATTCGATCACGGGATAATAGGTGTAGGAGATAATGCCGTCGTCGCCGACGCTGTCTTCCGACTTGTTTCCGATCACAACGCCGGTCGCCGGCTCCGTGCAGCGTTTTTTCACCGCGTTTCCGTGCACCAGCAGAAAGATCCCCGCCGCGATCAGCAAAAGCCCGCAGAGTAAAACCACAATCCGTTTCATAAAAATCTCCTTTTCCAAACTGTCGATCTGCCGCGGTTTTCCTCCGCGCCGCGGAGGGAAACCGGTAACAATATAGCACCTTTTTCCCGTTTTGTCAAGAAAAAGAGCTTTCTCCCCTTGACGGCGCCGCAAAAAAACGGTATCATAGAAAAAACGACGGAGGACAAGATGAACCAGATTCTGAAAGACGCCTACGGGCGCAAGATCGCCGAGATCCGGCAGGAAGGGACCCGGCAGACGATCTACGACGCCTACGGCCGCAAGCTCGGCGAGTTCGACGGCCGCATCACAAAGGACGCTTACGGCCGCAAGGTCGGAGAGGGCAATCTCCTCGCCGCGCTGATCCGCTGAAAAAAGAAAAAACGCTTCGGGAGAAGCGTTTTTTCTTTTTCCGTTATTCCAGCACCGCGTCGAGCAGCTGGCAGTATTGCTGCTTTCCCTCTGTGTAAACGTCGAACACGCCGACGACGGTGATCTCCGACCCGAGCGCGGGGTAGTCCCGCGGGTAGTTGTAGCTTTCCGGCAGTACGAACTCGATCCCCTGCGAGCAGCAGGCGGTCGCGTCCGCGATCAGGCAGGCGTAATAGTTGCGGTCCTTCCCCTCGGCGACGGCAAACTGCCCCCGCATCCGGACCGTTTTGCCGAGGTAGGAGGAGGGGTACTGCATCATATCGTAGACTTTGGCGTAGACCATCGTGCTGCCGAGGACCGTCAGATCCAGGTCGCAGGTCCTCTTTTTCGGCGTTGCGGCGGGGGCGGTAACGGGAGAGGGAACGCTTGTTTCGCTTTCCGCCGGAGCGGCGGTCTCCGGCGCCGGGGAAGACGCGCTCTCCGCGGGGGCGGCGGCCGTCCCGCCGGCGGTCTCCTTTGCGCCCGCGAGGATGTCGGCGACCGTTTTTTCCCGCGGGGCGGGGACGGAGGAGATCGCCCGTTCGCTTTCCCCGCATCCGGCGAGGGAAAGCAGCAGGGCGACAAGCATAAAAAGGGAAAGAGAGCGTTTCATCGGGCTTTCTCCTCGCTCCCGAGGGCGGTTTTGAGGACCGCGAGGTTTTCCTCCATCAGGGAGAGATAGGTCGCGCCGTTTTTCACGTCCTCGGCGGTAACCGACTGGAGGGAGTTGAGCGTGAGGATCTTCTGATCCTTCGTTTTCGTATTCTCGCGGACGGTCCGCGCCAGGGAGCCGTCCGACGTTTCGATCTGCAGGATGGCGGGGAGGAAGAGCTCGTCCGTCTTTTTGGCAAGGAAGATCACGGTCTCAAAGCTCGCCTCCGTCTCCGCCGAGCAGCCGGAGAAGGCGGCAAAGTAGGAAAGGCCGTAATCGTCCGTCAGATACCGGAAGGGGAAACGGTCGGCAAAGAGGAGCGTTTTCGTCTTCGCGCCGGCGGCGGCGGCCCGGTAGGCGCCGTCCAGCCCGTTCAGCTTTTCGATATAGGCGTCCGCGTTCGCGCGGTAGAAACTTTCGCCCTCCGGATCGAGCGCGGCAAGCCGGTCCGCGAGGACCCGGCAGAGCGCGGCGGCATTCCGGAGAGAGAGCCAGATATGCTCGTCGTATTCCGTTTCTTCTTCCTCTTCTTCGCCGGAGGACTGCATCCCCTCCGCCGTTTCCTCCTCCTTGGCGGCGTCTCCGAGCGCGTCAAGGAGCGGGACGGTCTGCGGCTTTTTGTTCCCGGCGGCGGCAAGGGCGCGGCCGATCCATTCGTCGGACTCTCCGCCGACGTAAACGAGCAGGTCGCAGGCGGTGATCTCCGCTACGTCTTTGGCGCGCGGCTGATAGCTGTGCAGGTCGACGCCGTTGTCCAGCAGCAGCGTGATCTGCGCGCGGTCTCCGGCGATCTCGCGGAGCCAGTCGCAGAGAGGGAAGATCGTGGCGATGACGCGCGGCTTGCCGTCCCCGCGCGGCGCGGCGGCGCCGCACCCGCCGAGAGCGGGAAGGAGTAAACAGAAACATAAAAACAGGGTAAGGATCCTTTTCATCAGACAAACCTCCGAATATGGGAAAAATAGGGGAAAAAGAGCCCCGTCAATTCAGAAGCTTGACCTTGCGGGCAACGGGAGAGAAGCCGCACGGCGTCCGGCGTGCGGCGGGGAGGACGCGGCGCGCGGAAAGCGCGGCGCCAAGCGGAAAAAGGAGGGCGGGCGCCGCAAGAGCAAATCCTGCCAGCGTCTCCCGGCAGAGCGCGAGAACGGAGCAGACCGGGCAGTCCGCGCCCGCGCAGTCGTGGTCCGCCTCAAGAAGGAGGAACAGCGCCGAAAAAAGAAGCGCAAACGTGAGAAAAAAGGCGAGCGCCGCGGCGGCGGCACGTCGGTTTTGTTTCATCGGGATCCTCCTTTCCGTTTTTTCCATCATAGCACAACAAAAAGGAAAAGTCAATCGCGGCGGGCGGGGAATTGACAGACGGGCGCCGCCGTGCTACAATAAGGCGCGAAAGGAAGGGGACTATGAACATCGTACTGATCGGGATGCCCGGCTGCGGGAAAAGCACCGTCGGCGTCCTTCTCGCCAAAACGCTGGTGCGCGACTTTCTCGATACCGATCTCCTCATCCAGAAGGAAAAGGGCTGCAGTCTCTCCGAGCTGATCGGGCGGGAGGGGACGGAGGCCTTCAAACGGACGGAAAACGACGTGATCCTCTCCGCCGACCCGCGCGACGCCGTGGTGGCGACCGGCGGGAGCGCCGTTTACGGCGCGGCGGCGATGAAAAAACTGAAGGAAAACGGCGTGCTCGTCTATCTCCGTCTGCCGCCAGCGGAGCTGGAAAAGCGGATCCGCAACATCCGCACCCGCGGAATCGCGATGGCGCCGGGCACGACCATCGCGGAGCTCGCCCGCGAGCGCGAGCCGCTCTACGAGCGGTACGCCGACCTCACCGTCGACTGTCTCGGCCTTTCCGCCGAGGAGTGCGTGGAGCGGATCGCCGCCGCCGTTGCGCAAAAGATATGAAAAAAAGCGTCTGCCGGAGCAGACGCTTTTTTGACGCCGTTTTATTTCAGGAAACCGAAGCCGCGGACGATGGGCAGCTCTTTCGCCTTGCCGTTACAGATGGAGAAGAAGGCGATGATCTCCAGAACGAAGATGATCGCGTAGCCGATGCCGGCGACGATCCAGCCGAGGATCGGGATGATGCAGAGAAAGGCCAGAAGAATAGAAAGGACCGTGAGCTTCAGCGCCTGGCGGACGTGAAAGCCGGCGTAGGGGGACTGGTTGGCCGCCAGAAGGGCGATGATGATGCCGATCGCGCCGAGCAGATAGACGAGCATCGCGATCACCTTGTTGTCGGAAATATCCTTCGGATCGAATTCCGCGGTGTGATCGTAGGGGTCGGCGGCGGGCTGCTGATAGGCCGGCTGCTGATAGGTCTGCTGCTGGTAGGCGCCGGACTGGTTCTGCGCAAAGGGCGCGCCGCACTTGGTGCAGAAGGCGGCGTTGTCGTCCATGGGCTGTCCGCAAACGTTACAGATTTTCATACTGTTACCTCTTTTCTCTTAATATCCATGGAAAAATCCGCTTTCAATATAGCACGGAACGCGCCGTTTGTCAAGCCGGGGGAGAACGATCGCCCGGAAAACGGGATTTTTTTGCGTTTTTCTTGCAACGGGGAGAGCGGTGTGATAGAATAATGCCAAAACGAAGAAACGCGGAAAAAAACGGACGGGAGCCCTTCTTTTTGCCGCCGGACGCGCCAAAGGAGAGAAAAATGCCGGAAAAAACCTGCCCGGAAAGGATCCTCTTTATCGGCAACAGCTACACCTACGCAAACAAACTCTGGGACGTGATCGCCGCGCTGGCGGCGGCGGAGGGCCGTCCGGTTGCGGTCGCCTCGGTCACCGAGGGCGGCCGGACGCTGAAGTATTTTAACGATCCCGCGGGAGAAAAAGGGAAAGAAGCGCGCGCGGCGATCGCGGAAGGCGGGTTCGATACCGTCGTGCTGCAGGAGCAGAGTCTCCGCCCGGCGATCTCCCCCTCGCTCTTCTTCGAGGCGGCGTCCTCCCTCTGCGCGCAGATCCGCGCGGCGGGCGCCGAGCCGGTCTTTTACGCCACCTGGGGCCGGCGCGAGGGCGCGCCCGCGCTGGCGCGCTATCACCTCACCAACGCGACGATGACGGAAAAGCTGAACGCCGCGTACCGCAAGGCGGGCGAGGAAAACGGCGCCCGCGTCGCCTGCGCGGGGCTTGCCTTTTACGAGATTTATACCGGGCGCCCGGAGATCGAGCTGTATCAGGACGACGGCTCGCACCCCTCCCCGGCGGGGACCCTCCTCGCCGCCCTGACCCTCTATCGCGTCCTGTTTGGAAAGGCGCCGCAAAACGGCGCCGCCGTCGCCGCGGAGAGCGGCGTTTCCCCCGCCGCGTACGAGCGGCTCCTCGCCGCCGCGGAAAACGCCGCGGCAAAGGACCCCTTCGCTGAAAAAACGGAAAGGAAGAAACACGATGAAAATTGAAAAAGACGAATACCGCGCCTATTATACCGATCTCCTCCTCGAACTGATGGCCGCTCCCAGCCCGAGCGGCTACTGGCGCGAGGTGATGGAGGTCGTCAAACGGAGAGCGGAGGAAAACGGCGCCTCCTTCACCCTGACCCGCAAGGGCTGCGGCGTCATCACGGTCAAAGGCGCGGAGGAGGGCGAGGCGCTGGGCGCCTGCGCGCATTGCGACACCCTCGGCGCGATGGTCCGCTCGGCGGGCGCGGACGGCGGCATCAACTTCACCGTCGTCGGCGGTCCCCTGCTCCCCACGCTGGACGGCGAATACTGCGCCGTGATCACCGGGGAGGGGAAGAAGTACAGCGGCACCATCCTCTCCAAAAGCCCCGCCGTTCACGTTTATTCCGACGCGCGGACGAGGGAGCGCAGCGCGGAGAATATGTACGTCCGGCTCGACGAGGTCGTTTCATCCGCGGAGGACGTGCGCGCCCTCGGGATCGAGAACGGCGACTATATCTGCTTCGACCCCAAGACGACGGTAACGGACAGCGGCTATATCAAATCCCGCTTTCTCGACGATAAGGCGAGCGTGGCCTGCCTTCTCACCTGCGTGCATATCCTGCGCGACAAGGGCGTCGTTCCCCCGCGCGATCTGAAGATCCTGATCACCATGTACGAGGAGGTCGGGCACGGCGCCTCCTACGTCCCCGAGGGGATCTCCTCGATGCTCGGCGTGGATATGGGCTGCATCGGGGAGGATCTCTCCTGCACCGAGCACGACGTTTCCGTCTGCGCCAAGGACAGCGGCGGCCCCTACGATTACGCCCTGACCAAGCGTCTTATCTCCCTTGCAAAGGAGAACGGACTTTCCTACGCCGTCGATATCTACCCCTACTACGGCTCGGACGTGGAGGCGATGTGGCGCGCGGGCTACGACGTCCCCGGCGCGCTGATCGGCACCGGCGTTCACGCCTCCCACGGGATGGAACGCACCCACCTTGACGGCGTGTTCAACACGATCTCCCTCATTCTTCTCTATTTCGGCGTTTGAAGAACGCCCGGAAAGGACTTACTGTGATGAAAAAACGGATCCTTCTCTTCGCGCTCGTTCTCGCTCTTGCGGCCGCGCTGGCCGCCTGCGCGGAAAACGGAAAAGACCCCGCCGATCCGACCGGCGCCGCCGTAACGGAAGAAAAAACAGGCGCCGACACGACCGGCGTGCCGGAAACGGCCGCCGCCGGCACCGAACAGCCGGCGGAAACGGCCGCCGCGCCCGGTACGACCGGAGCCGCGGAGACCGCCGCAAGACCCGCGACCGGCACGACCGCCGTCGGGGAAACGGCCCGCGCCGACGAAACCGCCGCCCCCGGGGCGGAAACGCAGCCCGCCGCGCCGGAAACAACAGCGGGCGGGAGCGGAAAACCGGCGGAAACCACCGCCGCGCCGCAAACCGCAGCCCCCGAAACGACGAACGCTCCCGAAACGACGAACGCCCCCGCCACCACGGCGGTCAAGCCCCTCACGCCCTCGCACGCAAAGGAAGGCACCGAGATCGACGCCGGCGACCTCGACGGCTGGGAATAACCTACTTTTCTGAAGAAAAGTAGGCAAAAGACTTTTTGAAATCGGGGGGAAATATGGAGCGAACACGGCCTCCCGACTTTGACAAAGTATGAAAGCTTGCAAGAACGGGTATTTTCGCAGAAAAACAGGCAAAAGACTTTTTGAAACCGGGGGAAAATAAGGAGCGAACACGGCCTCCCGGTTTTGATAAAACCTTAAACTCGCGGGAACGAACATTCCCGCAGAAAAACAGGCAAAAGACTGCTTCATATCGGAGAAAACCGGGGCGCGAACGGCCGCGCCGGGGAAAAACGGCGGGAAAAAACCGCGGCAAAAAAAGAGGTCGTCCCCGACCTCCTTTTTTGGGACCATATATTAGACGACTATAAAATATAAAAGTTCTACCGCAGGGAAAGCAACTTCCGGTTGCCTCGCAAAAACCCTGGTTCAACGGGTAATATTTGCTGAAAAACGATATTTGACGGACATAAAACGACAAGAGCCGCGAAACGGCGACAAGTTTTACAAAGATCGAATGAAAATCGGAAAGGAGACCAATATGACGGAAAAACGCGCGTCTTTTCCGCAAAAGATCCTCCTCGCGCCGGACTCTTTTAAGGGGTCTCTCACCGCCGCGGCGTTCTGCCGGACGGTGGAGGCGGAGATCGCCGCCCGGTCCGGGACGGCAAAGGTCCGCTCCCTTCCGCTCGCGGACGGCGGCGAGGGGACGGTCGACTGTTTTCTCCTCGCGGCGGGCGGCGAGCGGGTGGAGATCACCGTATCCGACCCGTGGGGCCGGGCGGTCCGCTCCTCCTACGCGGTCCTGCCGGACGGGACCGCCGTGATCGAAACGGCGGCGTCCGCCGGGCTCGTCCTCGCGGGGCCGGACTGCCGCGCGGCGGAAACGACCACCTACGGGGTGGGGGAGACGGTCCGGCACGCGCTGCGCGCGGGACGGAAAAAGATCCTGCTCGGGCTCGGCGGCTCGGCGACAAACGACGGCGGCTGCGGCGCCGCCTGCGCGCTCGGCGCGCGGTTTCTCGACGGGGAGGGCGTCCCCTTCCTGCCGGTTGGAGGGACGCTCGGCCGGATCGCGGCGATCGACCGCTCCGGCTGCGAGCCGCTTCTCGCCGGAGCGGAGATCCGCTGTCTTTGCGACGTAAAAAATCCCCTCTGCGGAGAAAACGGCGCCGCCGCCGTCTTCGGACCGCAGAAAGGCGCGGACCCGGAAACGGTCCGGCTCCTTGACGCGGGTCTTTTCCGGCTCGGCGCCCTGCTCGCGCGGGAGACGGGGCGGGACGTCCGCTTTCTCGAGGGGGCGGGCGCCGCCGGCGGGCTCGGCGCGGGGCTGGTCGCTCTATTCGGCGCCGCGCTCGTCCCGGGGATCGAAACGGCGCTGGATACGCTCGCCTTCGACAAAGAACTCTCCGGCGCCGGGCTCGTCATCACGGGCGAGGGGAGCTTCGATCTCCAGAGCTTTTCCGGCAAGGCGGTCTCCGGCGTGGCAAAACGCGCCAAAGCCGCCGGCGTTCCCGTCTGGATCTTTTCGGGCCGGGCGGAGGGGGAGGCCTCGGCGCGCTGCCGGGAACTCGGCGCGGAGGGGGTGTGGACCCTTTCCGACCTCGCCCCCTCGCCGGAGGAAAGCCGGCGCAGCGCCGCAAAATATCTTGCGCAAACGGCGCGCCGCGCCTTTGACGAGCGCTTTCCCCGCTGAACGGAAACGCCGCGCCGGGCGCTCCGTTTTCCGGCGTTTTCGGGCCGCAAAACGCCTTTTTTCCCGCGGGAAAAAGTTTAGTTTTTTATAAAAAAAATATGAAAAAAAGAAAAGGAAAGGTTGACTGTTCACAAACGTTATGATAAAATAAGCTGGGTATTATCCAAATTAAACAAAAGTAAGGAGTTTTGTATGAGAAAGTATCTGTCCCTTCTTCTTGCGCTGGCGACCGTTCTCTCTCTCTCGATGCTGGCGGCGGTAACCGTTTCCGCGGACGGCATTGAAAAGGCCGCTAACGCGATCTTCGTTGCCGATTCGGGCGACGACAACGCGGCGGGCACGACGCCGGACGCGCCGGTCGCCACGCTCGCGAACGCGTTCTCCAAACTGCCGAACGGCGGCGTGATCGTCCTCGTCGGCTCTGTGACGATCGACAAGACGGAAGATCATCCCCGTGTAATGCCCGCGCACGAGGGCGTTATCACTCTCACGAGCTACTACGACGGCGTTGACTACCGCGCGAAGCCCTACGGCACCGAGCCGGTCACCCCGCGTCTCAACCTGCGCAACGGTACGCAGGACCTTGAGTTCCACGGCGATATCGTGATGGATTATCTCCGCATCAACGTCGGCGTGAACGAAGACGCCGGGACGATTATGATCAACGCCATCATCACGATGAACTATCACAACCTGACCGTCGGCGAACATATCGAAAACTGCTACGAAGACGCGAACGGCGTTGCCTCCGACTTCGATCTCGACTATTCCTCCCAGGGCAGCAAGGGCAACAGCGGCCGTAACTGCCCGCCGATCCTCTTCCTCGGCAGCAGCGCGAACACCAGCGATATGCCGCGCGACGTCGGCGGCGAGACGATCACCGGCGACTATACGGTCAACATCGCGGGCGGCGCATGGCAGTCCGTCCGGATAGGCGACCGCGACCTTGAGAACCTCAACACCCTCGACTGCCACGTGACCCTGAACATCACCGGCGGTATTTTCGCTTTCTGGACGGGGCTCTTCCACAGCTCCAACCTCTCCGTCATGTGCGCCGCGCAGGCCGCCACGACCCCGAACTACGTCTGCGACATGACCATCACCGGCGGTACCTTCTACGGTGAGGTCTGCGGCTTCGGCAAAGCCTCCACCAACTCTCTCGGCGACGCGCTGCAGCAGGGCACGATCAACATGAACATCCTCGGCGGCGAGTGGATCCGCAACTTCGGCGTTGACAACCCCCCTGCCGGCGAATACGGCGGTTATGCCTTTGCCGCTTCGATGACGCTGCTCTTTGACGGCGCCAAAGTCAATATGAAGATCGACCCCTCCAAGATGGATCTCGGCGTGATGGATCAGTTCACCGTCGCGGGTCTGGACGGCGTAGAGACCACCCTTGAGATGGTGACCGAGTCCGATAAGATCGGCTTCTTCGGTCTGGATCTCTTCTTCAGCGAGACCTATCTGCCTCTGACCCAGGGCGCGCAGCCCGAGGAGACGAAGGTGACCGAGACCAAGGCCCCCGAGACCAAAGCGACCGAGACCAAAGCGACCGAGACCAAGGACGCGACCGGAACCAAGGACGCGACCGGAACCAAGGACGCGACCGGAACCAAGGACGCGACCGGTACCAAGCCGGCGGAGCAGACCGGCGAAAAGACCGGTATTCCCGCTTACGTCTGGGCGATTGTCGGCGTCGTCGTTGTGGCCGCCGTTGTCGCAGCCGTTCTTCTTATCGGCAAGAAGAATAAAGCGAAAGAATAATTCTATTTATTCAGAAAGGTATGCAAATCATGAAAAAGTTTTTGGCGCTTCTCACCGCGCTCGTTCTTCTCTCCACCCTTTGCGCGGCGATGGCGGTCAGCGCTTCCGCGCTGGAGCTTCCCGAACGGCCGACCCTGACCAACACCACGGATAAGGAGTACGTTGCGTTTAAAGCTCCCGCGGAGCCCGCGGTCACGCACCAAACAAGATTAGGCGCAGCCAGCGCGCTTCTGACAAACGGCGGTACCATCGTCGTCACCCAGAAGGCGCTCTACTCCTTCAAGGACGCCGAAGAACAGAGCACCATTGACGGGACCAGGGGCACCATTCTCGTTACCGCGAAAGAGGGCGATACCAGCTATATCAACATCGATACCGACGGGTCCGAAACCGGTATCATCCTCGGCAACAACGGCTTCAGAGAAGAGAACATGGATAAGGTCGATTACCTCCGTCTGGAAGGCAACGTGATCTTTGACGATATCGTCCTCTTCAACCGCGCGCATCCGGCCAGCTCGAAGGAACCGATGCCCGAACCGAACACCGTCCTCGCTCTCTCCGGTTCCAGAGTCGTGATCGGCTCCGGCGTGCAGTTTGCGCACCGTTACGAGCTCCCGAACATGGCGCTGATCGCCGAGAAGGGCGCCGTGGTCTTTATCGACTCGCTTGGCTTCTCCAAGTACACGGGCGAAGGCATCCTCGTTCTCAAGCAGGACCTCGTTTCCCAGGTCAACGCCGATACCTTTGCGGGTTTTGAAGGCGCCGTGGTAGACGAATCCGGCAACCTCCTCTACGGGACCGAGCCCGCCGCTCCGGTTGAGACCGAAGCGCCCGAGACGAAGGCCCCCGAGACGAAAGCTCCCGAGACCAAGGCTCCCGAGACCAAAGCTCCGGAGACCAAAGCTCCCGAGACCAAGGCGGCGACCGGCGACACAACGACTGCCGTCGACACGACGACCACCGGCGAAGAAGGCGGCATCCCCGCTTACGTCTGGGTGATCATCGGCGTCGTGGCCGTCGCGGCGGTTGCCTGCGGCGTGATCCTTGCCACCAAAAAGAAAAAAGCGTAATCAGCTGAACTGACCCCGGACCGGAGCTCCCCTGCGGAGCTCCGGTCTTTTTTGTTTGCCGGAGGGAGAAGGTTTTGGTGCGCCCCGTTTTTTGCGGATAAGGGGAAATCGGAAGCATAGTGCTTGACACCGCGCCCGTCCGGGTTTATAATAAAGAATGAAAAAAACAGCTCGCTTTGACCGGAAAGGATTTGATGATGAAACGTATGCTTTCTTTGCTTCTGGCTCTCGCGATCCCGGCGGTACTCTTCCCGGCGGCGGGGGCGCGGCACGCCTCCCGCGCCGCAACGCTTCCCGAAGAGCCGACGCTGACCTCCGATAAGGTGGTTTATCACGGCTTCAACAAGGGCAGCGACGAAAACAGCGGCCTGACCGCCTCCGCCATCAAAAAGTATCTGGGAGAGGAAAACGGGACCGGCGCGATCTCCCTGCTCGCGGGGGAGGGCGGCACGGTCGTTGTCGTCACCAAATCCTGGACGGAGACAAACGGCTATACGATCCCCGCGCTCGGCGGCAAAACGGTCGTGCTGACCGCCCGGGATCCCAAAAGCGGGGTCTCCTATCGCGGCAACCTTTCCAACGATACGACCGGGGAGTACGGCCATCTGATGATCGTGAATACCGGCACCTTGAATATCGCCGGCAACGTGATTTTGCGGGAGATCGGTCTGCTGGAGCGTACCGAGCGCGCCGTATCGTCCCACGGCACGACCCTCAACGTGAAAAACGGCGCCTGCCTTGTCGTGGAGTCAAGCGTGACCGTGACCGGCAAAAAGGTCAAGGACTGCTACGCCGCGCCGGTCCTGTCGGTCGAGGAGGGGGGCGTCGTCTTCCTGCATACCCTCGGCTTTCTCGGCTATACCGGCCGGGGGACGATCGTGATCGGCTCCGACCTGCAGGCGACCGGCAGCGTGAGCGCCGCGCAGTTCAGCGGCTTCGGCGGGCAGATCGTGGACGCCGCCGGCAACCCCTACGTTTTTGCCGCGGGCGACCTCCCTGAGGAGCCGGTCCTGACGAATACGGAGACCTACGCGTACGTTTCCTTTATCGGGAACAACGCAAACGACGGTCTGACGCCCGCCACCCTCAAACAGGGCTGGGGGACCGGCAAAGGGACGGACGGCGGGGTGATGAACCTTGTGATGGACGGCGGGACGGTCGTGATCCCGCAAAAGGGTTTTGTTTCCGCCAACTACACCACGCCGAAGCCGTCCTCCCCGGTGCTGCTCACCGCCGTTGACAAAGACGGGACCGACTACCGCGGCAACGTCAACGATTCAAGCGATCAGCGTGGCTCCTTTATGATCGCCAATTCCTGCACGGTCACCTTCAACGGGGATTTCATCTTTGACGATATCATCCTGCTTGATCGGACCTCCTCGACCGCCTCGGTCCAGACGACCTACGCCGTCTCCTCCGGGTCGCGGCTGGTGATCGGAGCGGGGACGGAGGTCTGCTGCATGGCGTCCGCGCTCAACCCGCCGATTTTGCGGGTGGAGACGGGCGGGACCGCCTTTTTGCACGCGGTCGGCTTTGACCGCTACGAGGGGAGCGGCACGGTCGTGATCGACCGTTCGGTCGTCGACTCCGGCGTTCTCTATTCCTCCGAGTTTTCCTCCTTTACCGGCCGTCTGATCGACGAAACGGGCGCGGAGATCTCCCCGTCGGACTTTGCCGACAAGCCGCAGGAGGTGAAGCCGGACGACGTCTTCCTCTACGGGAGTTACACCGCCTCGAACGGCTATACCGTCCCCTACCGCTATTATCTGCCGGAGGGGTACGACGGCGTAAAGCGGTATCCGCTTTTCCTCAATATGCACGGCAACGGCTCCCGCGGCAGCGACAATCACAAGCAGCTCACCTTCGGCGGGTCGGTCCTGAATACCGCCGTCTTCCAGAGCGGGTACGAGTGCATCATGCTCGCGCCCCAGTGCCCCTCCTCCAGCGCGTGGGTACCGGATAACGGCTACCCCGGCTCCAAGGGCTTTCTCCATCGCGGGATGTCCCCCTATCTCACGGCGGCCAAGGAGCTGCTTGACAAATTCCTCTCCGAGTACGCCGTGGATCCTGACCGCGTTTACGTTTCCGGCTCCTCCAACGGCGGCGCCGCTTCCTGGGAGCTCTGCTACCGCTTCCCGGATCTCTTCGCGGCGGCGGTCCCGCTGGCGGGGATCCGGCCCGAGCGGGAGGGGGAGGACTATGAGGACGCCTCCGCCGAGATCGCCGGACCGCTGACCCGTACCCCGATCTGGACCTTCCACGGCACGGCGGACACCACCCTCCCCGTGGAAGGAACGCGCAACCTCGTCAACGCGATCAAGGCGGCGGGCGGGGAAAAGATCCTCTATACCGAATACCCCGGCGCCACGCACGGCACGATCTGGGCGCTCGCCGCTCAGACGGAGGGCGTGGTCGACTGGATCTTTGCGCAGCGCCGCTCGTCCGGCTCCGCGCCGGTCTCCGCGGAGACCGACAGCCCCTCCGGCGGAACGGAAACGGTCTTTCTCCCGCTTGAGACGGAAAGTCCTTTCGTGACCGCGCCCGCCTACTCGACCTCCTCGCCGGACGGGACGGGAGCGCCGGAGGACGGCACAAAAACGCCCGAGGACGGCACAAAGGCGCCTGTGGACGGCACAAAGACGCCCGCGGACGGCACAAAGACGCCCGCGGACGGCACAAAGACGCCCGAAGACGGCACGGCGCCGGTTATCGAAGCACCGGCGGGGAAAAGCGGTAAAACGGGTCTGATCCTCGCGATCGCCGGCGCCGCGGTCCTGTGCGCCGGCGCGGTCGCCGCCGCGCTCCTGCTCGGCAAAAAGAAAAAAGCGGACTGAAACCGCACAAAAACCCGCCGGGATCTTCGGCGCGGCGTGATAAGGAAGTATTATGATATTTCTTTACCGCGCCGAAAATGAAGACGCCCGTGGGACGGGCTAATGAAAAATGAAGACGCTTACGCTAATGAAGACGCTCCTTCGGAGCTGATTAAGGAACGCGGGCGTCTTCGCTTCATTAGTGAGCGCCGGGGTGCGAACGTCTTCATTAGGGCGTTAGCCCGTCTTCATTAGTGAGCGAAGCGAACGTCTTCATTAAACCGACTGAATATGAAAAGCAGACTGATTTTAATTTCAGCCTGCTTTTTTTAAGTGCGCACTTACTCACCACATGGACTTGCGGTGAAAAACTGCCTTATGACGCTCGGGCGTCCTCCCGGCGGGTTTTTATTCTTCTTTCTCCGCCCAAAAGCAGTCGCCGCAGTCGTTGACGGTGAAAAAGATCAGTTCTTCCGGCGTTTTCTTCTGCTCCTTCAACTGCCGTTCAAGCCACGCGCGGTCGCGCCCGGCGAGGCGCAGCTCGTTTTCGTCGATCCGACCCTCTTTTATCACGGTGTGCGCCACGCCCTTTTCCTTTTCCGTCAGACCCGCGTCCTCCGGGGTCATCGGGCGGCAGCGGGAGCGGAGCGCCACGCTCAGGCGGCCGTTCTGCTCCAGCGTGGCGCACCAGACCTCCTCCGGCTCAAAGATCCCCTGCAGCCGCAGCTCGGAGAGCAGCTCGTCCAGCGTGATCCGCGCGCGCCGCATCTCCTGCCAGTCCGGCTTGCCGGCGCGGATCAGGATATTCGGCTTGCCCTCCAGCAGACGGCGCAGGAAGGGGATCTTCAGCATCAGAAAGGAGATCAGAAACTCCAGACCGAGGATCACCGCCAGCGGCAGGACCGTCCGCCAGACGGGGATCCGCGCGTCGACCAGCGGCAGCGTGGCGATGTCAGAGAGCAGCAGGGTCGTGACAAGCTCGGAGATCTGCAGTTCGCCGACCTGCCGCTTGCCCATCAGCTTCATCGCCAGAATGAGACCGAGATACACCCCCGCCGCCCGCAGGGCGCAGGACCAGACGCTCAGGTTCATAAAAAATCCTCCGTGAAAAAGATCACGGAGGATTTTTGTCCGGTTTTTTCCGTTTTATGCAGGGTCAGAGCGCGGCGGCGCGGTTTGCGTCCGCGGCGATCTCCTCCCGGTGGGTGCGGATATACTTCGTCCATTTGATATAGCCGTAGGTCGTGTTGGTAAGGTATCCCGCCTTCAGCACGAGCAGGATCCACTGGCCCGCCATGATATTGATCACGGTCTCGAGGATCGCGACGATATACCACGCGATCCACTGCTCGCGGTAGCGGAGCAGGATGAACACGCCGTTGGCGATCCCCACGGCGGAGGCGCAGGCGTCGAGATAGCAGATCACGTTTTTGACCGCAACGTTGCTGTTGGCAAGAACGCCGCCCTCCACGTCGATAAAGGTCAGGGCGTAGCCGACGCCGACCGTCCACACGGCGATCCCCAGCACGAGCAGAACGTCCTGCCACGGCCGGAGGGATTTGACGACGGTCAGCTCCTCCTGCTGCCGGTCCGGGTGCTTGTTCCATACGATAAAGCTGACGATATCGCAGGGGATCCAGAAGAGGAAGGTCACGGCCAGCGTGGCAAAGCGGTAGGCGCAGAGGATGCAGATCAGGATCTCCGTTACCTCTACGATCAGCGAGATCACAAAGTTCCACTTGCTCTGTTTGGAGATGAGAAGCTCGCAGGATATATTGGTGATCACGTCGAGAAGATAGAGAACGGTGATGACCCAGACGGGAACGAGATAACTGAGCGGGTTGATATAAAGATCTCCCTCGCCCGTTTTTGCCGCCTCGTCGGCGTTCGCCTCGCGCTCCGCCGTAAAGGAGCCCGCGGTCAGCGCCGCGCGCAGCGTGGGGTCCTCGCCGTCCGGCGCAAACTCGATCAGCAGCGCGTCGCCTTCCCTCAGCGCCGGGAGGGGATAGGTCATCGTCGAGGGATCGGAGGGGGAAACGGTGTATTCCTCCGTGATCGCCTTCCCGTCCTTTTCAAGCGGGATCTCCTCCTTGCCGCCGTCAGCGCGGACGAGCGTGAGCGAGCTGATGATAAAATCGTCCTCCGTGCCGGAAAAATCCAGAACGGCGCTCTCCGCGGCCGGCAGATCGCCGAAGCGGAGGGTGTAGGTGGGATCGTCCGTCTCGGGGAAAAGGAAGGAAAAGACGACCGCGAGGATCAGGATGGAAAAGAACCAGATCTTTTCATAAAGGGTAAAGTAACGCCAAAGATCCTTTGCGCGTTGGGAAAACGGTTTTTTTTCTGTCATGATCAGACCTTATCTTGTGAGGAAACAGCCGGCAGCCGCGGAGATCCGCGGCTGCCGGAAACGTTTGAAAACGGATCGGTTATTTCTCTTCGCGGAGAGCGGCCTGAGCGGCGGCCAGACGCGCGATCGGAACACGGAAGGGAGAGCAGGAAACGTAGGTCAGTCCGACCTTGTGGCAGAACTCCACGGTGGACGGGTCGCCGCCGTGCTCGCCGCAGATGCCGAGCTTGATGTTCGGGCGGGTCTTACGGCCGAGCTCGCACGCCATCTGCACAAGCTTGCCGACGCCGGTCTGGTCGAGACGGGCGAAGGGATCGGACTCGTAGATCTTGCGGTCGTAGTAGGAGCCGAGGAACTTGCCGGCGTCGTCGCGGGAGAAGCCGAAGGTCATCTGGGTGAGGTCGTTGGTGCCGAAGCTGAAGAACTCGGCGTCCTTGGCGATCTCGTCGGCGGTCAGCGCGGCGCGCGGGATCTCGATCATCGTACCGATCTTGTAGTGGAGGCCGCTGCCGGCGGCTTTGATCTCCTCGTCGGCGGTGCGGACCACGACGGATTTGACGTACTGGAGTTCCTTCAGCTCGCCGACGAGCGGGATCATGATCTCGGGGACGATATCCCAGTCGGCGTGTCTCTTCGACACGTTGATGGCGGCGCGGATGACCGCTCTCGTCTGCATCTCGGCGATTTCCGGGTAGGTAACGGCGAGACGGCAGCCGCGGTGGCCCATCATCGGGTTGAACTCGTGCAGCCCGGCGATGATGTCCTTGATCTCCTTCACGGTCTTGCCCTGGGTCTTCGCGAGCAGCTCGATGTCTCTCTCCTCGGTGGGGACGAACTCGTGGAGCGGCGGGTCAAGGAAACGGATGGTAACGGGAGAACCCTGCATCGCTTCGTAGAGCTCCTCAAAGTCGCCCTGCTGCATCGGCAGGATCTTCGCGAGCGCGGCTTTCCGGCCCTCAACGGTGTCGGAGCAGATCATCTCGCGGATCGCGGCGATGCGGTCCGCCTTGAAGAACATATGCTCGGTGCGGCAGAGGCCGATGCCCTCCGCGCCCAGCTCTTTCGCTTTTTTCGCGTCGGCCGGGGTGTCGGCGTTGGTGCGGACGAGGAGCTTGCGGTACTTGTCCGCCCAGGCCATGATGCGGCCGAACTCGCCGGCGATCGTGGCGTCCACGGTCGGGATGATCCCGTCGTAGATCTTGCCGGTGGTGCCGTCGATGGAGATGCAGTCGCCCTCGCGGAAGGTCTTGCCGCCCAGCTCGAAGGTCTTGTTCGCTTCGTCCATCTTGATCTCGGAGCAACCGGAAACGCAGCACTCGCCCATGCCTCTCGCCACAACGGCGGCGTGGGAGGTCATACCGCCGCGGACGGTCAAAATCCCCTGAGCCGCCTTCATACCGGTAATGTCCTCCGGAGAGGTTTCCAGACGGACGAGGACGACTTTCTCGCCCTTCGCCGCCCATTCAACGGCGTCGTCGGCGGTGAAGACGACCTTGCCGCACGCGGCGCCGGGGGAGGCGCCGAGGCCCTTGCCGAGCGGGGTCGCCGCTTTGATCGCGGCGGCGTCGAACTGCGGGTGCAGCAGGGTGTCAAGGTTGCGGGGGTCGATCATCAGGACGGCTTCCTTCTCGGTGATCATGCCCTCGTCCACGAGGTCGCACGCGATCTTGAGAGCCGCCTGCGCGGTCCGCTTGCCGTTTCTCGTCTGGAGCATATAGAGCTTGCCGTGCTCCACGGTGAACTCCATATCCTGCATGTCGCGGTAATGGTTCTCGAGGATCTGGCAGACTTCCTTGAACTGCTTGAACGCCTCGGGGAACTTTTCTTCCATCTCGGTAATGTGCATCGGGGTACGGATGCCGGCCACGACGTCCTCGCCCTGCGCGTTGGTCAGAAACTCGCCGAAGAGGCCCTTCGCGCCGGTCGCCGGGTCGCGGGTGAAAGCGACGCCGGTGCCGCAGTCGTCGCCCATGTTGCCGAACGCCATCGACTGAACGTTGACGGCGGTGCCCCAGGAGTAGGGGATGTCGTTATCGCGGCGGTAGACGTTCGCGCGCGGGTTGTCCCAGGAGCGGAACACCGCTTTGATCGCGCCCATCAACTGCTCCTTCGGGTCGGAGGGGAAGTCCGCGCCGATCTTGGCCTTGTACTCCGCCTTGAACTGGGCGGCGAGGGTGGCGAGATCGTCGGCGGTCAGATCCACGTCGTTCTTGACGCCGCGGTCCGCTTTCATCTTGTCGATCAGCTCTTCAAAATATTTCTTGCCGACCTCCATAACGACGTCGGAATACATCTGGATAAACCGGCGGTAGCAGTCCCACGCCCAGCGGGGGTTGTTCGACTTCTTCGCCAGCGTGTCCACGACCTGCTCGTTTAAGCCGAGGTTCAGGATGGTGTCCATCATGCCGGGCATCGACGCTCTCGCGCCGCTGCGGACGGAAACGAGCAGCGGGTTTTCGATATCGCCGAACTTTTTGCCGGTGATCTCTTCGAGCTTGGTGATATACTCCATGATCTCCGCCTGGATCTCGGGGTTGATGGCTCTGCCGTCTTCATAATACTGCGTGCAGGCCTCCGTCGAGATGGTGAAGCCCTGGGGAACCGGAAGACCGAGGTTGGTCATTTCCGCGAGGTTGGCCCCCTTCCCGCCGAGCAGCTCGCGCATTTTGCCGTTGCCCTCGGAGAAAAGGTAGATGTACTTTTTCATAAAAAACCTCCATTCAAAATCTTTTCTTTTTTATTTCCTTTTTTATACCAAGCAATGATTATATCATATCCGTTTCCGGATTTCCATAGTTTGCGCGTAATTTTTTCAAAAAATTGCGCGGTTTTTTCCCGGAGCTCCTCCGTTTTTTCCGGCCGGAGGGGGGAAAAAACGCGCCGCCGCAAAAAACTCTTGCGTTTTTGCGGCCCGTGCGGTAAAATGAAAACAACTCCGGGAGCTTATTTCGGAGCGATTTGTGTTGCGCTGCGGCCAAAGAAAGGAAGAGAGCGTTGTCCGGTATTTTCGATCTGTTCAAAAAAATCGAGGCGGAGCGGGAGGAAAAAGCCCGCCGTCCGATCTCTTATCTCGTCGCGGGGCTCGGCAACCCCGGGGAAAAATACGAGCTGACCCGCCACAACGCGGGCTTTCTTTGCGCCGACTATCTCTACGCCCGCTTCGGCGGCGAGCGGTGGAAGCTCCGCTTCAAGGCGCTGTGCAGCGAGTGCGAGACGGGAGAGGGGCGGATCCTGCTCCTCAAGCCCCAGACCTTTATGAACGCGTCCGGCGAGGCGATCGCCGAGGCGATGCGCTTTTACAAGCTCCCGCCGGAGAAGCTGATCGTCATCTGCGACGACGTGAACTTCCCCTGCGGCGCGATGCGCATCCGCCCCTCCGGCAGCGACGCCGGTCAGCGCGGCGTGCGCAGTACGATCCTCGCCCTCGGGTCCGACGCGTTTCCCCGCATCCGCCTCGGCGTCGGGGAAAAGCCGGATCCCGCCTACGATCTGGCCGACTGGGTCCTCTCCCGCTTCGGCGAGGAGGAGAAAAAGGCGATCTATTCCTGCTTTGAGGACAGCGCCGAGGCGATCCGCCTGATCCAGAAGGGGGAGATCGAGACCGCGATGAGCCGCTGTAACAGAAAGGGCTCCCGCTGATATGATCTACGATTCCGTCCGGCTCGACCCGCTCTACGGACAGCTCGCCGAGTGTATCTCGCTGGAGAGAAAAGCGAAACGCTGTCCGCCGCTTTACGCGACGGGCGTGGGCAGCGTCGCGAGCGTGATGCTCTGCGCCGCGCTCGCCGCCGACTTTGCGCCCCTGCTCGTCCTCGCGGGCAGCGAGCGGGAGGCCGCCCGCATCACTTCCGTTCTGAACGCCCAGGGACTTCCCGCCGCCGTTTTTTTAGAGCGGGATCCCGTTCTCTATAACATCGCCGCCTCCCGCGCCTCCGAGTGCGAGAGACTGTCCGTCCTGCTGCGGCTCATGCGGGGAGAACTGAAGGCGGTCGTCGCCGTTCCCGGCGCCGCGCTCGGCTTTACCGTTCCGCCCGCCCTCCTGCGGGAGGCGGGGATCACCCTCCGGCTCGGAGAAGAGTATCCCGCCGACTCTCTCGAAAAGGAGCTGCTCCGCCTCGGCTACGCCCGCTGCGAGATGACCGAGGCGCCCGGGCAGTTTGCCCGCCGCGGCGGGATCCTCGACGTCTTTCCCGCCTTCGGGGAAGGGGAGAGGGGGCGCCCGGTCCGCGTGGAGTTTTTCGGGGACGAGGTCGACCGGATCGGCCTGTTCGATCCCGATACCCAGCGCACGGAGGAGGGCGTTTCCTCCGTCTTTTTCCCGCCGGCGCGGGAGCTCTTGCTCGACCCGGAAACGGTTTCCCGGATCCGCCTTGCCGTCGCCACCGCCCGCAAAAAGGCGAAAACGCCGGAAGCGGCGCAGACGCTGGACGGGGAGCTGGCCGCGATCGACGGGGCGCTCCCGCTGGATTTTGCCGACAAGTATATCACGCTCGTCTACCCGGAAAAGACCACGCTGCTCGATTATTTTCCCGCCGGCGCGCCGGTCGCCGTCGCGGGCGGGAACGCCGTGCGCGCCGCGCTGGACGCCGCGCTCTGGCACGAAAAGGAGAACGTAACCGCTCTCCTGGAGAGCGGCGTGTGCGACGCGCGCTGGACGACTTATATGAAGGATCAGGCGGAGCTCGAGCTTTTCTGCGCCGCGCGCCCCGCCGTTTATCTCGACGCGTTCCTCCCCGCGGGCGCGGGAACGAGGGAGCAGGGGGGGATCTTTTCCTTCCGCTGCCGCTCCGCCGCCCACGCGGAGAACCGCGAGCTGCTCTTTGAGGATATCGAGGATTATCTGAAAAGCGGATACCGGATCGTGGCGGGGACCGCCTCCTCCCACGAGAGCGAAACGCTGGCGGAGATGCTGCGGGAGCGGGGCTGCGCCGTCGCGCTCTTCCCGGGCGGACGGGTAGACTGCACCGCTCTTTCGCCGCAGGTCGTCTATCTGACCGACGCGCCCTCGCTGGAGGGCTTCGAGCTGACCGACGCGCGGTTCGTCTTCCTCTCTCTTTCCTCCGCGGCGGCCAAAGAGGGGGGCTCCCTGCGCCGCGCCCGCCGCAAAAAACGCTCCGACGCGAAGCAGCTGCTCTCCTACGCCGATCTGAAGGTCGGGGACTACGTCGTCCACGAGACCTGCGGCATCGGACGCTATCTCGGCATCGAGCAGCTCACGGTGGACGGCGTGACGCGGGACTATATCAACATCCAGTACGCCGGCAGCGACAAGCTCTTCATCCCCACGAACCAGCTCGACATGGTCTCCAAATACATCGGCGCCCACTCGGACGACGGGCTGCTCAAGCTCTCGAAGATGGGCGGCGCGGAGTGGAAGCACGCCAAAAGCCGCGCCAAATCCGCCGTCAGCGAGATGGCGAAGGAGCTGATCAAGCTCTACGCGGAGCGGATGCGCCTGCCCGGGTTCGCTTTTCCCGCGGACGACGACTACCAGCGGGAGTTCGAGGAGGCGTTCCCCTACGAGGAGACCGACTCCCAGCTCGAGGCGGCGGAGGAGATCAAGGCGGACATGCAGCAGCCGCACCCGATGGACCGGCTCCTATGCGGGGACGTCGGCTACGGGAAGACCGAGGTCGCCTTCCGCGCCGCCTTCAAGGCGGTGGAAGCGGGCAAGCAGGTCGCCATCCTCTGCCCGACGACCATCCTTGCCTATCAGCATTACACGACCGCGGCGGCGCGGATGCGGGATTTCCCCATCCGGATCGAGATGCTCTCCCGCTTCCGCACCCCCGCCCGGCAGAAAGAGATCCTGCGCCGCCTGAAGCGCGGGGATATCGATATCATCATCGGCACGCATACCCTCGTGTACGGCAAGGCGGAGTTCAAGGATCTCGGCCTGCTTGTGATCGACGAGGAGCAGCGCTTCGGCGTCGCGCAGAAGGAAAAGCTCAAGCAGCTTTCCGCCGGCGTGGACGTTCTGATGCTCTCCGCCACCCCGATCCCCCGCACGCTCAATATGGCGATCGGCGGGATCCGGGATATGTCGGTCCTCGACGAGCCGCCCGGAGAACGGCGCCCCGTCCAGACCTACGTGCTGGAATATGACCCCGTTATCCTCGAGGACGCGATCCGCCGCGAGATCTCCCGCGGGGGGCAGGTCTTTTACCTCTACAACCGGGTGGAGCGGATCAATACCGTCGCCGCCCGCCTCGCGGAGGCGATCCCCGGCGCGCGCGTCGCCGTCGCGCACGGGCAGATGGACAAGGACGAGGTCGAGGACGTCTGGCGCGCGATGCTCTCGGGCGAGGTGGACGTTCTGGTCTCCACCAGCATCATCGAAACGGGGGTCGACGTCCCCAACGCAAACACCCTCATCATCGAGGACGCGGACCGCATGGGACTGTCCCAGCTCCACCAGCTGCGCGGCAGGGTCGGCCGCTCGGGGCGCCGGGCGTTCGCTTACTTTACCTTCCGGCGCGGTAAGGCGCTCTCCGAGATCGCGGAAAAACGCCTCTCCGCCATCCGGGAGTACGCGCAGTTCGGCGCGGGCTTCCGGGTCGCCCTGCGGGATCTGGAGATCCGCGGCGCCGGCAATATGCTCGGCGCCGAGCAGCACGGGCATCTCGACGCCGTGGGGTACGATCTCTATATGAAGCTGCTGTCCGAGGCGGTGCTGGAGGAAAAGGGCGTCAAAAAGGAGGAAAAGACCGAGTGCGTCGTCGATCTGCGCGTCGACGCGTTTCTCCCGGAGAGCTACGTTTCCTCCCAGGCGCAGCGGATCGAGCAGTATCAGCATATCGCCACGATCCGGACGAAGGAAGACGCGGACGATATCGAGGACGCGATGCAGGACCGCTACGGCGATCTGCCGCAGCCGGTCTCCAATCTGATCCGGGCGGCGCTGATCAAGGCGGCGTGCGAGGAGTGCGGCTTTACCCGCTTCGAGCAGCAGGGGCGCGCCTTTACGATCCATATCCCGCGCCTCGTCCCCGAGATCTGGATGCGGCTTTTCTCCCTTCTCCCGGAATACAAGCTGCGCGGCGTGCCCGGCAGCGTTTCCCGCATCACCGCCCAGCTCCCGCAAAAGGTCTCCCCCCTCGACGCGGCGCTGCGGCTGCTTGATCTGTACCGCGAGGAGAGCGCCGCGCTCGCCGAAAAACGAGAAACGAAGGAGTAACGAATGAAACGCAGATTTTTTGCCGCGCTGCTGGCGGCGGCGCTCCTGCTGTCTTTTTCCTCCTGCAAAAGGGAACGGGCGGTCATGCGCTACGAAACCTATACCGTCAGCGCCGCGTATTATACCTACTGGCTCTCCCGTTTCAAGGCGAACTTTCTTACCTATTACAGCGACGTGGAGGACAGCGACGCCTACTACGACTCGGTGATCGGCGAAAACGGGGAAACCGCGGAGGAGGTGATGACCTCCCTCTCGGACGGCCGGATCATGGAATACCTGATCGCGGAATACCTCTTCGATCAGTCCGGCCTGACGGTGCCGGAGGCGACGGCGGAGAGTCTGGACGCGCTGCTCGACTCGGTCGTGGCGGGCGCGGCGGCGGGCGACCGGAAGGCGTTCGACGAGCTGGCCGCTTCCTTTGGGATCGGGTACGACGATCTGCGCGAGATCTACCGGATCGAGGCGAAAAGCGAGCGCTTCCGCAGCTATTACAAAACGAACTTCCTCTCCGTGACGGACGCGGACCGGGACGCCTATTTCGAGGAAAACTACGCCCGCACCGTTCATATCTATATCTCGACCGAATACCGCCTGAATATCGACGAAAACGGCACGCTGATCTATGACGAAAACGGCGACTACACCGTCCCCTACACCGCGGCGGAAAAGACCGCCCAGCGGCAGAAGGCCGCCGAGCTCTACGGCAAACTGACGGCGGAGAACTTCGACGCTCTGCGGGAGGAATATAACGAGGATCCCGCCGTTTCCGCCTATCCGAACGGATACTACCTGTCCGCGAACACCGAGGGGTTCGACTCCGACGTGATCGCCGCCGCGCTCTCGATGGAGGAGGGCGAGGTGCGCCGGGTCGACGCCGCGCACGGCGTCTTCTTCCTCAAAAAGCTCCCGAAAGAGGAAAAGGCCTACGAGGATCCCGCCAACGCCGATTTCTTCGACAACTTCGAGGACGCGCTCAAAAACAGTCTCTACGAACGCTTCCTCGACGGCGAAAAGGAAAAGGTAGCGGTCAACGCCTCCCTCAAGAGCGCGATCACCGTCCGGACCGTGACCCCCTGCTACGATTTCTGACCGTAAAAAAAGGACCCCTGAACGATCCGTTCAAGGGTCCTTTTTTTACGGAAGATCGTCGCTTTTCGGCCGGTTTGTCAGCCGGTAGAAACGCCCGATCGCCTCGATCGTTTTGTCGGTAACGGTCGGCTTGCCCTTTTGGCCGGCGGGCTTGTCGCGCAGGAGCTCGCGGTAGCGCGCGAGGGCGCGGTCCACGGCGTCCTCCCAGGAGAGGTAGAGGGTTTTCGCCGCGTTTTCCCCCGTCCGCTTCGCCAGCTCCGGGCGGCGGCAGACTTCAAGGAGCGCCTTTGTAAAGGAGGGAACGCTGTCCTCGGTGAGAAAGCCGTTTTCCCCGTCCGTGACGTTCTCGGCGGAGCTGCTGCCCCGGATCAGGACGCTGGCGGTCCGGCACGCCGCCGCCTCCTTGACGACGAGGGGGTTGTTATCGAAAACCGAGGGGAGCAGGAAGAGATCGGCGCGGGTGTAAAACGCCTTGAGAAGCGCCCGGTCGCGGATCGCGCCGGTGAACACGCAGTCGCCGGCCAGCTCCAGGTCCTTTGCGTACGCGCGGACCTCCCCGCAGTCGTCCCCGTCGCCGACGAAGATCATGGTAAAGGGCTCGCCCGCCCGCTTCAGTTCGGCAAGACTGTCAAGCACCGTCCGCAGACCCTTATACCACAGCATCCGCCCGACAAAGAGGAAGACGGGCGCGCAGGCCTTGATCGGCCACGCGTCGTCCAGGCGGCGCAGCTCCGCTTCCGGGACGGGATCGGGGGTCAGATCCACGCCGTTTTCCATCACGCGATACTCGCCGGAAAAGCCGAGACTTTTGAGGTTTTCGCCCGCGCCGCGGTTGACCGCCCACACCTCGTCGCACGCTTCGATGCTGCGGATGATCTCGCGGATCGCGGATTCCTGCAGGAGCTTGCCTTTGAGGACGCGGCGGATATCCACGTCGAACTTGGTGTGGTAGGTAAAGACGATCGGCGCGCCGGTCAGCGAGCGCAGCTCGCGCGCGAGAAAGGTGGACGCCATCGGACAGTGGGAATGGATCAGCGCGGGGGAGAAGGCCTCCAGCCGCTGCATCGCGGCGGCGGAAAAGGGAAAGCCGGTCCGGTAGCCGAGGGTTTTTACGGTGTTGAAGCTGGGATACCGCACGACTTCAAAGGGATAGCCGTCGGTCACGCCGGGGTACGCCGGTGTCGCCACAACGGCGTTTCCGCCCCTCTCGACGATCACGCGGGCGTAGTTTTCCACGGTGTTGGAGACACCGTCGAACAGGGGAGGGAAGGAATCGTTCAAAAGACAGACGTTCATGTTACTCCTTATCAAAAAACGTTTCCGGAGAGGTTTACAACGCCATTTTACCACGGCTCCCCGGGTTTTGCAAGACGAAAAAAGCGCCGCGCCTTTCGGCGCGGCGCGGCGGTGTCAGGCAAGGACGGAGAAGAGATAGGGAAGCTCCGTTTCAAACTTCGGGCCGTACCAGTGGTTTTCCTCCTTTGCGGTGGCAAGGATGCAGCGCACGGTGTAGTCGGCGGCGATCTTCGCCGCGCCGTAGCCGTCCCTGCCGCGCATCAGCGCGCCGACGAAGGCGGAAGCGTATACGTCCCCCGTTCCGTGGCAGCCGTTGGGGAGCAGCTCGTGCTCGTAATACCGGCTCTCTCCGTTTTCAAAGACGAAGACGCCGGTCTTGCCCGGCCGGTAGCCGATGCCGGTGAGGACGACGTTCTTTGCGCCGAGGGCGAGCAGCCCCTTTTTCAGCGCGTCGGTATAGGCGGCGTCGTAGGCGGTCCTGTACGGCAGCCCGGTCAGAAAGGCGGCTTCCGTGACGTTCGGCAGAACGTAGTCGGCGGCGGCGCAGAGGGTCTTCATCTCCCCGACGAACGCCTCGTCAAAGGCGGGGTAGAGCTTGCCGTTGTCCGCCATCGCGGGATCCACGATCACCCGTCCGCCCGGCGCCAGCGCGGTGGAAATCAGGTCTTTTACGCAGGCGATCTGCTCCGCGCTGCCGAGATAGCCGGTGTAGATCGCGTCAAAAAGGATCCCTTCCTTTTTCCAATGGGCGGCGATCGCGGGGATATCCTCGGTCAGATCGCGGAAGGTATAGCCGGTAAAGCCGGCGGTGTGCGTGGAGAGCACGGCGGAGGGGAGGACGCAGGTCTCGATCCCGCAGGCGGAGAGGATCGGCAGCGCCACGGTCAGCGAGCATTGTCCCACGCAGGAAACGTCCTGCACGGTCAGGATCTTCGGATAAGCCATAGAAAACACCTTCTTCGTTTTGGTTAGTAACATTATACACGACCGTTCGACCTGATGTAAATAGTCAGAATAAACAAAAAAACACGACCGGATGGACGGTAGGAAGAAAACCGGACGGACCGTCCGGTTTTCAGCCGGCGCCGCGCCCCAATTCCCGCCGCAAAAGCTGCCAGTCCGGCAGAAAGGCGGTGAGAAACGCCCGGAAGTTTTCCCCGTGGTCGGGATAGCGGAGATGCGCCAGCTCGTGCAGGATCACGTAGGAGAGGAGCCGGTCCGGCTCCCGCGAGAGGGAAAGGGAAAGGCGGATCTGCCCGCTGCCGACCGTGCAGGAGCCCCAGCGGGAGCTCATTTGCCGGATCGAAACGCCGCTTGCCCGCAGGCCGGTTTTTTCTTCCCAGAAGGCAAAAAGCGGCTCTGCCCGCGCGGCGAGCCGCGCCGCGAGCGCGCGCTCCAGCGCCGCCTCCGCGTCCCCGCGGTAAAGGAGCGCCGCCCCCTCCTCCGTGACGGTCAGCAGGGTCTTTTTCCCCGGCCGCGCCGCAAACGGGAGCCGCCGCCCCTCCAGGATGATCTCTCCGCAATCAAAGGGGGAGAGGGAGGCGGCGGGCGGGATCGCCGCTCTTTTTTCGCGGATCCAGCCCTCTTTTGAGAGAAGAAAGCGTTCCGCCGCCGCGCGGCTTGCCCCGGCCGGCGCCGTGGCGAGGACGGAGCCGTCCCCGCGGATCCGGACGCGGAAGTTCCGCGTCCCCGTTTTCCATTCGACCGGAACGGCGATCTCCCCGAGCGGGACCGTTTCCCGCCGGACGGTTTGACAGCGAGCCATAAAACCTCCGAAAAAAAGCGCCTGCCGGATCGGCAGGCGCTTTGCGATTGCGTCAGTCTTCCTTGACGGTGGCGGCGTCCGGCGCGTTCTTTTTCACGCTGGCGATGCCGTTGAGGCAGCTCGCCTTGGTCTTGTAGCCCTCGGAGGTCGCGATGACTTCGCCGTTTCTCGCTTTCAGACGGAAACGGAACTCGCCCGCCTTGTCGGCGTAGACTTCGAACTTCGGATTTTTGACGGCGGCGTAATTCTCGACGGTCTGATCCTCGATCTCGCCGACGCAGTTTTTCTTCACGCTCTCGATGCCGTTGAGGCAGGAGGCCTCGGCGTTATAGAGCTCGGAGGTGGCGATCACTTCGCCGTTGCCGGCCTTCAGGTTGAAATTGAACTTTCCGGATTTGGTCTGCTTATAAACGAACTTTCCCATGATTTTTCCTCCCAATCTTTTTGACGAATGCTCTCGAAAAGCATTTCTGTTCCGATTATAGCATATAAAAAAACAGGTTGCAAGAGAAAAGCGACAAAAAAACAGGGCGGGCGACGGATTTTTTGCGGTTTTTTTCGCCCGTCCGGGTGGTTGACTTGCGGAAGGGAAAGTGTTATAATAATATGACTTTACCCGATGATCCCGAAGAAGAAAGGGGTCCCTATGGAACAAAACGACGTTTTTTCTCTCCGCCGCCGTACCTGGGCGGAGATCGATCTCGACGCGGCGCGGGAAAACTACCGCGCCGTGCGGGAGGCCGTTCCCGCAAAAACGGGCGTTTGCTGCGTGATCAAGGCGAACGCCTACGGCCACGGCGCCGTCCGTCTCGGCCGGCTCTATGAGGAGCTCGGCGCGTCCTTCCTCGCCGTCTCGAACGCGGAGGAGGCGCTGCAGCTCCGGCGGGCGGGCATTTCGCTCCCCGTGCTGATCCTCGGCTACACGCCGGAGAGCTGCGCTCCTGCGCTCGCGCGGGAGGGGATCCGGCAGTGCGTCTATTCTCTCGCGTACGGTCGGGCGCTCGCGGACGCCGCGGAGGCGGCGGGCGTTACCGTGAAGATCCATCTCAAGCTGGATACCGGCATGGGGCGGATCGGGTTTCTCTGCCGGTCGCGGGACACGGCGGAGCTGGAGGAAGCGGCGGGGCTCTGCCGCCGGAAGGGGCTTGACCCCGAGGGCGTTTTTACGCATTTCGCCGCCGCCGACGAGGGAGAAAACGGAGAGGCCTACACCCGCCGGCAGTTTGAAAACTTCCTTTTCGGCGTCGATACGCTCGCCTCGCTCGGCGTTTCCTTCCGCATCCGCCACTGCGCGAACAGCGCGGCGATCTTCGATTATCCCGACCTGCGCCTCGATATGGTCCGCGCCGGGGTGGTCCTCTACGGCCTGCGCCCCTCCTCCGAGGTGGCGCACTGCCCGCCGCTGCGCCCGGTGATGACCGTTTTCTCGGTCGTCTCCCATCTTAAAACGCTCCGCCCCGGCGAGTCGGTCAGCTACGGCAGGATCTATACCGCCCCGCGCGAGATGCGCGTCGCCACCGTGCCGGTCGGATACGCCGACGGGTTCTGGCGTTCAAACGGCGCCGCCGCCCGTCTGCGCGTCGGCGGGCGCCTCGCGCCGATCGTCGGCAGGGTCTGCATGGACCAGCTGATGATCGACGTAACGGAGATCCCCTGCGAAGTCGGCGACACGGTCGAGATCTTCGGCGCCGGAGAGCCCTGCACCGCGGAAACGCTGGCAAAGGAAAACGGCACCATCGCCTACGAGATCGTCTGCGCCCTCGGCGAGCGGGTCCCCCGCGCCTATCTGCGCGGCGGGAAGATCATCGGCTGGAACGATATGATTTACAGCGCCGATCTGGAGAAAGAGGAAACGGTATGAAGACCCTCGGGATCTTTGACAGCGGCGTCGGCGGGCTGACCGTTCTGCGCGAGATCGCCGCCCGCGGCAGCGCCTACGACCGCATCGTTTACTTCGGCGATACCGGGCGCGTCCCGTACGGAACGCGCTCCCGGGAAACGATCGTCCGCTATTCCCGGCAGGACGTGCGCTTTCTGCTTTCCCGCGGGGCGGACGAGATCATCGTCGCCTGCGGCACGGCGAGCGCAAACGCCCTCGACGATCTGAAGGCGTCCTTCTCCCTGCCGATCACCGGCGTGATCGACGTGTCCGCCGAGGCGGCGGCCGCCGCCACGAAGAACGGGAAGATCGGCGTCATCGGCACCGCCGCCACGATCAAAAGCGGCGTGTACCCCCGCAAGCTGAAAGCCCTTTCCCCCTCGGCCGAGGTCTTCGGGCAGGCGTGCCCCCTTTTCGTCCCCCTCGCGGAATACGGCTTTGCAAAGCCGGATAACGAGATCGCGCGCCTGACCTGCGCCCACTACCTCGCGGAGCTGAAGGAGAAGGGGATCGACACCCTGATCCTCGGCTGTACGCATTTTCCGCTGTTTGCGGAGCTGATCGGAGAGTACCTCGGGCCCGGGGTCCGGCTGATCAACAGCGGCGCCGAGCTGGCGCGCCGCCTCTCCGCGGGAGGCAGTAAGACCCCCGTCCCGGAGTTTTACGTCAGCGACGATCCCGCCGGTTTCTGCGCGGACGCGGCGATCTTCCTCGGCTCGGACAGCCCCGTTTCCGCTTCTCTCACGGATATCGCCGCCTACCCGGCGGATTAAAAAGAAAAACTGAAAAAAGAGGATAGAAAAATGAACAGAACGTATATCTCCGAGGTCAGACCGGGCGAACAGGTCCGGATCTCCGGCTTTGTCGAAAACCTCCGCAACAAGCGCACGATGGCGTTTCTTGTGGTCAAGGACATCACGGGCCGGATGCAGGTCACGCTGGAAAAGGAAAAATACCCCGACCTCGCCGCCGCGGTGGACACGCTGACGATCCATTCGGTGATCAGCGTGGAGGGCGAGGCGGTCGCAAACGAGTACGTCAAGCTCGGCGGCGTCGAGATCCTGCCGTCGGCGATCTTCGTCGAGTCGGTCGCGGACGCGCTCCCGATCAAGGACGACAGCGAGATCGACTCCCGCATGGACTTCCGCTGGATCGATCTGCGCCGGGACTGCAACCGGCTGATGATCCGCGCCCAGACGGTCTTTACCGCCGCCCTGCGCGAGTACCTGCTCGCGCGCCGCTTTGTGGAGATCCACACCCCCAAGCTGATCGGCGCGGCGAGCGAGTCCGGCTCCGACGTGTTCGAGGTCAAGTATTTCGATACCAAGGCCTATCTCGCCCAGTCCCCGCAGTTCTATAAACAGATGGCGATGGCGGCGGGTCTGGACCGCATCTTCGAGAGCGGCCCCGTCTTCCGCGCGGAAAAATCCTATACCAACAAGCACGCGACCGAGTTTACCGGTTTTGATCTGGAGTTCAGCTACGTTTATTCCGCCGAGGAGGTCATGCGCCTCGAGGAGGAGCTGCTCGCCTACGCGATCGGCAAGGTAAAGGACGCCTGCGGCGAGGAGATCCTCTCCGTCTTCGGGCGCGAGGTGATCGTCCCCTCCGTCCCCTTCCCGCGGATGAAGCTCGCGGACGTTTACCGTGAGCTCGAGGAGCGCTACGGCTACAAGGTCGCGGACGAGGTCAAGGGAGACCTCACCACGGACGCCGAGCACCTCTGCGAAAAACTGGCGAAGGACAAGTTCGGCAGCGAGTTCCTCTTTATCACCGATTACAGCGCGGCGGAACGCGCCTTCTACCACATGCGGGACGAAAACGGCGTTCCGATGGGCTACGACCTGATCTGGCGCGGCTGCGAGATCACCACCGGCGCGGTCCGCGAGCACCGCTACGAAGTGCTGAAAAAACAGGCGGAGGAAAAAGGGCTCGGACGCGACGTGGCGTTCTATCTGCAGTTTTTCCGGTACGGCTGCCCGCCGCACGGCGGCTTCGGCCTGGGGATCGACCGGATCACGATGCTCTTTCTCGGCCTCTCGATCAAGGAAGCGGAGTTCCTCTTCCGCGGCCCGAACCGCCTTACCCCGTAACAAAAAAACCGGCTGCGCCGCAGCCGGTTTTTTGTCCCGGAAAACTTTTTTGAAAATTTTTTCGGATTTCTGACCAATTTCCCCGAAAAAAAGTGTTAGATAGAACAGGAGGGGAAAAGAACCTATGTTTCTGTTCTTCGTTTTCACAACGGAACAAGAAGACGGCCCGGAGGAGCCGACCGTCCTCGCGCAGATCTACCGGCTCCACCGGGGCCGGATGTACCGCTACGCCCTCGGCGTGCTGAAAAACGAAAGCGACGCGGAGGACGCGGTGCAGGATGCGTTCCTTGCGCTCTTCCGCTATCGTCCGGACTTTGCCGATCCGAACGCGGGAAAAACGCTCGGCTATCTGCAAAAATGCGTCCGCTCCGCCTGCATCCGCCAGCTGCAAAAGCGCCGGCGCGCCCCGGCGACCCTCCCCCTCGACGAGTGCTCGGCTTCGGCGGTGACGGAGGAGGAGGCGTTTTCCGGCGCGTACGACGCGATCCGGCAGGCAATCCTCTCCCTGCCGGCGATCTACCGGGACCCGATGGCGCTCTACTGCCTCTACGAGGAGCCGCCCGGGCGGATCGCCGCCCTGCTCGGGCTCAACGAGCAGATGGTCCGCACGCGCATCCGGCGGGGCCGCGCACTTCTGCAAAAAACGCTGAAAAAGGAGACTTGGCAATGAAAAACGCAAAAAAAGACCTCCTCCGCGACGAGAAGGTCCGGCAGGCGTTCGCCGAAATCGAACGAACGGAAGCGGCGCGCTTCGCGGCGCTCCCGGACGGGGATCCGTCCTTCTCCCCCGACTTTGAAAAGCGGATGGACGCGCTCCTCTCGTCAAAAACGCCGCCGCGCCGCGCCGCGCCCGCGCGCCGGCGCATTCTCGCCGCCGCGCTTGCCGCCGCGCTGCTTCTTATTCTTGTGATCCCGTTTGCCGTCGGCAACCGCGGGGACGGCGTCCTCGGGGAAAAGATCGAGTTCCCGGCATCCGGCGGCGACGACGGCATCTCTTATCGCACCAAGGTCGTTTACGATCTCGCGGAACTGAAAAAACAAACGGAAGTGAAAGAGGTTTTCATCTATTCCGATCCGCGCGAGACAGACTATTCTGTGGCAGAGAAGCTGGGGTTTGACAGGAATACATTTACCGAAATGAGGACAACGCAGCGTTACAAAGAAAAAAACGCCATGCTTTTTGTGGACCGTTTTGGTTGTTTCGATTATTCCGTCGAATCATCGGTCTATAAACAGTATCCTTATTCTGATAAGGAAAGTATGGAGATCGCCCGAACTTTTTTGAAAGAGCACGATCTTTTCCCGGAAGATTGCACTTTGTGGAGGATTTCCGGGCAGGAGTACGATTATAATTCAGACGGATCAGCCCGAACTTTAGTTGGCGTTACGGTTTCTTTTTTGCCGGCGGAGGTGGACGGGTGTGCGGTCTCCGGGGCGGGGATCGGTGTTCGAATCAACGGGAAAGGAGAAGTCGTTTCCGTTTACTATCAAAACAGAGAGTATCAAAAGAAGGAAAAAGCCATCATGATTCCGCTTGAACAAGCTGTCCGAAAATGTGCTTATGCGGAAAGCGCCAACCTCTCGGAGGATATCGACGCGGAAAAGATCGTGATCGAAAAAGCGGAACTGATGTATTATGCGCAGAACAACAATCCGGAGATTACGACGATGCAGCCGGTCTGGCTCTTTTCCGGGACCGCCTACGACAAAAACGGTCAAACGGCGGAGTTCCGCTCGACCGTGCAGGCTAACAGGTATTAAACTCCTCGCCGCGAAAAAGAGAAAGAGGACAAGCTTGCAAGATATGATAAACTGTTTTGAATAATAAAAGAAGTTAAGAAGGACTTATTTCCCATTCAGCGTATAAAGGATAGATCGCAAAAGGGAGTTCGTTATGAAGAAAAAGAGTTTGTTCAATAGCATCGCCCTGATATTTGCCTTTTCGTTTTTGCTTTGTTCTTGTCAGAAAACCAATAAACCCGGTGTTCTGCCGGATACCGAAAAAGTCGAATATGGCAGTTTATATTTTGACTCAATAGAACAATTGCATAAAGCGATAAAGGACTATCCTTCTTGTTTGAATGCTGAAGATATTCGGAATTATAAAATCAATAGATTTGATGAAATCGCCGTTGATTATTATCCTCAAATGATGAATGAAAAGTTTGTTTTATTGACAATTGAAGTGAATCCTTATCGTGTTTTTTATTACTATGTTCCTTCTGGCACCAGTTCGTTTCATTATTCTACGGGCATTCTTGTCACAGTTCCCCGAGAAAAAGGGGCAACCATTGAGTCCGTAAAAAAACAGTTCGGTGCATCCGTGGAACCGGACGGCTCTATATTTGTTCCCGAGATCCGCTCATGGTTTGTTCCAATTGAAAAAAACTATTATAAAATCAGTTTCCCCGACTCTATGCCAAATTGCGAAAAAAGTATAATAAAGATGGTCATGAGCAATTGATAGATTTCTTTTTTCAACGGCATTCTGTTTGTGTTCCCTTGGTTTTTTGCTCTCCCTTTACGGGCTCCTCCTCGCCGCGAAAAAGAGAAAACGGGCAAATTGATAGATGCTATGAAAAGAGCAGGCGACGCGCCTGCTCTTTTCCGTTGGCTGCGGGAAGGAGCGTCCCGTCAGTCTCCCTCGGGGAGGGAGCCTATCGCTGCGGCGGACAAAAAACGCGGCAGGAGCAAGCCCCTGCCCTACACGGTTTTTTTATCTCCTGTAGGGCGGGGGTTTATCTCCCGCCGTCCCGCTCCGTTTCCTATGTACGGAATGTTCGCACTCTTGCCTCCCTCCATGAGGGCCCGAATCCCCAAAAGGTCCTCCGGACCTTCCCGGGGACCCCGACGGGCCGGGGGACCGCTTGCGGTGGAAGGAGTTTTTCCGTTCCTTTGCCTCCCTCTTGAGGGAGGGGGACCGCTTGCGGTGGAAGGAGTTTTTCGCTCCTTGTTTCTTCTTTGCTCTTATTCTTACCGCCCGCCTACTCCTTCACCCGCTGCGCGGGAGCTCCCTCCCG
>CAMKAU010000009.1 GCA_946410595.1 uncultured Clostridia bacterium
CAGGAACGGGTTTGCGCCTGCGGAGAAAAAGAGACGCAGGCGATCCCGACAAAGGAACACACGTTCGGCGAATGGACGACGCTGAAAGAAGCGACTTGCACCGAGGAAGGCGTACAGGAACGGGTTTGCGCCTGCGGAGAAAAAGAGACGCAGGCGATCCCGACAAAGGGACACACGTTCGGAGAATGGACTACAGTAAAAGAGGCGACTTGTACCGAAGAGGGCGTACAGGAACGGGTTTGCGCTTGCGGAGAAAGAGAGACGCAGGCGATCCTGGCGACGGGACACACGTTCGGAGAATGGACTACAGTAAAAGAGGTGACTTGTACCGAAACAGGCGAGAGAGAACGTGTTTGCTCTTGCGGTGAAAAAGAAACAATGTCTATTCTTGCGTACGGACATGAGTGGGGGGCAGCAACTTGTACCGCTCCGAAAACGTGCAAACGGTGCGGAGCTACAATAGGAACGGCGCTCGGACATAACTATAAAAACGGATCATGCACAAGATGCGGAGAAAAGGCAGGTGCTACGTTCTTTATGCCTTATGTCGGAAATAGTTACACTTATTACTATAGTAGCGGCAAGGTTTGTTCGATTTGCCAAATAACATGGATAGATACACCGCGAGTCCTGTATGACTATGATCCGCAAAAAATGTGGTATACGGTAAAAGTAGCGATGACGTCCACTTATAATGCGAAAGGGAATAATTACAGCAGTGCGCCAAAAGTTGGATACAAAGTATATGACGTGAACGGCGTGATTGTGAAAAGCGGTACAATCTATGGAGAAAATATTGCTGTCGGAGAAACTTGTTATGCAGAATTTGAAGTTTATTATGTTGAAGCCGGACATACATATACAATTGAATTTAGCAATGTTCAAGGATAATTGATCATAAAAAAGTTGTTTCTAAGGAGAAAAGCGAACGGACAAAAAGCAGGCGGACATGGTCCGCCTGCTTTTTCTTTTGTTGGGCGGCGTCAGGTCGTCGCGCCGCGCTCGGCAAGCAGCTTTTCCGCCGCCGCTTTGGAGAGCGCCTTGATCTTTTCCTCCGGGTGCTTGGAGGACTTGCCGCCGTTGCAGTAGAGGAAGTAGCGCCCGTCCTCCGTCCGGCAGACCGTCTCCTCGTAGCCGGCGGGATCGCCGAAGCGCCCGTGCGTTTCCTTGTGGAGGACGCATGCGCTCGCGGTATCGTACTGCGCTTTTCCGATCGTTCGTTTCATGTGGATCTCCTTTCTGTGTTTTGCCGGATTATCTCCCCGGATCGCCGGTTTTATACGCTTGCCGCGTTTTTTCTTTACAAAAAGGAAAAACTCTGCTATACTGATCCTACCAAACGATACGGAGGGACGGTATGGACGAAGTTTTTTCCAAATGCGAATCCTGCTCCAAGGAGCCGACCGACACGATCAACGTGACGCGGTTTGCGGACAAGATCGCGTCCTGCTACGCGCGGGGGGATCTCGCCTCCGCGGAAAAACTGCTTTCCTTCTGGGAGGCGGAGGCGCGCTCGCTCGGCGACGGGCGGGGCTTGCTCGCCGTGCTCAACGAAAAGGTCGGCGTCTGCCGCCACCTCCATAAAAAAGAAGAAGGCATCGCCGTTTCCCGCGAGGCGGCGGCGCTGGTCGATACCCTCGGGGCGGGGGATACCGTTTCCGCCGCCACCGTCCTCGTCAACTGCGCCACGACCCTCAAGGCCTTCGGGCTCCCCGGGGAGGCGCTGCCGCTTTACGGGCGGGCGCGGGCGGTCTACGAGGGGGAAAAGGGGACGGACCCCTATCTCCTTTCCTCCCTTTATAATAATCTGGCGACAACGCTCACCGATCTCGGGGATCTCCCCGCCGCGGAGGAAAACTACCTCCGCGCGATCGCGCTGCTCACCGAGCGGGGCGGGTACGACGGGGAGGTGGGGATCAGCTACGTGAACCTCGCGTTCCTCTATGATAAGATGGAAAAAAGCGCCGAGGAATGTCTCGACGCGCTGGAAGCGGGCTGGGAGTATCTGAACTCGAAAAAGATCGAACAAAACGGCGCCTACGCCCGGATCTGCGAAAACTGCGCCTCCGCCTTTACCGCCTTCGGTCAGCCGGAGCGGGAGCGGGAGCTGCGCGAACGCGCGAGAAAGCTCTACGAAGCGGAGCGCCGCGGTCAGGAGAGATAACCGTCTTTCCCCCGCACGGACGCCTCGCCGGAGAACACGCGGCGCAAAACGCCGTCCTCCCCCCGCACGGTAAGGGAAAAGTCCGGCTCCAGCCGCAGCGCCGTCGCGCGGTAGGTTTCCTCCCCCCGGCAGACGGTAACCTCCCGCCCGAGCGTGACGCAGGCGGTTTCATATTCTGAAAACACGGAAGGATCCTCTCCGGCAAAGACCCGGTCGAGCTCGCCGATCAGCGCGGCGGCAAGACGGGCGCGCGGAGGGGATTTTTTCGCTTCGGAAAAGAGGGAGCCGGCCACCTCCCGCACCTCGGCGGGGAAGTCCTTTGCCGTTTCGTTTACGTTCAGCCCGATTCCGACGATCACGGAGGAGAGAACGCCCTCCCGCACGGTCCCCTCGGCGAGGATCCCGCCGATCTTTTTTTCTCCGATCACAAGGTCGTTGACCCACTTGACCGCGCACTCGATCCCGCATACCGAGCGGATCGCGCGGCGCGCCGCCACGGCGGCGGAGGCGGTGATCCGGCCGGCGTCCGCCGGCGTATCCGGCCGGAGAAGATAGGAAAGATAGATCCCCATCCCCGCGGGGGAAACGAAGGTCCGTCCCCGCCGCCCGCGCCCCGCCGTCTGCCGGTCGGCGATCACGCAGGTCCCCGCCGGGGCGTCCTCTTTTTCGGCGAGGAGGGTGTTGGTGGAGGACACCGTATCGTAACAGAAGACCCGTCCGGCGCGCTCCCGCGGGAGAAGCGCCCGGACGGTTTTTTCATCCAAAGGAGAGAAAAAAGGTTTCATATTTTACAACCTCACGGTCAAAAACCAGTTTCCCGTTCCGTCGGGGGAGAGGAGGACGGAGGAGGCGTTTTCCGGCAGGGAAAAGACGGGCCCCTCCTGCCGGGAAAGGAGATAATCTTCGTAACCGTACCATGCGTCGATCTCAAAAAAGGCGAGGTATTCCTCAAGCGAAAGGGCGTTTTCCTCCATGATCCCGGCGTGCGGAAGGCCGACGTAGCGGAAATGCCACGGCTCGTAGGCGATGCCGGTGATTGCGGTCCTGTCCGCCGGATAGCGGACGGTCAGACCGTAGCGGGCGCAGTTTGCGTTCGCGTACCGCCCGGCGGCGGTCTTGAGGAAGGAATAACCGCCGTACCCCCGGACGCAGAGGTCGAGCGCCAGCCCCGCCTGATGCTCGCTCGCTCCCACCGAGGCGGCAAGCTCGCCCGCTTCCGCGATCGCCGCCCGCTGCTCCTCTTCCGTCCGGTAGGCGGCTGTCACAAGCAGCTTTTCCCCGTTTTTTTCGAGCGCGTCGGCGGCGAGCGCGGCGTAGGCGGCCAGCGTTTCCTTCGTTGCCCGAACGCCGCTGTCCCCGTATTCTTCAAGAGAGGGGAGGAAGTCCTCCGGCAGCGGATGCGCGGGATCGATCAGCATCAGATCGTACCGGAGGGTCGTCTCCGGCAAGGCGAGGAGCGCGTCAAGAGAAACGCTCCGGCAGGCGGGGGCGGTCTCCTCCGGCATCGTCCCGCGCGAGAGAGCGCGCGTGATCCCGTGGATCATCCGGAAGCGCACGTCCCCGCGCAGGGCGAGAACTCCCCCGCCGACCGCCAGAAGAAGGCAGCAGACGAGGAGGACGATCCGCCCGGTTTTGCGTTTTTTTTGCATGCGTTTTTTCCTCCTCCGCGCGGACCGGCTTTTTCCGCTTCCGCTTTTTTTCTATTCTACCGCGCTTTTGCGGAAAAAGAAAGAGGCAATCGTGAAAAACGGAGAAAAGCGCGTTTTTTGCCTTTTTCTTCCGCTCCGGGAAGAAAAAGGCGGGTCGTTTGCTGCTGACAGTTTTTTCCGCCCGCGCGCCCGCCGATGTTTGTCGGTTTTTCTTGACAAACGGCGCGGTCTGTGCTAATCTATCTACGTATATATATATTTGGAAATAAATTTTCGCCCCGGTTCTTTTTTTGCGCCTCTTTGATTTCAGCATAAAAAAATATTTTCCGGAGGATAATTTGGAAATGCGCACTCTTGTATCCGATCCCGCTTTGGCGGAGATCCGGCCCTTTGAGAATAAAATATGGCTTTCCAGCCCCACCATGCACGGAGACGAGGAAAAGTGGGTTGACGACGCAATCCGTACCAACTGGGTCAGTACGGTCGGCGAGAATATCCGCGTCGCCGAAGAAACGGCGGCAAACGTAATCGGCAGAAAGTACGCGGTGGGGCTTTCCTGCGGCACGGCGGCGCTGCATCTGGCGATCCGCCTCTGCGGCGAAAAGCTCTACGGAATGCCGAAGACCGGGCGCGGCGCCCTGGAGGGGAAGCGGGCGTTCTGCTCCGATATGACCTTCGACGCTACGGTCAACCCCGTCGCCTACGAGGGCGGCGAGGCGGTCTTCATCGATACCGAGCGCGATACCTGGAATATGGATCCCGAGGCGCTGGAAAAAGCGTTTGAGCTTTACCCGGACGTCCGGCTGATCGTGGTGGCGCACCTCTACGGAACCCCCGGAAAATGCGACGAGATCCGCCGGATCGCCGACCGGCACGGCGCGCTGATCGTGGAGGACGCCGCGGAGAGCTTCGGCGCGACGTATCACGGCGCGCAGACCGGCTCCTTCGGCGACGTTTCGATCCTTTCCTTCAACGGCAACAAGATCATCACGGGATCCGCCGGCGGGATGCTGCTCACGGACAGCCGGGAGGATGCCGACAAGGTCCGCAAATGGAGCACGCAGAGCCGGGAGGCCGCCCCGTGGTATCAGCACGAGGAGCTCGGCTACAACTACCGGATGAGCAATATCATCGCGGGTATCGTGCGCGGACAGCTTCCTCATCTGGAGGAGCATATCGCGCAGAAAAAAGCGATCTATCTGCGCTACCGGGAGGGGCTGCGGGATCTGCCGGTCACAATGAATCCCTACGACGCGCAGACCGAGCCGAACTTCTGGCTCTCCTGCCTCCTCGTTAACGAAGACGCCATGTGCCGCCAGACGCGCGGCGACAAGGACGCGCTTTATCTCAGCGAGCCGGGCCGCTCCTGCCCGACCGAGATCCTCGAAACGCTGGCGGCGTACAACGCCGAGGGCCGTCCGCTCTGGAAGCCGATGCATCTCCAGCCGATCTACCGCGCGCACCCCTTCGTCACGCGCGAGGGCGAGGGCCGCGGACGGAGCAACGCCTACATCGCGGGAACGGGGATCGACACCGGCGCCGATCTCTTTGCGAGAGGTCTCTGCCTGCCGAGCGACAACAAGATGACGCCGGAGCAGCAAAACGTCATCATCAAGATCATACACAGGTGTTTTGACTGATTTTTGGAAGGAAACGAACTTTGAAAAGCGATAACGGGCATCCCCAAACGGTGTTTGTCTGCGGCGCCGGGCATCAGGGCTTTTCCATGGCGGCGCATCTCTCCCTGAACGGCGTTCCGGTCAACCTCTGGAACAGAACGCAAAAGAACATACAGGAAATCCTGGATACGAATACGATCCATTGCTCGGGGATCGTAAACGGCGACGCGAAAATCAAAAAAGCGTCCACCAGCGTGGCGGACGTATTTACCGACTTTGTTATGGTCACAACGCCGAGCAGCGCCCACAAGGACGTGGCGAAACAGCTTGCCCCGTTCGTTTCTCCCGATACGGTCGTCATTCTCAATCCCGGAAGAACGTTCGGAGCGATCGAGTTTGCGGAAGAACTGAAAAAACAAGGAGTCGCGCGTCTTCCGCACATCGCCGAAACGCAGACCATCGTATATACGTGCAGGAAAAGCGGTCCCGACAGCACGGTGATCCTGGCTTTAAAAAACGACGTGGAAATCGCCGCGATCCGCGGAAGCGATATGGACTATATCATGGACCGGCTGCCGGACTGCCTGAAACCTTATTTCAAAGCGGTCGATTCCGTCGGCCGGACGTCGCTCTCCAACGTGGGGATGGTGCTGCACTGCGCGCCCGTCCTGATGAATATCGGTTGGATCGAAACGCCCAAGGTCGATTTCAAATATTACTACGACGGGATCTCGCCGTCCGTGGCGCATCTGCTGGAAAAGATCGACGCCGAGCGGCAGGCCGTGGCGGAAGCGGGCGGTTTTCCGGTCGAATCGCTGAAGCGGTGGCTGGAGAGGACCTATTCGGTCCGCGGGGACAATCTGTTCGAGTGCATCCGCAACAACGAGGCCTACAAGGAGATCGACGCGCCCCCCACCGTCCAGACGCGGTACATTTTTGAAGACGTCCCCAACGGGTTGGTCCCGGTCGAGGCGATGGGGAGGGAATACGGCGTTCCGACCCCGGTCATCACCACGATCATCGATCTTGCGTGCGCCGTGATGGACGCCGATTACAGAGAAAGCGGCAGAAGATTTTCTTCTTCGCAGCTGAAAGAATACTTCTGAGAGTGTAAAAAATGTCAGCAGGAAAAAACGAAACGTTCGGCTTGATCAAAACGCTGATGGACGCCCACACGATGGGGATTCACGCGGCCGCTGCCCTGCTGCGGGATTCCGGTTACCGCGTTATGATTTCTCCCAGGCCGGTTGAATACGCGATGGAACGCATCTCCTCGGAGAGCGCGCAGAAGGTCATCCTTGACTGGATCGACGATAACCGTATCTCCCGTATCGGGTTCTCTTACCGCCTGGATCCGGATACCGCCGTGGAGCTGACGGGGCGTCTGATCCACCTGCTTACAAGCAAGGGCTACTACGGCGGCGGCAATTCCAAAGTCAAGAGCGTCTTTTTCGCCGGGCTGACCCCCGCCTGCGAGAAGATCGAAAAAGAGTACGCGGGGCGGGTATCGACGTTCCGGGGCGGAGAATCGGCGGAAGAGACCCTGCTTGTGATGGGCGTTCCGCTTGACGAGATCCCGAAGCAGATCAAAGAGGGCTGCCAGTACGACAAAGAGATCGAAAAGTTCGGGCAGGGGATCATCCGGTCCGGAGAGTACCGGAAGATGAAAGCCCCGGAAAGGAAACCGTATCCCGAGTTCGGCACCCTGAAAGATACGCTGGAGCTGCGGCTGAACCATAACTTTGAAGGCGGATTTCAGCCGATCATCCGGGCGCATTCCGGCCCGTATTCCGACGATATGAGCCGCGCCGCGATGCTCAAGGAATACCGGGACTGGTGTCACGAGCTGGGGAACGCCGGGTTTCTGGACGTCCTCTCGATCGGTTCTTCTCAGCTTTCTCAGTCAAACTTCGGCGAAAGCTGGGAGGGAAAGCCGAACGGCGGCGGCGTGCCGGTCAATTCCGAGGCGGAATACGCGGATATCTGGCAGGCGGCAAGGCCGATGCTGGTGCGTACTTATTCGGGCACGAAGAACGTAAAGAAGCTCGCGGAGATCTACGAGAAGACGATCAATATCTCCTGGCACGCCCTGTCTTTGTGGTGGTTCAACGAGCTGGACGGCAGAGGACCGAACAACCTGTACGATAATCTGAAAGAGCATCTCGATACGATCCGGTGGATCTCTTCGACCGGAAAACCGGTGGAAACCAACGTGCCGCATCATTTCGCGTTCCGCGGCGCGGACGATATCACCTATATCGTCTCCGGGTTTCTCGTGGCGAAGGCGGCCAAGAAATACGGAACGAAAACGTTTGTGCTCCAGAATATGTTAAACACCCCGCGCAGTACCTGGGGCATCCAGGATCTCGCAAAGGGAAGAACGCTCCTGAAGCTCGTGAAAGAGCTGGAAGACGAGAACTTCCGGGTCGTTTTGCAGACGAGGGCGGGGCTGGACTACTTCAAGCCGGATCTTGAAACGGCAAAAGCGCAGCTGGCGACCGTGACCGCGCTGATGGACGATCTCGATCCCAAAAACGAAATGAGCCCCGAGATCATTCACGTCGTCAGTTATTCGGAGGCGCTGTTTCTGGCGACGCCCGACGTGCTGAACGACAGTATCAAGATCACGAAGACCGCGCTGAAAGAGTACAGAAAGCTAAAAAAGCAGGGTCTGACCCCGGACGTGATGACCGACGATATTCTGAAGAGGCAAAGCGGGCTTGAAACCGCCTGCCGGAAGATCATCCGGGCGATGGAGGAGAATATTCCCGATCTCTATTCGCCGGAAGGGCTGTACCTCGCTTTTATCGCCGGATGGCTTCCCGTTCCCGAGCTTTGGTCGGATTCGGACGAGTTCGTCCACGCAAAAGGATGGGGGACGCGGATGACAAACGGCGGCGTCGTGCTCTGCGACCGCGACGTGATCGTGACGACGGACCACCGAATCAATCGCTGCGTCGGCAATCTGCCGGACGCGAACTATATCTTCAAACAGAAATACCGAAAAAACGCGGTGACGATATGATACATCTTTTTATCGGAGAAGGAGAAGGGAAAACCTCCGCTTCGGCGGGGCTGGCGATCCGGGCGGCGGGACACGGCTTTCCGGTCCTGTTCGCGCAGTTTCTGAAGGACGACGCTTCCGGGGAGGTAGCCGTTCTCCGGCGCACGCCGGGGGTCAGAGTGCTCCACGCGCCGGTCGATTACGGGTTTACCTATCAGATGACCCCGGAGCAGTTGGAAAGATCCGCGAGAGAGTATGATAAGCTTCTCGACGAGGCGCAGCGCTCGGACGCGTTCCTGATCGTTCTGGACGAGGTCCTTCACGCGCTCGGCGAGGGACTGGTAACGGGAGAAAAGATTGAAAAACTGCTGGAAAAAGACCGCGAGATCGTTCTCACCGGACGGAACGCTCCGCAATGGCTGATCGACAGGGCGGATTACGTATCCGAGATCCGGAAAATCAAGCATCCTTTTGACAAAGGGCGCCGGGCAAGAATCGGGATTGAGTTCTGAAAAGAACGGGATTTATAAATCATCTTTTTTGAGGAGAGGAAAGTTATGCCAATTGAAGCATGGTACATTGTGGCCTTGTTAGCGGTAATATGCGTTACGTTTTTACTGTTCAAAAGGCCGATCTACGAGTGCATGTTCTACGGATACGTGCTGATGACGCTCCTGACCGGCGAGGTCGGAAACTTCTTCAAGTACATCTTTAAAACCAGCACGGACACGCTGTTTTACGCGATCATCGCGTTTCTGGTGCTGGCGAAGATCCTGGACGCGACCCACGCGATCGATTCGGTAGTCAACGTCATCGTCGCCGTCCTCGGGCGTTTCCGCGGAGGCGCGGCGTACACCGCCGTAATCGGGTCGACCTTTATGGGCGCGCTTTCCGGATCAGGAGCCGGCAACGTTGCAACGACGGGCGTTTTTACCATCCCCGCCATGAAGAAATCGGGCGTTCCGGCGCATCTTGCCGCGAATATCGAATCCGCGTGCAGCACCATGGGAAATATGATCCCTCCCGCCGGCGTTATTCTCACAGCCCTTGCCTGCTATAATGAATTCAGCGGAGCGGAGATGTCGCAATCCACGTTCTGGTTCGCGTGCTGGGGCGTGGCGATCTGGTTCATTCTTCAAAGGATCATCACAACGTTTATTTTCTGCCGGGTATATAAAGTCAAGCCCATGCCCAAAGAGGAGATCCCCGGCGTCAAGGCCACGCTGAAAGCGGGATGGAAAAACCTCCTTTTGCCCGTGATCATCCTGCTTCCCTTCGTGCTGGATTACTTCTTCAAAGCCACGTTCTTTACGGAAAGACTCGGCGCCGGCGCGGGGAATATGAGCAGCAGCCTGCTGCTGTTCACTCCCGGCCTTGCCGCGGTCTACGCGCTGCTTGTAAATCGAAAGGCTCTGAAGGAAGCAAAGATCGTGGAAACCGTGAAAAAATCGGTTTCCGGTATTGTTCCCGTGGGCGCCACGATCTTCTTTGCCTACTGCATCAGTAATCTGTTTTCGGCAACAAACGTCGGAACGAATATCGGCGCGTTTATTAAGGGCTGGAATCTTCCTCTCGTCGCCATCGCGTTTATCGTTCCGCTGATCACGGCCGTTCTCGGCATGGTGTTCCCCGGTTCCGCGCAGACGAAAATCTTCGGCACGACGATTATCGCCGTGTTTGCCGCGGCGGGCGGCAATCCGCTTCTTGCCGCGGTGATGCTTCCCGTCATCACGGGCGCTATGGAGGGGATGACGCCTCCGCTTGCGCTTTGCATGTATACCGCCATGGGTATCGCGGGATCCAAGTTCAAGGAAACCACGATCAACTGCCTGATCTGGGTCGGGCTGCATTATCTGCTTGCCGTGATCTGTCTGCTTGGGCTCCTTCCGATTATGGGAATATGAGTGAGGTGAATGATCATGAAGAAAATTGCTGATATTTTGCTGAAAATCTTTGCCGTTGGTATCATCGCCTGCCTGTTCGCCGGCGCGCTGAGTCTCGTCGGATATATCGCCGCGCTGATCATCGGCGGAGAAACGGCGACCTCTCTTTGCGCCTGGATCTTCAAGTCCTACTTCCCCTGGGTGATCAAGGCCACTTCCGTTTTCACGGGGATCGGGCTGATCGGGATGTACCTCGGCAAACAGAAAGCGCTGACCGCAACCGTTGAGAAAAACGAGGAGAAATGACCGTTATGCCGCCAAAGAGTAAGAGCATCTATTCGCGATACATAAAAAGAGTAATCGACGTTCTGATAGCGGGCTTCGTGTTCTTACTCTTTTGGTGGGTCTTTGCGATCCTCGCGCTGCTTGTCCGGATCAATCTCGGCTCGCCCGTTATCTTCTCGCAGACCCGTCCGGGAAAAGACGGAAAGCCGTTCAAGCTGTATAAGTTCCGCTCCATGACCAACGAAAAGGACGAAGACGGAAACCTCCTGCCGGATAAAGAACGTCTCACCGGGTTCGGGCGGCTCCTGCGGGCGACCAGTCTGGACGAACTCCCCGAGTTTTTCAATATGCTGAAGGGGGATATGAGCCTGATCGGTCCGAGACCTCTTCTGGTCAAGTATCTCGAGCATTACAACAGCTTTGAAAACCGGAGACACGAGGTCAGGCCGGGGCTTACGGGGCTGGCGCAGGTCAGCGGCAGAAACGCCGCGACCTGGAAGGAACGATTTCAAAAAGACGTGGAGTACGTCGATCGCGTTTCCTTCGGCCTGGACGTGAAGATCTTCTTTCTGACGATCAAAAAAGTCTTTATTCACGAAGGCATCGAGTACAAAGACAACGGCACGATTAACAACTATTTTGAAAGCGCTGAAAGACTGACAAAGTAGAGGATAAAGATGAAAGCATTAGTGTTGTGCGGCGGCATTCCGCAGGCGGCCCTGATAGAAGAATTGAAAAGCCGCGGGATTTATACGATACTGGCGGATATGAATCCGAACGTGATGGCAAGGCCGTACGCGGATGCGTTTTTCCCCGTTTCGGTTTTGGACGCGGAGGCGGTAAAAAAGCTTGCCGTGGCCGAGAAGGCGGATATGGTGCTGACCGCGTGCGCCGATCAGGTGCTCCTGGTTCAGGCTCAGGTCTCCGAAGAGCTGGGCCTTCCTTGCTATATCGACTACAAGACCGCGCGGGACGTTTCCAACAAAGGGTTGATGAAGCGCGTGTTTTCGGAGAACGGTATTCCCACTTCCAGGTACGTCATTATGGAGCGGTTTGACGAAAAGAAGATAGAGGGACTTGCGTACCCCATTATCGTCAAGCCCGTTGACTCATACAGCTCCCGCGGCGTGAGAAAAGTATCGAATATCGAGGAGCTGAAAGCGGCGTTCAAAGCCGCCGTGGAGATCAGCCGGACGAAGACCGCCATCGTGGAAGAGTTTGTGGAAGGCGAAGAGATCACCGTCGACGTCTATATCGAGGACGGGAGAGCGCACGTTCTCTGCATTTCCAATATCGATAAGATCCCCGGCAACGACCGGTTTATCATCTGCAGGACGCGGTATCCGGCCCGGATCTCCGAGGAAATCAGAGAAAAGGTGCAGGAAACGGCGGGGCGGATCGCGGCGGCGTTCGGACTGAAGAACTCTCCCATGCTGATCCAGATGATCACAGACGGGAAAAAGTTGTCCGTGGTCGAGTTCTGCGCCCGGACCGGCGGCGGCGATAAGTTCCGGCTTATCAAACAGGTCTCCCGGTTCGACGTGATCAAGGCGGTCGTGGATCTTACCCTCGGAGAAAAGCCGCACGTGGAGCCCTGCCGGCTCCCCGAATGTATCGTAAACGAGTTCCTTTACGCCGCTCCCGGCGTTTTCGACCGCTTGGAGGGCTTTGAAGAGATGAAAGACCGGGGAGATATTACCGAATACTTCCAGCTGAAAGGGCCTGGTACGGAAATCGGAGAAATCAGGAGCAGCGGAGACCGGGTCGCCTATTATACGCTTCAGGCGCCGACGGCGGAGGAAGTGAGAGAGAAGGATCGCAGGGTGAACGAGAGGATCAAGGTCATCGATCGGGACGGCCGCGACGTTCTCCGGCATGATCTGATCGCTACGTATTAAGGGAAGAAAATGAACGTTCTATTTGTTTCAATCAGTTCCTTGCCGCACGTGAACGAACACGGAATATCTCTTGACCTGCTCCGCGAGTTCAGAAAAAACGGTCATAAGGTATTTATCGTCTGCGCGATCGAGAAACGGGATAACAAAGACACCCATCTCTCCGAAGAAGACGGCTGCGCGATCCTGCGCGTCCGGATCGGAAACAACAAGCGGGCGGGGCTGCTGGAAAAGGGGCTTACGACCGTGCTTCTTCCGCGGTATTATATCGCCGCGATCAAAAAGTATTATTCCGGCGTACAATTTGATCTCGTACTCTATCCGACCCCGCCGGTAACGCACGTTAAAACCGTCGAGTTCGTAAAAAAGAGAGACGGGGCAAAGAGCTATCTTCTTTTAAAGGACATCTTTCCCCAAAACGCGGTCGATATCGGCATGATGAGCAAAACCGGGATCAAGGGGATCCTTTACCGGCATTTCAGGAGAACGGAAAAAAAGCTATACCGGATCTCCGATCATATCGGCTGTATGTCGGAAGCGAATGTCAGCTATCTCCTTGCGCACAATCCCGAAATCGATCCGGAGAAAGCGGAAGTCTGCCCGAACAGTATCGAGATAGTCGATAAACGCGTAAACGAAGAAACGAAGAAGGCCATCCGGGCAAAGTACGGGATCCCGCCGGATCAAACGGCGTTCATTTACGGCGGAAACCTCGGAAAACCGCAGGGAATTCCTTTTTTGATCGAATGTTTGAAGAAGGCCTCGCAAATTGACGGCGCATTCTTTCTGATCGTGGGCGACGGAAACGAATACGGCCGGCTGGAGGAATACGCAAAAACGGCAAAGCAGGACCGCGTCAAGCTGATCAAGCGTCTGCCCAAAGACGAATACGACGCTCTGGTGGCGGCGTGCGATACGGGCCTGATCTTTTTGGATCACAGATTTACGATCCCCAACTTCCCAAGCCGCCTCCTGGGGTACTTACAGGCCGGGATCCCGGTACTGGCGTGCACAGATCCCCATACCGATCTCGGGGAAAAAATAACGGAAGGCGGGTTCGGCTGGTGGTGTGAAAGCAATTCGTCGGACGTCTTCTGCGAAACGGTCAGCCGTATCTGCGGCGGGGAACACGCGGAAATGCGAGAAAACGCGTTCGCTTATCTCGCGGCACATTATGCCGCCGGGACGAGTTATCAAACGATCATAAAACATTTTGAGACGGAGCGGACCGGATGCTGATCAGGGACAGATTGCTGCTCGTTACGGACGGCAGCGTTATTTCGTATGAAAAGGGAAAACTCTATCAAAGAAAGACCCTGACGGACAAGCGGCGGCTTTTATGCAGGCTGCCCTATTCCGGCTGGAAACGGCTGCTGGCCGCTCTGCCGCTGACGGAACGCCTGTTCCGTCTTGAGCCCCGGTTTGCGTTCCCGTACGGGGACGGCGCCTTTTATCTTTCCTTCGGCGGCGGAATGAACCTGGTGGACGCCCGCACGGGGAAGATCCAACGGGTCCATTCGTACAGAGAAAAGATGCACAATCCGTTAAACCCGTGCGTAGTCGAAAACCTCGAAGGGTTTGAAAACGGCTTTTATTACGGCGAATACTGGGGCAATCCCGATCACGAGGAAGTGTCCGTTTTCTGCGGCAACGGGGAAAAATGGGAGAAAAAATACACCTTCCCGCGGGGAAGCGCGCTGCATATCCATTCGATCCTGCCCGATTACGCGAACAAACGCCTGCTGATCCTGACCGGCGACAGCGACCGGGAGTCCGCGATCTGGGAAGCGAAAAACGGTTTTTCCGCCGTGGAGCGGCTCGTCGGCGGCTCGCAGCAGTTCAGGAGCTGCGGCGCGTTTGCGTATGAAAACGGGATTTTGTTTACCACCGATACCCCGATGGAAACGAATTATCTGTATCGGTTCTTTCCCGGCGAAAACCGCGTGGAAAAAGTCTGTCCGATCGCCGGCCCATGTATCTATTCAACCGAAGTGAAGGACGGCGCGGGGAAAAAGTATTATCTTTTCGCTACGTCGGTCGAGCCGGACAGCGCGTTTGCGGGAACCTGGAAGTACCGTCTTTCCGTCAAACCCGCGCCGGGAGTAAAGGATTTCTATTCGCGCGTTTATCTTTCGGACGGCGCGGAAACCAAAGAGGTCGCGGCGTTCAAAAAGGACCGTCTCCCGTTTCAGTTATTCCAGTTCGGAAACGTAAGGTTCCCGTATCTGGGGGACGGGATCCGCGACACGGTGTTCTTGTGCCCCCAAAGCGTGAAACGGCTGCACGGAAAAACGGTTTCGTTTTCCCTCGGCGAATTGTGGAACGGTAAGGAATGAGGAGTATGAAATACGATTTTCAGATTGTCAGTTTAGATGAACTAAATATAGAAGAGTTTAACAGCTCTCCGCAGAAATCCGTTTTCACGACGCTTCCGTGGATCCGGTATATAGAAGAAGACGCCAAAGCGAAGCCGATCGTCATCCGTATCACCGAGGGCGGCCGCTTCGTCGGGTATTTTTGCGGGCTGATGATCAAAAAGTTCGGCATCAGGATCATCGGCAGTCCGTTTAACGGATGGAGCACCTGCTATATGGGGCTCGATCTGGCGGGGGACGATAACCGGATGGATATTTTAGAGCAGTTAAAGGATTTTCTCTATCAATCCTTTCATTGTAAGTATATTGAGATCACAGACAGAAATATCGAGGAAGCGGACGCCAAAGCGAGAGGCATGACCTGTCTGCCGATGAACACGCTGGAGCTTGCCGTTGACAGAACGGACGACGAGCTGTTCAAGGTTTTCAAGACGGACGCAAGGAACTTTATCCGGCAGTTTGAGAGGCGGGGAGCCGCCATCGAAGAGGCGGAACCGGACGACGCGTTTGCGGAGGAATACTACGTTCAGCTTCAGGACGTGTTCGCAAAGCAGCATCTCGTTCCCACCTATTCTCTCGAAAAGGTCAAAACCATCTTGCGCCACCTGAAGGGGACGGGAGAACTGCTTTGCTTGCGCGTACGCAACCCTGAGGGCGTCAGCATCGCCACCTCCATCTTCTTCGGTTTCAAAGACAAGTTTTTCTTCTGGGGAGGAGCCAGCCTCCGCCCCGAACAGCACTACCGGCCGAACGAGTATATGATATGGACCGCCATAAGGTACTGGAGAGAGCGCGGGTGCAAGGTTTTCGACATGGTCGGCGTCCGTGACTACAAACGCAAGTTCGGATCCGAGGAAAAGCACTACGTCAAGCTCGTTTTTACAAAATACAAGATCCTGTTGCATTTAAGAAATATGGCAAAAGATCTGTTCTTTGCCATGGGAAAGATAAAAGGAAAACTGACTGGGAAAAAATAACGCCGCCGCTTCGCGCCGCAAGCGAGCGCAATCATGATCAGTCGAGGATAAAGAGTGATGGGAACAGAGCCGAAAGGGTTTTTGATCGGGAGAAATCCCGTAAACAGGAGCACGGGGAACGGAAAGACCGTCGCGTGTTTTTTAAGGGAGATAAAAGCCGCCGATCTGACTCAGGTTTACGTAACCGACCTTCCGATCGATTTTGAAATATGCCATCAGTATTATCAGATCTCGGAAACGAGGATCCTGTCGAACTCTTTTTCTCCGAAAAAAAAGAGCCTGCTTTGCCGCAGGGAGCAAAGCGGCGGGGGGGAAGGCGGACCGGGCAAAAGCAAAGCCGGCGTCGGGGCCCTCCTGAAGAAAATACTCCGCTCTAAAACGGGCGTGGCGATCCGCAACCGCTTCTGGCGGAAAAACGCCGACGCGCTGACGACCGGGATGAACGAAATCATCGAAACCGAAAAGCCCGATTTTGTGTTCTACGACGCCGGCAATCTTTACGCCGAATACGAGCTTGTCCTGCGGCTGTGCCGGCAAAACGGTTTGCCGCTGATCGTTTACGTAAGCGACGATTATATCTACGCGAAAAAACCGACGAGGTATCAAAAGAGAGCGAGAGCGTCTTTTGAGGAGCTGATCCGCTACGCTTCTTCCGTGATCGTGATCAGCGACGCGATGAAACGCCACTACGAAAGCTATCTCCCGGCCCGTTATATCGTGGCGATGAACGGATGCGAAAAGCTGGAGTTCGCGGAGAAAAAGAGATCGGAATGCCTGAAAATCGTTTACGCGGGCAATCTCGGCATAGGACGGCTCGGCGTTCTCGAACGGGTGATATCCGCGCTGCAGACGATGCCGGAGGGAAGCGCCTTCCTGGAGATCTACTCCTCCTTCCCGTTAGCCGCCGATCAGACGGAAGCGATCAACGGCAGCGGGGTCGCGTGTTTCCGCGGCGCCGTGTTCGGCGAGGAGCTGACCGGGGCGTGGGAATCCGCCGATATCCTGATTCACGTCGAATCCTTTGACAAGCGGTACCGGGACATTCTCTCCACGGCCATTTCCACCAAAATCTCCGAGTATATGTGCACCGGGCGGGCCATTTTCATCGTCGCGCCCGAATACGCGGAATCGGCCGGGTTCGTGGAGCGGATCGGCGCGGGAACGGTCGTTCATTCGGAAAAGACGGAGGACATCGCGTCCGGCATACGCTCTATCGCCGACCATCCCGATCAAACGCAGCAAAAAGCCGCCAGAGCCAAAGAATACGCCTACGCCTATTTAACGAAAGACGCGGTCGCGGAACGTGTGTTTCACGCGATTCTGGATGCGCGGAAGGGAAACGCTGAAGAATGAATATACTCTACGTAACGTCGGAGAATATATACGGCACCGGCTCGAGCAATCTCCGCAATATCTCTATGATCGAGGGCTTCCTTTCGCTCGGACACAGCGTCAGCGTTTTATCCATGGAGCCGGATGAAAAAGCCAAAAAATACGATCCGGCCGTCAAAGCGAGACTGGAAGGGACAACGCGCTGTTTTCTGCGCAACAATTCGCTGCAAAAGGTGTTCGCCGTAAAGAAAACGCAGAATAAAAGCAGGGCGCTTTCCAAGATCAAGCAGGCGGTCTATAAAACGATCAAGGGTCTTTATCTCAAGTTCAATCCGGATACCCTGATGCAGGCGGTCAACAACGTCGATAAGGAACTCTTTCCCAAAGAGCAGTACGATATCGTGGTCTCGTCGTCCGATCCCGTGAGCAGCCATCAACTGGCCCGGCTTTTTCTTTCCGGCTGCCGGCAGCGCCCCCGCTGGATCCAGTACTGGGGAGATCCGCTGTATCTGGATATCACAAGGAAAACGGCAAATCAAAAAAAGATGAAAAAAATCGAAGAGGGCTTCTTGAAAGCCGCGGATAAAATCGTCTACACAAATCCGCTGGTGCTGGAAGAACAGAAAAAACTCTATCGCGACTGTTCGGACAAAATGTGCTCTCTGCCCACGCCTTTTTCCTTTGCAGAAGAAAACCCCGCAAGCGAAACGGAGTTTGAGATCGGCTATTTCGGCAGTTATATGAGCTGTGTCAGAGATATTATGCCGCTGTGCGAAGCGGCGCAGGCCCACCGCCTCCGCCTGATCGTGATGGGCGGCGGGGATCAGACCGTTCCGGAGAGCGATATGATCTCCGTCTGGCCGTTCCAAAGCACGCAGACGGTCGCGGAATACGAAAACAAGTGCAAAGTGCTCGTCTGCCTTTGCAACTGCCCGAAAAACGGCGGGAAGGTGCTGCAGATCCCCGGAAAGATCTATCATTACGCAATGACCGATAAGCCGATTATGGTGATCGGCGCCGATCCGAAGACCAGGAGCTATCTGGAAACGTTCAACAGGTATTCTTTTGCGGACAATGACGCGGAGTCCATTTATCATACCTACCAAACGATAGCGGACGGCAGGAGCGCCGTAACAAACGCGCCGGTGGACGACTTCAGGACCGAAACCGTCGCGCGCCGGTTTTTGAGCTGAAAGATAGAGAGTCGTATGATTATTACCGTTATTCTGAATATCATTGTGGTTTGGCTGACCTGCCGCTCTGAAAAAGACAAGATCACGAGGGGCGCGTATATCGCGTTCAATATCGCCTTTTTCTGTTATAGCTGCATCGGCATCTATACCAGTGAGATAGACGAATCCTTTTATCTCTCGTATATCCTGTCCATGATTACGATGAACCTGTGTTTTGTTCTCGGCAAGCGTGCGTATCGGGCGATCTTTGAAAAGAAAGCGGCGCCGGCCGCAAACGGAGAAGCCGCCCCGGGCGTTGAGAGTTTGGGCAGGATCGACCGCATCAACGATACGCTGACCCAAAAAGCGTCGATCATCCGGGCGCTGGCGATCGTCTATATTCTCATCCGGGCGTCGGAGCTGGTTTATCCCGAGTTCAATCTGAAATACCTGCTTACCGGCCCCAATCTGCTGTACGAAAACCTGCTGGAAACGACCAGCGCCAGTTATCATACGATCTTCGGGCATATGCTCTCCACGGTCAAGACGCTGCTGCTTCCGTTCGCGTATATGTATATCTCCACAAAGAGCAACAAGATCGTGCTCTGCTATTTCGGGTTCGATCTGCTGTGCGTTTACCTGGCCGGACACGCGTCGATCGGCAGACTGGCGATCATTCAGGTTTTGATCGTGATGTGCCTGTTCTTCTACGCCAGATCCAAAAATGACGCGGAACGGATGCGCAACCGGGTTCTTTTCATCGCGGTCGGTTTACTCTCGTTTATGATCTACGTCTTCCTCCAGAACGTCCGCAGCGGCAACGTGATCAGTTTTTCTTCGATCAATCCCATCGAAGCGGTAAAGAGCTTCGCCAAGAGCGAGTTCTTCTATCCGAGAAACTATCCGTTGGCGCAGGAGTTGTACGAGAGAGGCGCCTATCAGCCAAGCACCTTCTGGCTGTGGCTGATCACGCTCCCGATCCCGAAGGCCTTTTTGACCATACCGGGCGTTGACGAAACGACGTCCGCGATCTACCGGGTTTTCTCCTATCATTATTTCGGCGGACACTGGTATTACGAGCAGGGCGTCGGCGGGATGCTGATTTCCGTACTGGGCGACGGCATTATGGTCTACGGGAAGTACCTGTCGTTTATCCTGATGATCCCCTTTGCGTTCTTTTTGTCCTTCTATCTGGCGTTTTTGAGACGGATCAAATACGGCAAGCTCCTCTATTATACAACCTTTTTCCAGTTTGTCGTATCGTTCCGCCCCGGCGTACAGTACGCGCTTACCAAGATCAATTCGTTTGTCGCCATCCTTTTGATCCTGTTTATTATCCGGCGTATTCAACCCAGGTTCCAATACGTCATGAAGGAGTAACCGGTGCGCATCGTTGACAAAATAAAGAATAACAAGTTCTGGAGCTCGGTGATGCAGCTGTCCTTCGGCCAGGTGGTCGGGCAGGCGATCAACCTGATCTGCGTGCCGATCCTGTCAAGAGTGTATTCCACGAACGACTACGGGCAGCTTGGCATCCTGGTTTCCACCGCCACGATCATCACGGGTTTCGTTTGTCTGGGGATCAATTCCTCCATGATGCTTGCGGAAACGGACGAGGACGCGCGAACGGCGTTTCACGTCAGCCATAATCTGCAGATCTTTCTGGCGGCGGTCGTCGTCGCGGCGCTGTTCCTGATTTCCGGATTCCGCGCGGTCATCAATACCGATATCCCGATCGCGTACGCGCTCCTCCTGATTTTTGTCTATATCTCCTTCAACGCGAGAAATACGCTCCTGGCGATCTATCTCAACCGGATGGGTCTGAACAAGGTGCTTTTGCTTTCCCCCATTATCAACGCTTGCGCCAATCTTCTGATCGCGCTTCCGCTGGGACTGTTAAAGCTGAAGTTCTACGGGTTGATCGCGTCCGCGATCATGGCGTTTTTCGTCAGCAATATCGTGATGTCGCATTACGCCAAGCTGGGATTTAAGCATTGCAGTTTCCGCGAGTATAAAGAGGTGCTGAAAACGTATTCCGACCTGGTCAAGTTCCAGTATCCTTCCAACCTGGTGACCTCGCTCAGCACGCAAACGCCCAACCAGATCCTTTCCTCTCAGTTCGGCAACGACTCGCTCGGTAGCTATTCGATGTGCGACAAGGTGTTTCATATCCCGTTTACCATGATCGCAACGCCGATACAGACCATCTATTTCCGGACCGCCTCCAAAATGTCGGACAGGATGGATATGCTCAGCGACTTTACCTATTCTATGGTAAGCAAGATGCTGTACGTTGCGGCCGTTCCGGTCCTGATCGTCGTTTTCTTCGGGAAAGAGATCTTCTCCTTCGTTCTGGGAAGCGACTGGGCGCAGGCCGGAGAATGGGCGTCCTTTCTGATCCTGATGTACGTGTTCGCTTTTGTCAACAACTGTATCACCTATTGCCGCGTTTCGATCGGAAAAGCAAAGATCAATCTGTTCACTTCGATCGGAAATCTGGCGATCGTTCTCGTTTCCATCGTGATCGGAGCGTTTCTGGTTAAGTCGCTGCAAACCACGATCATCGCCTTTTCCATCGCGAGTACGGTTTTCGGAGCGGTCAATATCTATATAACCTTCCGGTGTATGGGGAAAAACCATAACAGGTTTTTGCTGCTTGCCGCGCTCTATATCGCGGCCGGCGCGTTGGCCAACGTGGTGAAATGGGGATTGTTATGAGCTGCCGCGTTCTTGGCCCGTTGGAAAAGGAAAGAGCGTTCGGGGATAACGCCTTTGACGTGATCCGCCTGATCGCGGCCGTTTCGGTTATGCTGGGGCATATCGTTTCCCACCTGCAGCTGGACGTTCCGGGTATTTACCGCGCGGCGCATCAGAGTTTTCCCGGCGTGATCGTCCTCTTTTTCCTGAGCGGATACCTCATCACCGCCTCGGCGGACCGGGAAAAAACCGGCGATCATTCCTGCAAAACGTTCCGGTACGCGCTTTCCCGTTTTTTCCGGATCTACCCGGCGCTGATCGTCTGCCTGCTGGTATCGATCCTCTCGGTTTTGGTTTTGTACCGTCCGACAGCGCCGTTGATCGAATGGGTCAAATGGATCGGCTCCCAGATCACGTTCGGACAGTTTTATTCCCCGGGGTTTCTGGAGGGGTACGGGGTAGGCGCTCCCAACGGGAGCTTGTGGACGATTCCGATCGAGATACAGTGGTATATCCTCGCCTGGCTTTTGACGCCGTGGCTCAAAAAACGGAGCGTTGCCGAGTACGTTCTTCTGATCGCCGGAGCGCTTGCGCTGAGCTGCGTATATCCTTTCACCCAGGCCGTTCTTCCGAGGTCGCTGTATCTCTTGATCGACGTTACGGTCATCCCTTATCTCTACTTGTTCCTTTTGGGATCCTTCCTTTACTTTAAACGGGAAACGATCGGAAAAACCGTAACGAGGTACTGGTGGGTTTTTCTGAGTCTGTACTTGCTTTGGTCGGTTTTCAACAATCAGGGCAGAGTGTTCTCGCTTGGCACCTATTGCGATATTCTGACCGGCGTTCTCCTTTCCCTCTCCGTCTTTTCCTGCGGGTACGCCGTGGGAAAAGTCAGACTGAAGGCCGATTTCAGCTACGGGATATACATTTATCACATGGTGATCGTGAATATCTTCGTTCACCTGTTCGGCCGGGGGAGTTTTGTGAACGGGCTGATTATCGCCGTTCTTTCGTTTCTCTGCGCCGCGCTGTCCTGGTACGGCGTTGAGAAGCCGTGCGGAAAACTGAAGGAGCGTATCGCACGGCGGCTGCCCAAACGGCAGTGAATCACGGATCGGGTTACACAGTTTTACTTTTCAAATATAATACAAACACGGAGGATTATAAAACTATGGTAAACGTAATTGGGCTGGGATACATCGGGCTTCCAACCGCGCTTATGATGGCGTCCCACGGAGTGGAAGTTGTCGGAACGGACTACAACAAGGAGCTTGTAGCAACGCTGAACGCCGGCAAGACCACCTTTAAAGAGGAGGGGCTGGACGAGCTGTTTGCCGAATCTTTGAAGAGCGGCATCAAGTTCACGACGGAGTATCAGGTAACGGACGTGTATATCGTTTCCGTCCCGACGCCGTACGACAAGTTCAGCAAAAAGGTCGACGCCTGCTACGTCGTCGCCGCGGTCAAAGACGTGATGAAGGTCTGCCCGAAGGGCTCTACGGTCGTGATCGAATCGACGGTTTCTCCCGGCACCATCGAAAAATACGTACGCCCGGTCATCGAAGAAAACGGCTTCACGATCGGCGAGGATATCAATCTGGTCCACGCGCCGGAGCGCATCATTCCCGGCAATATGGTTTACGAGCTGCTCCACAACAACCGCACCATCGGCGCCGACGACAGAGCGATCGGCGAGAAGGTAAAGCAGCTTTACGCCACCTTCTGCCGGGGCGAGATCGTCGTAACCGATATCAAAACCGCCGAAATGACGAAGGTGGTGGAAAACACCTTCCGCGCGGTCAATATCGCGTTCGCAAACGAACTCGCAAAGATCTGCCGCCACGATAATATGGACGTGTACGAGATCATCAAGATCTGCAATATGCATCCCCGCGTGAATATCCTGCAGCCGGGTCCCGGCGTCGGCGGGCATTGCATTTCCGTTGACCCGTGGTTTTTGGTCGGCGATTATCCGTCGCTGGCGAAGGTGATCGACGAATCCATGAAGACCAACGACGGGATGCCTGACTTTGTCCTCAACCGCATCTATGAAATAATGAAAGAAAAGGGAATGACGGACGTCTCCCGTGTCGGTCTGTACGGTCTTACCTACAAGGAGAACGTGGACGATATGCGCGAGTCGCCTACGCTGCAGCTGCTGGAAAGCCAGGAGCGCCATCTCGCAAACGGGCTGAAAGTGTATGATCCGTTTATCTCCAAGGACGTTGTACCCCATCAGTATCACGATCTCGACAAGTTCCTTTCCGACGTTGATTTCGTGGTGATCATGGTCAAGCACAACGAGATCAGGGAGAATATGGACAAGCTCGCCGGAAAAGTGGTCCTGGATTGCCATAATATCTGCAGCCTGCCCGGCGTCTATCACATCTGAACGGCTCGCAAAGATACCCTGAAAAAAGTCACGCTCGCCTCCGGCGCTCGTCCGGAAGCGATAAAGGAGAAAACAGAATGAAAATCAACGACTCATTTAAGGATCGGGTATTAGTGATCACCGGCGGGACCGGTTCGTTCGGCTCTACCGTATTAAAGCACTTTTTATCGTCGGATATCGGGGAGATCCGCATCATCTCCCGCGACGAGAAAAAGCAGGACTGGATGCGGCACATGCTCCAGGCGCACGATCCGGAACACGCGGGCAAGGTCCGCTTCTACGTCGGCGACGTCCGCAATATCGATTCCGTCCGCGACGTGATGTACGGCGCAAACTTCGTTTTCCACGCGGCGGCTTTGAAGGAAGTTCCGTCCTGCGAGTTTTTCCCAATGGAAGCGGTAAGGACCAATATCATCGGCACGGACAACGTTATCACCGCCGCGGTTGAGAACAGAGTGGAACGGGTCGTCTTCCTTTCCACCGACAAAGCCGCATACCCGATCAATACGATGGGAATGACGAAGGCCGTCGGCGAAAAGGTTGTGCAGGCGCGGGCGCAAACGGCCTACGAAAGAGGCGGCACGGTCCTCGCCTGCACGCGGTACGGAAACGTGATGTGTTCCCGCGGATCGGTGATCCCGCTCTTTATCGACCAGATCAAGCGCAAAGCGCCGATCACGATCACAGACCCCGGGATGACGCGCTTCCTTATGAACCTGGACGAAGCGGTCGATCTCGTCGCGTTCGCGTTTGAAAACGCCGAGCCGGGAGATCTCTTTATCCAGAAAGCGGACGCTTCCACGATCGGCGATCTTGCGGACGGTGTAATGAAGGTTTTCGGACAAACGGAAAAGAAGATCATCGGCTCCCGGCACGGAGAAAAACTGTACGAAACGCTGATGACCCGCGAGGAGCGGCTCCGTTCCGTCGATATGGGGCATTATTTCCGCATCGTCCCGGATGCGCGCGGATTGAACTACGACAAGTTCTACGTCAAGGGAACGGTCGCTACCGAGGGCGAGGAGCCCTATACCTCGCACAACACCCGCCGGCTGGACGTGGACGGCGTTGTAAAGAAGATCCTGGAAACGGACTACGTAAAGGAAGAGCTTGAGGGGCGGCCTCATATCGTTGAAGCGTAATGATTGTTGTGCAGAGGAGAATTGAGATGGCAGACTGGAAAAACAACGGAAAAACCAAATTGCTGATTATTTGCGGCACGCGCCCGGAGATCATCCGCCTTGCCGCGGTGATGAAGCGCGCGAGAGAGTATCTCGATACCCTCGTATGCTACACCAACCAGAACTACGATAAAAATCTGTCCACCGTGTTCTGGGAAGACTTCGACCTCGGCGGGCCGGATATTCTTCTCCACGTTGCGGGGAAGAATCTGGGCGAGACCTGCGCGAATATCATCAGTCAGACCTATGACCTGATGGTCGGGCTCAAGCCGGACGCGGTACTGGTACTCGGAGACACCAACTCCTGCCTCTCGGCGATCAACGCAAAGCGGCTGCATATCCCGCTCTTTCACATGGAGGCCGGCAACCGCTGCAAGGACGAGTGCCTGCCGGAGGAAACGAACCGCCGGATCGTGGATATCATCTCCGACGTCAACCTCCCGTACAGCGAAGCCGCGCGCCGGTATCTGATCGAGTGCGGTATGCCGAAAGAGAGGACCTATGTTACCGGTTCGCCGATGGCGGAAGTGCTGACGATGAACCTCGACAAGATCAAAAAGAGCGACGTTCTCCGCCGCCTCGGACTGGAGAAGGACAGGTATATCCTGTTGTCGGCGCATCGGGAAGAAAATCTTGACAGCGACAAAAACTTTTTCAGTCTTTTCAACGCGATCAACGCGCTCGCCGAAAAATACGATATGCCGATCCTTTATTCCTGCCATCCGAGAAGCAGAAAAAAGCTGGAAGCGACGGGCTTCAAACTCGATCCGAGAATTCGGGTAAACGAACCGCTCGGCTTCAACGATTACAACAACCTCCAGATGAACGCTCTGGCGATCGTCAGCGACAGCGGCACGCTGCCGGAGGAAAGCAGCTTTTATCTCTCCATCGGCAGCCCCATCGCCGCCGTTTGCATCCGGACGTCCACGGAACGCCCGGAAGCCGTTGAAGCGGGCGACTTTCTCATTGCCGGCATCACCGAAGCGGAACTTCTCCGCGCGACCCAGATGGCGATCTCGATGAAGCAAAACGGCGTGTTCGGCAAACCCTGCCCGGACTATACCGATACCTCCGTATCGATGAAGGTCGTCCGGATCATTCAGAGCTATACGAATATCGTCAACAGAATGGTTTGGAGAAAATAACGCGAGAGCAGTGAGAAAAACCGTATGACTGATTCGTTTTTAAGCGAGGTCTTCTTTCCGATCATACGTGCCGGCCTCGGATTGCCGCCGGGCGTGTTTGCGCGGGAAGACCCGGATTTTCAAAACGTCATAGAGATCGGAAAGCGGCATTCGGTGCTTCCGATCGTCTGGACCGGCCTGGACGCGCTCGGATTGTCGGAAGAGAGTCCGAAAGAAGCGGGATCCATGCGCTTGAACGATATCTTTTTGTTTGCGCAAAGAGATCTGGCGCTGGAGAGCATCGTAAACTGCTTTGAGAAGAATCAGATTGACTACGTTCTTTTGAAGGGCTCCGTGCTGCGGGATCTCTATCCCGAACAATGGATGCGGACAAGCTGCGACGTGGACGTTCTGGTGAGGGAAGAAGCGCTGGACAGCGCCGTTGACGCGCTGAAAAGGGAAACGGATTTCACCTACGTTCAACGGCTTTATCACGACGTATCCATGACAAATCCCAACGTCCACCTGGAACTCCACTTCAGCATAAAAGAAGGCGTGGAACGCATCGACGGACTCCTTTCCCGGGCGTGGGATTACGCAGTCGGGCAGGAGGGTTCCTGCCGCTTCGTTTTTTCTCCCGAGTACCAGATCTTTCACGTTGTCGCGCATATGGCCTATCACTTCACCCAAGAAGGACTCGGAATCCGTCCGTTTATCGATCTGTGGCTTTTGAGACACCGTACTGAATACGACGAAAGCGCGGTACGCGAACTGTGCCGTCAATGCGGGATCCTCGTCTTTTATGAGGAGTGCTGCCGGTTATCGGAAGTCTGGCTGGAGGGAAAAGAGCATACGCCGGTCACAAAAGCGTTGGAAGAATACAGTATCAAGGGCGGCGTATTCGGCAGTTACCGGAACCTGATCCTGTCAAAAAAGCGAAAACACCGGGGGATCGGCTTTTATTTCAGCCGGCTTTTCGTGAGCAGCGATACCCTGAAGGAAATCTATCCCAAAGCGAAGAAGTACCCGGTTCTTCTTTCTTTTTATCAAATCAGAAGATGGCTGAGAGCGCTTTTCTGCAGGCGAAAAGACGTGCTGCGGGAGATCAAAAGCGCGAAGAATACCTCGAACAGCGAATTAGAATCATTCGATCAACTTATGAAAAGTTTAGGATTGTGAGAACGATATGAAAATACTTGTTACAGGCGCAAAGGGCTTTGTAGGGCGCAACTTGGTCGAAAACCTGAAAAACGTCCGGGACGGCAAAAACAGAACGCGCCCCGCTCTCCGGATCGACGAGATCCGCGAATACGATATCGATTCCGCGCCGGAGGAGCTCGACGCTTACTGCAAGGACTGCGATTTCGTCTTCCATCTGGCCGGCGTCAACCGTCCGAAAGATCCGAAGGAGTTCCGCGAGGGCAACTTCGGTTTTGCCTCCGCGCTTCTTGACATGCTGAAAAAATACAACAACACCTGCCCGGTGATGCTCAGCTCGTCCATCCAGGCGACGCTGCAGGGGCGTTTCGGCGCGTCGGAGTACGGACTTTCCAAAAAAGCGGGAGAAGACCTCTTTTTCGCCTACGCCGAAGAAACCGGCGCAAAGGCGCTCGTTTACCGCTTTCCCAATCTCGTCGGCAAATGGGTGCGCCCGAACTACAACTCTGCTGTCGGGACCTTCTGCCACAATATCGCAAACGACCTGCCGATCACGGTCAACGATCCGTCGGTCGAGCTGGAGATGCTCTTTATCGACGATTTGATCGACGAAATGTTCGACGCGCTGGAGGGAAAGGAACACCGCTGCGAGTTCGACGGCGTCCGGACCGTTCTTACCGAAAACGGCAGATACTGCGCCGCGCCGGTCACGCATAAAGCCACGCTCGGGCGGATCGTCGAGTTGCTTTGCGTTTTTCACGATCAGCCGCAGACGCTGGTGATGCCCGCCATCCCGGACGGCAGCTTTGAAAAAAAGCTGTATTCCATGTATCTTTCCTATCTGCCGAAGGAGAAAGTCGCGTTCGATCTGAAGATGAACGTCGATGACAGGGGGTCGTTTACCGAGCTTCTCAAAACGGCCGACCACGGGCAGTTCAGCGTCAATATCAGCAAGCCGGGGATCACCAAAGGCCAGCACTGGCACAACAGCAAGTGGGAGTTCTTCATCGTCGTGTCCGGGCGCGGGCTGATTCAGGAACGCAAGATCGGCACGGACGAAGTCATCGAGTTTGAGGTCTCGGGCGAACGCATCCAAGCCGTCCATATGCTGCCCGGCTATACCCACAATATCATCAATCTCTCCGAAACGGAGAACCTCGTGACCGTCATGTGGGCGAACGAGATCTTCAATCCGGACCGGCCGGATACCTTCGGAGAAAATGTTTGAAAAGCCGCCGGCGGAGACCGCCGGTCCGACGAAAACGATTTGAAAAGGAGTTCTCTATGAAAGGGATTATTCTGGCGGGAGGCGCCGGCACGCGGCTCTACCCGCTGACGATGGTAACCTCAAAACAACTTTTGCCCGTTTACGACAAACCGATGATCTACTACCCGCTCTCTACTTTAATGCTTGCGGGAATACGGGATATCCTGATCATTTCAACGCCGGAGGACACGCCGAAGTTCGAAAAACTCCTGGGGGACGGAAACCAGTTCGGCATCAAGCTCTCCTACTGCGTTCAGCCCTCTCCGGACGGACTTGCGCAGGCGTTTCTGCTCGGAGAAGACTTTATCGGCGGCGACGCGTGCGCCATGGTGCTCGGCGACAATATTTTCTACGGCAACGGTTTTCGCCGTATTCTCTATGCTGCCGCGGAGAACGCCGAGCGCGGCGAACGCGCGACGGTATTCGGTTACTACGTGAACGATCCCGAGCGCTTCGGGGTCGTGGCGTTTGACGAAAACGGCAAGGCGACGAGCATCGAGGAAAAACCGCGGGAACCGAAATCCAATTACGCCGTGACCGGCCTGTATTTCTATCCGGCCGGCGTTTCCGCCCGCGCCGGTCGGGTGAAGCCGTCCGCGCGCGGCGAGCTGGAGATCACGACGTTAAACGAAACGTATCTGAACGACGGCTTGCTGGACGTTCAGCTGCTCGGGCGCGGATTTGCCTGGCTGGATACCGGAACGATGGACAGTCTGGTGGAGGCCGCCGAGTTCGTGCAGACGATCTCAAAGCGCCAGGGGATCACCATCTCCGCGCCGGAGGAGATCGCTTACGTCAACGGATGGATCGGCAGGGACGAGCTCACGCAATCGGCAAACCGCTACGGCAAATCGCCGTACGGCGCGCACCTGAAGGCAGTAGCGGAAGGAAAGATCAGATACTGATGAGCAACTTTACGTTTACCGAAACAAAAATAAAAGGCGTGTATCTGATCGACGTCAAAACCTACGGCGATCATCGCGGCTATTTTATGGAAACCTACAAAGAGTCCGATTTCGCGGAAGCCGGACTTTGCTATCGCTTCGTTCAGGATAATCAGTCCAGTTCCCGCAAGGGCGTTCTTCGCGGTCTTCATTTTCAGAAGACGCATCCCCAGGCAAAGCTCGTGCGTGTGATCAAGGGCGAAGTGTTCGACGTGGCCGTGGATCTGCGCAAAAACAGCGACACGTACGGCCGCTGGGTCGGCGCGTTGCTCTCGGAAGAGAACAAGAGGCAGTTTTTGATCCCGCGCGGCTTTGCTCACGGCTTTGTCGTCGTTTCCGATTATGCGGAATTCGCTTATAAATGCGATGAGATCTATCATCCCGAGGATGAGGGCGGCATCATTTGGAACGATCCCGATATCGGGATCGAATGGCCGGACGCCGGCGCGTTTATATTAAGCGAAAAAGATAAAAACAATCCCACTCTTGCCGAAAGCAGAATGGCGTTTTGAGGTAAAAAAAATGACCGTTATCGTCACCGGCGGCGCCGGATTTATCGGATCCAATTTTATCTTTCATATTCTGAAAGCTCATCCCGACTACCGGATTGTATGCCTTGACAAGCTGACCTACGCGGGCAATCTGTCCACGCTGAGGAGCGTCATGGATAAGCCGAACTTCCGCTTTGTAAAGCTCGATATCTGCGACAGGGAAGGCGTTTACAAACTCTTTGAGGACGAAAAGCCCGATATCGTCGTCAACTTTGCGGCGGAAAGCCACGTGGACCGCAGCATCGAGGACCCCGCGATCTTCCTGCAGACGAATATCATCGGCACGAGCGTTCTGATGGACGCCTGCCGGAAATACGGGATCACGCGGTATCATCAGGTTTCGACCGACGAGGTCTACGGCGATCTGCCGCTCGACCGGCCGGATCTGTTCTTTACCGAGGAAACGCCGATCCATACCTCCAGCCCGTACAGCAGCAGCAAAGCGGGCGCAGACCTGCTCGTGATGGCGTACCACCGCACGTTCTGCCTGCCCGTGACCATCAGCCGCTGCTCCAACAACTACGGTCCCTATCACTTCCCGGAGAAGCTGATCCCGCTGATGATCGCCAACGCGCTCGCGGACAAGCCGCTGCCCGTTTACGGCGAGGGGATCAACGTCCGCGACTGGCTCTATGTCGAGGATCACTGCAAGGCAATTGATCTTATCATCCACAAGGGCAGAGCCGGCGAGATCTACAACGTCGGCGGGCATAACGAGATGCGTAATATCGATATCGTCAAGCTCATCTGCAAGGAACTCGGGAAGCCGGAATCTCTCATCACTCACGTTGCCGACCGCAAGGGGCACGATATGCGGTACGCGATCGACCCGACAAAGATCCATCATGAGCTCGGCTGGCTGCCGGAAACGAAGTTCGGGGACGGGATAAGAAAAACGATCCGGTGGTATCTCGAAAATCGGGATTGGTGGGAAGAGATCATCTCGGGCGAGTACCAAAACTATTATGCGAAAATGTACGGGAACAGATGATGACGGTATTTGTTACGGGAGTCAACGGCCAGCTCGGACGCGACGTCGTCAAAGAACTGGTAAAACGCGGCTTTGACGCGGTCGGCTCCGATATACAGGAAGCGTATGACGGAACGGACGACGGCCCGGAGGGTTTTGCCGCGCGTTACGTTCCGCTGGATATCACCGATGAAGCGGCCGTCGGGAAGACGCTTGACCGCGTCCGGCCGGACGCGATCATCCACTGCGCCGCGTGGACTGCCGTTGACGCCGCGGAGGAAGAAGAAAACGCGCCGAAGGTTTTTGCCGTAAATGCGGCGGGAACCGAACACGTTGCAAAAGCCGCCAAAGCGATTGACGCAAAGCTCCTCTATATCAGTACCGATTACGTGTTTGACGGAACGGGGACAAGCCCCCGGGAGCCGGACGATAAGAGCTTTGCGCCCCTAAACGTTTACGGCAAAAGCAAACTGGAAGGGGAGTTCGCCGTAACCCGGAACACCGAAAAGTTTTTCATCGTGCGGATCGCGTGGGTGTTCGGGCTCAACGGGAATAACTTTATCAAAACGATGATCCGCGTCGGAAAAACGCGCGATACCGTGCGCGTCGTCAACGATCAGATCGGCACGCCGACCTATACGGCGGATCTTTCCAGACTTCTCGTCGATATGATAGAAACGGAACGGTACGGCTTTTATCACGCGACAAACGAAGGCGGATACGTCAGCTGGTATGACTTTTGCCTGGAGATCTACAGGCAGTACGGGTTAGAGACGAAGGTCGTTCCGGTCACCTCGGCGGAATACGGGCAATCCAAAGCTGCCAGACCGGAAAACTCCCGCCTTTCAAAAGCCAAACTGCTCCAAAAGGGATTTGAACCGCTGCCGGACTGGCGCGACGCGTTAAAGAGATACTTACAGGAGGCAAACCTTTAAGATGAAAAAAATCATGCTCGTCTTCGGCACGAGGCCGGAAGCCATCAAAATGTGCCCCCTCGTGAATGAATTGAAGACCAGAAAGGGGCTTCAGACCGTCGTCTGCGTCACGGCGCAGCACCGCCAGATGCTCGACCAGGTCCTGGCGACCTTCGGCGTGGTGCCGGACTACGATCTGAATATCATGAAGGATCGTCAGACCCTTTTTGATATCACGACGAATATCCTGCACGGCATCAAAGCCGTTCTGGAGAAGGAAAAACCGGACGTCGTGCTGGTCCACGGCGATACCTCGACGACCTTTGTGACCGCGCTCGCGTGCTTCTATCTGCAGATCCCGGTCGGGCACGTCGAGGCGGGGCTGCGCACCTATAACATCTACAGCCCCTACCCCGAGGAGTTCAACCGCCAGGCGGTCGGCATCGTCAGCCGGTATAACTTTGCGCCGACGCGCCTTTCCGCCGATAATCTCCTGCGGGAAGGGAAGGATCCTTCCACGATCTTCGTGACCGGCAACACCGTGATCGACGCGATGCAGCACACCGTCCGCGCCGACTACACCCACCCGGAACTGGACTGGGTGGGCGACGGGAAGCTGATCTTCATCACGGCACACCGCCGCGAAAACCTCGGGGAGCCGATGCACCATATGTTCCGCGCCATCCGGCGGGTGCTGGACGAACACCCCGAGTGCAAGGCGGTCTATCCTATCCATATGAATCCCGTTGTGCGCCAGGCCGCCGACGAGGAGCTCGGCGACTGCAAGCAGATCCATATCATCGAGCCGATCGAGGTATTTGACTGCCACAATTTTGAGGCGCGGTGCCATCTCTGTCTGACCGACAGCGGCGGGATCCAGGAAGAATGTCCGTCCTACGGCAAGCCGGTGCTCGTGATGCGCGATACCACGGAACGTCCGGAAGGCGTGACGGCGGGAACGCTCCGCCTGGTCGGAACGAAGGAAGAGGTCATCTACCGCAACTTCAAAGAATTGCTCGAGGATCCGGAAGCGTACGCGAAGATGTCGCGCGCCTGCAACCCCTATGGGGACGGACACGCCTGCAAGCGGATCGCGGATATTCTGGAGTTCGGCGAATACGAGCCGTGGGAAGCAAAGTTTGTTTGAGAAAAAAAGGAAAGACAGCAAAGAGGGAGGTACTATGTACGATATTCTGATCATCGGCGGAGGCGTCGTCGGTTCGCTTTGCGCAGAAGCGTTTTCCGGATACGGCGCATCCGTCCGGGTGCTGGAGGCGCAGAGCGACGTTGCGATGGGCGCGTCGGGCGCGAACAGCGGGATCGTCCACGCCGGTTTCGACGCAAAACCCGGCTCTCTCAAGGCGCGCTTCAACGTGGAGGGCGCTTGCCTGATGCCCGCGCTTTGCGCGCGCCTCGGCGTGAAATACGTGAACAACGGCTCCCTCGTCGTCGGTTTTCCCGGGGACGAGGGGGCTATTCGAGCGCTTTACGAGCGCGGAAAAGAGAACGGCGTTGCCCCGCTGGAGATCCTCGACGCCGCCCGGCTGCGCGAGCTGGAGCCGAACGTTTCCCCCGAGGCGACGGTCGCTCTTTACGCTCCCTCCGCCGGGATCGTCTGCCCCTACTCGCTGACGGTCGCCGCGCTCGGCGTGGCGATGGACAACGGCGTTAAGCTCTCGCTGGATTTCCGGGTTGACCGGATCGAGGACCGCGGCGACTGTTACCGCGTTTTCTCCGGCGAGCGGTTTTTTGACGGGCGGTATCTCGTCAACTGCGCCGGGCTGTACGCCGATGAGGTCGCCGCGATGGCGGGCGACAACTCGGTGAAGATCACCCCCCGCAGCGGGGAATACCTCCTGCTCGACCGCCGCTGCGGCAAAACGGTCTCCCGCACGGTTTTCGTCGCGCCTACCAAGATGGGCAAAGGGATCCTCGTCTCGCCGACGGCGGATGGTAATCTGATCCTCGGGCCGACCTCCCTCGATATCGAAGACAAAGAAGACAAACGCACCACGGGAGAGGGGCTGGCACGCGTCCTCGACGGGGCCAAACGCTCGGTCCCCGGTGTTCCCTCCGCCGTGATTACCTCCTTTACCGGGCTGCGCGCCGTCGGGAACACCGGCGACTTCATCATCAAAAAGAGCGCGCCGCGGATGCTGACCTTCGCGGGGATCGAGTCCCCCGGGCTGACCTCCGCGCCCGCGCTTGCCGGATACGCGGAAAAGACGCTGTGCGACGAGGGGATCCTCGCCGAAAAGAAACAGGACGCCGTCTCCTTCCGCCGTCCCGCCCGCTTCATGGCGGAGCTTTCCGCCGCGGAGAAGGACGCGTGGATCAAAAAGGACCCCGCCTACGGCAGGATCGTCTGCCGCTGCGAGGAAGTGACCGAGGGCGAGATCCGCGACGCGCTCCGCGAGAATCCCGTCCCCCGCACGCTCGACGGGATCAAGCGCCGCGTCCGCGCGGGAATGGGACGCTGCCAGGGCGGCTTTTGCTCGCCCGTGGTGATGCGGATGATCTCCGACGAGCTCGGGATCCCGTTTTCCGACGTGACCAAACGCGGGCCGGGCTCTCCCCTGACCTTCGGCAAAACGAAAGGAGAGGACCGATGAAAGAGCGTTCCGTTCTGATCGTCGGCGGAGGCCCCGCCGGCCTTGCCGCCGCCGTCGCCGCCTACGACGCGGGCGTCCGGGACGTCCTGATCGTCGAGCGCGACTCCCGCGTGGGCGGGATCCTCAAGCAGTGCATCCACCCCGGCTTCGGCCTGCACCGTTTCGGCTGCGAGCTGACCGGGCCCGAATACGCCGAGCGGTACGCCGAAGAGGTAAGACGGCGCGGGATCGAGGTGATGACCGAGACCTTCGTCACCGGCGTCACGCCCGAGCGCGTCGTCACCCTGCAGAGCAGGGAAGGGATCGAGGAGATCCGCGCCGGCGCCGTCGTACTGGCGATGGGCTGCCGCGAGCGGCCCCGCGGCGCGCTGAATATCCCCGGCACCCGCCCCGCCGGCATCTACACCGCGGGAACGGCGCAGCGCCTGATCAACGTGGAGGGCTACCTCCCCGGGCGGCGCGTCGTGATCCTCGGCTCCGGCGATATCGGACTGATCACCGCCCGCCGTATGACGCTGGAGGGAGCAAAGGTCCTCGCCGTCTGCGAACTGCTCCCCTATTCCGGCGGCCTCGCCCGCAATATCGAGCAGTGCCTCAACGATTTTGACATCCCCCTCCTGCTCTCCCACACCGTAACGGAGATCCACGGCAGGGAGCGGCTGACCGGTGTTACCGTTTCGAAGGTGGACGAAAACCGCCGCCCGATTCCGGGCACCGAGAGGTATTTTGAGTGCGACACGCTCTTACTCTCGGTCGGATTGATCCCTGAGAACGAGCTGACCGAAAAACTTGGCCTCCCGCTTGACCGCCGCACCGGCGGCGCCGCGGTGGATACCGACCGCCAGACCGCGATCCCCGGCGTGTTCGCCTGCGGGAACGTCCTGCACGTCCACGACCTCGTCGACTACGTCTCCGGCGAGGCGGAGCTGGCGGGCAAGGCCGCCGCCGCGTACGTGAAGGGCGAGCTCGGCGGAGAAGAGAAGCTCGCCGTCACGGCGGGCGCCGGGATCCGGTATACCGTCCCGCAGCGCGTCCGCCGCGGGGAAACGGCGGAGGTGTACTTCCGCTTTTGCGACGTCAGCCGCAAGGTCGAGGTCTACGCCGAGGCGGACGGAACGCCCCTTGTCTCGAAAAAACTTCTGCGCGCCGCCCCCGGCGAGATGCAGAAGCTGAAGGTCCCCGTCCCCGCCGACTCTGCAAATCTGACGATCAAAATGAGGCCGCAAGCATGAAAGAAAAACGTTACACTTGTATCATCTGCCCCTCCGGATGCGAGATCACCGCGGTCCTCGACGGGGAAAAGATCGTCTCGATCACCGGCAATACCTGCAAGCGGGGCGAAGCGTACGTGAAAAACGAGCTGACCTGCCCGATGCGCACCCTGACCACCACGGTCCGCGGTTTTTCCGGCCGGCCGGTCGCCGTCCGTACCGCGGACGCGATCCCGAAGGCAAAGCTCTTTGAGGCGATGGCGGAGGTCAACGCCTTCCGTCCCGCCCGCCCGGTCCGCTTCGGCGAAACGCTGATCGCCGACCTCGCCGCCACCGGCGTCCCCCTGATCGCCACCGCAAACGAGGAAGCATAAAGCCCGCCGCGCCGGCTGCCAAAGCAGCCGGCGCGGCTGGTTCTTTTATCCGTTTTTCCGGAACGGAGTTTTTATTTTTGGGAGGGTGGGGTGTGCCAGGCTACGGTCGTGCCGTCCGTGCAGTAAACCGTCACGGAGCGGGTGCTTTTATTCTGTGCATATGCAGCCTTCCATTGCGCCGTTGTACCGCCGAAGTCGATCCGGCTCATCGTGCAGTAGGCGAGCGCATCCGTCCCGATCACCGTCACGCTGCCCGGCAGCGAAAGGGTCTTCAGCTTTTCGCAGGATTTAAATGCTTCCCGGCCGATGCAGGTCACGCCTTCCGGCACCGTGATTTCCGTCAAACCGGTGCAGCCGAAGAAGGCCCATTCTCCGATGCGCTTCAAACCCGCCGGCAGCGCGACGCTCAAAAGATCTATGCAGCCGGAAAAGGCGTCGTCGCCTATCGCCGTAACGCCCTCCGGGATCACGCTGGTTTTGCAGCCTTTCCGCAGTTCTTTGGTTTCTTTTTCGATCAGGCAGTTCTGGTCGCTGTAAAACACGGGGTTGGAAGGATCCACTGTGATTGTTTCAAGTCCGCTGCAGACGGAAAACGCGCTTAGTCCAAGATACGTCACGCTGCCCGGCAAGGCAAGCTCCGATAAGCCGGAGCATCCGGAGAACGCGTAAGCATCGATACTGACCAGATCGTCCGGAAGCGTGATCTCCGTCAGGTCGCGGCAGTTCAAAAAGGCGCCGTTCGCGATCAGCGTTGTTCCGGGATGGACGGTTTTCGTCTCGCTGCCGGCGCGGATCAGCGCTGCATAGGGGTTTTCGGCGTTTCCGAGATATTTTCCCCCGTCGTACGTTTGGTAAACGAGGGAGGAACAATCTTCAAAAGCATCCCGGGACAAATGATACATCCCGTCCGGGACGCTTACACGGACGAGAGAGGAGCAATCGCGGAACGCCCAAAGGGAGACGTGCGTCAGCCCGGCGGGGAAAACGACGTCCGTCAATCCGACGCACCCGGCAAAAGCGAGAGGGGAGATCTCGGTCACGCCTTCCGAGAACGTAACGTTTTTCAGCGCCGTGCAGGTCCTGAAAGCAGAATCCCCGATCGTCTTTACGCTGCCGGGGATTGAGACGCTCCCAAGCGCTTTGCAGTCAGAGAAGGCGCCTTCCCCGATGCTCGCGATCCCCTCCGGGATCGTGATCTTTTTCAGCCCTGTGCAGGAAGAAAACGTATGGTTTTCGATGTTCGTTAGGCCGATCGGGAGAGAGACGGCGGAAAGGGACCAGCAGTCTGAGAACGCCCTGGCGCCGATGACCGTCACGCTTTCCGGGATCGCAACGCTCCCGAGAACGGTGCAGCCGGAGAAAGCGGAGGAGCCTATCTCGGTCAGGCCGTCCGGGAGAGTAACGCTTCTAAGAGCAGTGCAGTCGGAGAAAGCGTTTTTCCCGATGCGCACGACCCCCTCCGGGATCGTGATCTTCGTCAGTTTTTCGCAGGAACAGAACGCGTAGTCGCCGATGCCCGTCACGTCCACGGGGATCACGCTGTTTTGGCAGCCGAAGATCAGCGTTTTGCTGTTTCTTTCGATCACGCAGTTGTTTTCACTGTAAAAAACGGCGTTGGCGGGATCGACCGAGACGGCCGCCAGCGCGGCGCATTTGGTGAACGCGCCATCTCCGATCTCCGTCAGACTGCCTGGGAGCGCAAGGCTCCTGAGCGCCTTGCAATTATTGAAGGCGTATTCCCCGATTTCTCTCAAACCGTCCGGAAGCGTAACGCTCCCGAGTGCGGTGCAGCCGACGAAAGCGTAGGAGCCGATCTTCGTTACGCTTTCCGGGATCGTAACGCTTTTCAGTGCGGTACACCGCTCAAACGTATTATCTTCAATCCGGGTCACTCCGTCCGGAATCTTAATCGCCGTCAAAGCGGTGCATTCTTTGAAAGCCCAGCGGCCGATGCCGGTCACCCCGTCCGGGATTATGATCGTCGTCAAAGCGGAGCATTCTTGGAAAGCCTGTATTCCGATGCCGGTAAGCCCGGCGGGCAGCGAGAGGCTCCTGAGCGCGGCGCACCGGAGAAAAGCTTCTCTCCCGATCTCCTTCAGACTGCTCGGGAGCGCGACGCGCTGGAGCGCCTTGCATCCGCAGAACGCTTGTTTGCCGATGACGGTCACCCCCTCCGGGATCGTAACGGACGTCAGAGTGGAAAAACCGTAAAAGGCGCTTTCTCCGATCTCCGTCACCGGCAGACCGTTGTAGGTCTCCGGGATCTCCACGACGGGGATCCCGCCGAGATATTTCTCGATCCGGTAACCGCCATTTCCGGTTTCCCGGAAGCGGAAGTCCTCCTCGCGGGTCACGTAGAAGACCGTGACCTGACAGGAGGCGGTCTTCCCGTTTTTCGTTTTGGCGCGGATCACGGCGGAGCCGGGTTTCATCCCTTTGACCAGGCCGTTGAGTACCGTGGCAACGGAGGAGTTGGAGCTCGACCAGTAAACGGTCCGGTCCTTGACGCTGTCCGGAAAAAAGGTGCAGATCAGCGTTGTGCTCTCTCCCACCTCCAGCGCGAGCTCCGTCTCGCTCAGCGAGATCGAGGAGGCGTCGCCGGTCGTGTCCGCTGCCGCCGTTTCCGCCGGCTTGGTCTCCGTCGCGGCGGTCTCGGGGATGCCCGTCGTGTCGGGCACACCCGTCGTCTCGGCGTCGGTCTCCTCGGGTATCGGCGGGACCGGCGCGCGGTTACAAGCCGCCAGCAAAAGCGCGGCGGCAAGTATGGGCGCAAAAATCTTTACGGCGGTTTTCATCGTGTTTTTGCCTTTCTGTATTGCGCTTCTCTTTGTGAGTCTGCGGCTCCCGCCGCAGGTCCGCTTTTTGAACCCGGCTTTGCCGGAGCGATCAGCGCTCCGGGGGAGAAGAGATCTCTTATCTGCCTATAAGCGATCTGTCGCCGTAGATCGCGCTCTGAAAGGTCGGCTCGCCCTCCGGCGCGGGGGAGTAGGGGATCCACGTTTCCCCGCAGCGGGTGTTGGAGTCTAAACTAAGTATTATTTGTTATACTTTTGCCAATCTCTGTAAAAAAGATATTCTTCGGTATAACGGACAGAGAGCGCGGGATCTGCCAGGATGACGGTACTGCTTTCCGGGAAGGCTCCGACTCCGAGCTTTTCTACCGCGGGAACGTGAAAACAGGAGATCTTTTTGCAGCGGCAAAACGCATTCTCGCGGATGATCTTCAGCGAGGAGGGGAGCGTCACTTCCTCAAGATCTTCTCCGAAAGCGAATTCCGATATGGCAAGAATCCCTTCCGGCAGCGTGACTTTTTCCAGATTCTCGCACGCGTGCGACCAGATGATCTTTGTGTCCGGATGGACGGAAAACTCCCGGACGGAAGGGTCCAGAGCGAGAAGCAGATAGCGCGCGTTGTTTTTGCTGCTGATATAGGAGGCGCCGTTTTCGGAAAAGACGGCATCCAACACAACGTCCTCCGCTTCGTACAGCTTTTGCATAATCTTTGTGCCGTAATACGGGGAGGAGAGCATATTTTGCGTGAAATTCCAGACCGTGCTGAAATCATACAGAGATTCCGACAGAACGAACGTCCGGCCGGGCGCTTGCGTCGGCCGGTCCAGCCAAAAGGCAGCTTGACCTATCGTGGTAACGCTGTCGGGAAGACGAATCATCTTCAAAGAGTCGCAATTGGCAAACGCATAGGCGCGAATCGTCAAGAGCGTGTCCGGCAGGGACAGATCGCACAGCTCCCGGCAGCCTTCAAAGCAGTATTCGGGGATCTCCGTCACGCCGGACGGAACGGTAACGCTCCGGAGCGAACTGCCGCCGAGAGAAAAGAGCACCCGGACCGTGTCGGGAAGAACGAGCCCCGTTGTTCCTTTTCCGAATCCGTGCACGGTACGGACCGCCCTGCCGTTGACGTAATCCGGGATGATAACTTCAGGATCCCGGCAGTCTCCGCGCGTAACGATGTAATAGCTTTCGTCGGCGTCGTACCACAAAGCGCCTTGATACCCAAACATACTGACGTCGATCGGCTTGGCATCGTCGGAAAGCTGATAGGAAAGTCCGTAGCTAAACTTTTCCCCGCAGCGGGTGCAGTACCCCTCTTTGGAGATTTCGTGCCCGAGAAGCGGGATCTCCCGCCGCTCGACCGCGCCGTTGACCGTGCGCTCCTCCAGCCCCGTCGTGCGGCAGCCCGCCGGAACAGTAACCGTCCACGCTTCTTCCGGCGCGGACGTTTCTTCCGCCGCCGTTTCCGGGGCTTTCGTCTCCGGCGCGGCGGTCTCGGGGACGCCGGTCGTATCGGGGACGCCGGTCGTGTCGGGAACGCCGGTCGTGTCGGGAACGCCGGTCGTTTCGGCGGCGTCCGTTTCCGTCACGGCGGGCGGCGACGTCGGAACGTCCGCGCAGGAGAAAAGCCCGACGCAGAACGTTGCGGCGAGCACGAGCGCGAGACAACGGAATCTGTGTTTCATATCTTCCTGCCTTTTGCCTCCCTTTCGGTTAGTCTGCGGCTCCCGCCGCAGGTCCGCTTTTTGAACCCGGCTTTGCCGGAGCGATCAGCGCTCCGGGGGAGAAGAGATCTCTTATCTGCCTATAAGCGATCTGTCGCCGTAGATCGCGCTCCGGAAGGTCGGCTCGCCCTCCGGCGCGGGGGAGTAGGGGATCCACGTTTCCCCGCGGTCGGGGGAGATATAGTAGTGGTAGAGCGTGACGGTCTCGCCGGGATCGTCCCGCCCCACCCTGCCGTCCGGGATAAACTCGGTCCGCAGGGCGAAGACGCCGATATCTCCGTCAAAGTACGGCAGGCAATCCCGCGTACGGTAGAGCATCATCCCGCCCGCGTACCCGTCGGTAAGGGTGATATTGTGTATCCTGAAACCCGCAAATTTTTCGTCAAAATAGTCTTTGGAAACGCTCCAGGATCCGGTCAGATAGACGTCGTCCCCATAGGCGATCAGCGAGACGGGTTTGCGGGGGTAATAGATCCAAAACGGATAGAGGGTCGCGCCCTGATCATAGTCGTTGAGGGTGGATATATAGTTCCCGGTCGGACAGGGATAAAACGACGCGCCCCCGTCGTCTGACCGTCCTGTGGTGCGGTACCGCATCCCGGCGGCGCAGCCGACGGTACTGAGAGAGAATCCCTCTCTTTTGGTATTGAAACAGATCTGATCGTGCGCGTAGGTCCTCGGCGCGATCGTGACGGTCTCCCCTTTGTCGAACACGGTCAAAAAATAGCCGGTCGGCGCATAATTGTCGCGTGACGGAGGCATCGGTTCGCGCTTGAGCGTGAAGACCGAGACCGCCTCGCTGATGTAGTGATCCGGGCATATCACGTCGTCGCCGCTCAGATCCGCCGCCTCACCCGATTCCAGCGCAAACAGCCGCAGAGGGATCCGGCAGACGCTCTCCCCGCCGTTATACGAAACGGTCAGCAGGCCCTTTTCCAGCGTGTAGCTGTGGACGGAGGAGACGCCGGGGATAGCGGGGCCGGTGGATTTTTCCGCCGTCATCACAAGCTCCCGGCTGACAAAGTAGGCGGTGGCGTTTGCGTTCTTTTGATAACTCTCTTCGCTGAGATACCGGTCGTAGACGAGGTATTCTCCCTGCGCGGGCAGGCGGAGGTTGCTTGCCCCTTTGATGTGCGTATAGCCGTCCTCGCCGGTGTAGAGGAGAGAGGAAAGTTCCTCCGGCATCGTCGGGAAGACCGGCTCAAGATCCGCGACCGGCTCCGGCGGAACGAACGGTTCCGTTTCGGGCGCCGTTGTCACGGCGGGGACCGCTGTCGTCTCCGGTACTCGCGTGGTCACGGGGGGCGCTTTTGTCGTCTCCGGTACTCGCGTGGTCACGGCGGGCGCTTTTGTCGTTTCCGGCGTTGTTATTTCCGTCGGTTTTGTTTCCGGCGC
>CAMKAU010000010.1 GCA_946410595.1 uncultured Clostridia bacterium
GCGGCGGACTTTCGATGTTCTTCCTGGTAGCGACCATGCTCGGTCTGTTCGGCTCTCCGATTCTGCCGTCGATCATCCGCATGGACGCGCTCAATTACTTTAACTACGTTTCCATCATCACGCTGTTCGATCCAATCTCGATTCTGGACGGAACAACGGCGTTTATCTGGAAGTTCTGCATCCTCGCGGCGATCGGTTGCGTGTGCTACGTCATCGGCAGCGTCCGCTTCCGCAAGAAGGATCTGCCGCTGTAAAGAGCAAGAAACGTCTGAATCAACTAATGTGTCATATTAACGCACAGCGGCGGGATCGATCCCGCCGCTGTGCATTATGTAGTTCCTTTTGCGAGTGGCACGCCCGCCTCGATCATCAGCCGGACGCCGAGCCGGAAACCGCAGGAGAACGCTTCAATCTCTGCGACGGAGTTCATTTCGTTCATCGCCTCGTCGTACTTTTCAAGCGTTTCCAACTGCTTGTCGGTCAGCGTTTCGCTGAGCTCATCCCGGTTTCTGCCCATCAGCGAGAGCAGGTGTTTATACCGCTTGTTCTCGGTCAGAATCGCCTCGTGCGGGTTTACGTTGCCGTACCACAGATCTTCAAGCAAGGTCATACAAAGATCACCTCCCGCAGAACGATCTCTTCGGCGCGGTTTCGGATGTTATTCATGCGCCCGACCCAGTATAGCTGATCGCGGCGTTTCATCGCCTCGTCCACGCCCTCGTCCTTCGCCATTTGCTTCACCAGCTGAAAGAGCATTTCCTCCGCCTGCTCGTCCACCTCGCGGAGATAGGATTTCAGATTTCCGTTCATCCGCATCACGTTGACGACGGTGGGCTTGTTTTCTTTGAGGTACTGATAGTGCTGTTGCCCCCAGATACCTACGCTTCCGATAAAGTTTTCTTTCATAGCATTTCGCCTCCTTTGCCCACATTGTAGCGTAATTCAAAGAAAAAGACGAATATGTGAAAGGCACGAGGGGTAAATAGTTTACAAAATACGAATTGACAAAAGAAAATGCGTGAGTATAATCGAATCAGAAGCAGGGCGTTTTTGGGGGTGTGTAAAGATGCCACCCGGGAGAGCGCCGCGTTCGCAACGCGGAGGTCATGGGTTCGAATCCCACCAGGTCCACCAAAAAACGGAAAGCACCCAACGGGTGCTTTTTCGTTTTTTGCTTGGATCAAAAGAAGGGATTCGAAGGGCGCGGAGTGAATGACAGTCCGGGGGACTGTCAGAGCGCGCCCCGGCTCGCCCGCAGGCGAGGAATCCCACCAGGTCCACCAGAAAACCCGATGCGAAAGCATCGGGTTTTCAACTAAATCCGTCCTTGCGGACGGGTGAAATCCGCTTCGCGGATGAAATCGCTCCCGCGAACCCCCGAAAATGAGCGAGCTCATTTTCGGGGAACCCCGGCGCGATGAAATCCGGCTCCGCCGGGTTTGAGGACGGATTTGATTTCATCGTGAGCGAAGCGAACGATTTCATCCGAGGACAATGTCCGAGGATTTCACCGTGCCGTAAGGCGCGATTTCATTTATGGCTGTTTTATCTGATATTCCCAAGACGACGCGGAGGCCGAAAAGGAGGGAGAACGCGGAGCGCTCGGAAGGCAGGCAGTCCGGGGGACTGTCAAAGCGCGCCCCGGCTCGCCCGCAGGCGAGGAATCCCAGCAAAAATCCTGCGCGTCAGCGCTGGATTTCGGGAAACAGGAAAGTTGAAAAAACAAAGCGCGCTTCTTGCCGGAAGCGCGCTTTGTTTTTGCTTTTTTGGGCCAAAGCTGACGGGATCCGCGCCCGGCGCGGGATCAAACGGTTTCCTTCCGCCGCGCGAACGCCGCGCCGATAAAGCCGAGGAAAAGCGGATGCGGCTTGTTCGGACGGGATTTGAACTCGGGATGATACTGCACCCCGACGTAAAAGGGGCGGTCCGTGAGCTCCACCGTTTCCACGAGCAGGCCGTCCGGCGAGAGGCCGGAGAGGGTCAGCCCGCATTTTTGCAGGATCTCCCGGTAGTCGTTGTTGAACTCGTAGCGGTGGCGGTGCCGCTCGGAGATCCGGCGGGCGCCGTAGCACTTCTCCATCGTGGTACCCGGCGCGATCTCGCAGGGGTAGGCGCCGAGGCGGAGCGTGCCGCCCTTGTCGACCTCGTCGCTCTGTCCGGGCATAAAGTCGATCACCTTATGGGCGCAGTTTTCGTCGAACTCGCCGGAATCGGCGTCCGCGATGCCGGCGGCGTGCCGCGCGTACTCGATCACGGCGATCTGCATCCCGAGGCAGATCCCGAAGTACGGCAGCCCGTTTTCCCGCGCGTACCGCGCCGCGGTGATCATCCCTTCGATCCCGCGGCTGCCGAAGCCGCCCGGCACGATGATCCCGTCAAGCCCGCCGAGCGTTTCCGGCGCACTCTCCGGCGTCAGCGTTTCGGAATCGATCCAGTGGATCTTGATATGCGTATTGTAATGATAGCCCGCGTGGCGCATCGCCTCGGCGACCGAGAGATAGGCGTCGTGCAGGGCAACGTACTTGCCGACCAGCCCGATATGCACGGTATAGGGGCGCGATTTGATCCGTTCGACCAGCGCCGTCCAGTCGGAGAGGTCCGGCTCCGGCGCCCGGATCCCGAGCTCGCGGCAGACGACCGCGGAGAAGTTGGCTTTTTCGAGCATCAGAGGCGCTTCGTAGAGGTTCGGCAGCGTGATGTTCTCGATCACGCAGTCCCGCTTCACGTTGCAGAACAGCGCGATCTTGCCGAAGATGCTCTCCTCCAGCGGCTCGTCGCAGCGCAGGATGATGATGTTGGGGTTGACGCCCATCCCCTGCAGCTCCTTGACGGAGTGCTGGGTCGGTTTCGTTTTATGCTCCTCCGAGCCGTGGAGATACGGAACGAGGGTGACGTGGATGAAGAGACTGTTCTCCCGGCCGACCTCCAGCGAGATCTGGCGTACCGCCTCGATGAACGGCTGGGACTCGATATCGCCGATCGTGCCGCCGATCTCGGTGATGACGACGTCGGCGTCGGAATGGTCGCCGACGTTATAGATGAACGTTTTGATCTCGTTCGTGATGTGCGGGATGATCTGAACGGTCGATCCGAGGTATTCGCCGCGGCGTTCTTTGTTCAGGACGTTCCAGAAGACTTTTCCGGTCGTGAGGTTCGAATACTTGTTCAGATCCTCGTCGATAAACCGCTCGTAGTGCCCGAGGTCGAGATCGGTCTCCGCGCCGTCCTCGGTCACGTAGACCTCGCCGTGCTGGTAGGGGCTCATCGTGCCCGGATCCACGTTGATATACGGGTCGAGCTTCTGCGCCGCCACCTTCAGCCCGCGCGCCTTCAGCAGGCGGCCGAGGGAGGCCGCGGTGATCCCCTTGCCGAGCCCGGAAACGACGCCTCCTGTCACAAAAATATACTTCGTCATCTGTTTTCACCTCGTTTCGTTGATTCTGTTCGGTTGATCGGATGATACGGTTATCAGTTAAAAACTAAAAACTTACAACTTATAACTGATTTTCGCTGCGCGAAAATCATTCCCACTCAACGGTTGCCGGGGGTTTGGAGGTAATATCGTACACGACTCTCGTGATCCCTTTTACCTCGTTTGTGATCCTGCCGCTCGCCGCCGCGAGGACCTCGTAGGGCAGCCGGGACCACTCCGCCGTCATAAAGTCGTCTGTGGTGACGGCGCGGAGCGCGAGGGTATAGCCGTAGGTTCTCGCGTCTCCCATCACGCCCACGCTTTTCGTATCGGTGATCACGGCGAAATACTGATTGGTCCGGACGCCGGCGCGATCGACCTCCTCGCGGAAGATCGCGTCCGCTTCCCGCAGGATCCCGAGTTTTTCCTTTGTGATCTCGCCGATCACGCGCACGGCCAGCCCGGGACCCGGGAAGGGCTGCCGCCAGACGAGCTCGCGCGGCAGACCGAGCTTTTCCCCGACCTCCCGTACCTCGTCCTTGAAAAGCTCCCGCAGCGGCTCGACGATCCGCTCAAAGGAGATCACCGAGGGCAGACCGCCCACGTTATGGTGGCTTTTGATCACGGCGGAGTCCCCTTTTCCGCTCTCGATCACGTCGGGATAGATGGTCCCCTGCGCGAGGCAGTCGAGCTTGCCGAGCTTGCGGGACTCCTCCTCAAAGACGCGGATGAACTCCTCGCCGATGATATGGCGTTTTTCCTCCGGGTCGGTAACGCCCGCAAGACGGGAAAGGAAGCGTTCTTCGGCATGGACGCGGATCACGTTGACCCCGAGCTTTCCGCCGATTTCCTTTTCGATCGCGTCGCCCTCGTTTTTGCGCATCAGGCCGTGATCGACGAAGACGCAGACGAGGTTTTCGCCGATCGCCTTATGCAAAAGGACCGCCGCCACCGAGGAATCCACGCCGCCGGAGAGCGCAAGCAGGACCCGCTTGCCCCGCAGCTCCTCCCGGTAACGCGCGACGGCCGTTCCGATAAAGTCGTCCATCCGCCAGTCCGCGCGGCAGCCGCACACGTCAAAGAGAAAACGGGAGAGGATCTGCGTTCCGTATTCGGTATGCGTGACCTCCGGATGGAACTGCACGCCGTAGAGCTTTCTCTTTTCGTCGCTCATCGCCGCGCAGGGGCAGCTCTCCGTCTCCGCCGTGACAAAAAAGCCGGGCGGCGTTTTTTTGACGTAATCGGTATGGCTCATCCAGCAGATACTTTTCTCCGGGACGGAACGGAAGAGCGCGCCGCCGCGGACCGTCAGCTCCGCTTTGCCGTATTCGCTGCCGCCCTCCGCCGGCGCGACGGTCCCGCCCGCCAGATACGCGAGGAGCTGATGCCCGTAGCAGATCCCGAGGATCGGGATCCCGAGCTCCAGCACGGCGGGGTCGAAACGCGGAGAGGCGGGATCCGCCACGCTGTTCGGCCCTCCGGTGAAGATGATGCCGCGATACCCCGCGGAGAGGATCCCCGCGCAGTCGATCTTGCCGTACGGAACGATCTCGGCGTAGACCTTCTGCGCGCGGACGCGGCGGGCGATCAGCTGATTGTACTGACCGCCGAAATCCAGAACGAGTATCTTATCCATCGTTTTTCCTCACAGTTCGATCTGATCACGGATCTCTCCGGCGTCCCCGAGATACGGCCGGATCTTTTCCAGAAACGCCGTGACCTGCCGCTCGCAGCGGCCGACGTAGCGGCCGGGGGCGAGCGTTTGTTTGATCTCTTCCTCCGTCAGCCGGAACGCGCTTTCCCCCGCCAGCAGCTCCGGCAGACGGCACGGCTCGCCGTTTTTCATCTTTGCCGTAGCTTCCATCGAACAGCGGCGGATCGCCTCGTGCGTTTTCTGGCGGTCCCCGCCGCGCTTGACGTTCTCCATCATCAGGTTTTCCGTCGCCAGAAACGGCAGGTAGTCGTCGAGCGACTTTTGGATGATCTTTTCGTTCACGACGAGGCCGGACACGACGTTTTCGGCGAGCCGCGCCACGGCGTCCGCGCAAAGGAAGCCCTCCGGCAGGGAGATGCGGCGGTTTGCGGAGTCGTCGAGCGTCCGCTCAAGCCACTGGGAAGCGGCGGTGGCGGAGGCGTTGGCGGCGTTTGCCATCAGATAGCGGGAAAGCGAGCAGATCCGCTCGCAGCGCATCGGATTTCTCTTGTAGGGCATGGCGGACGAGCCGATCTGGCTCTCCTCAAACGGCTCCTCAAGCTGCCGGTCGTGCTGCAGGAGCCGGATATCGCTTGCCATCCGGTAAAAGGTCTCGCCGACGGACGCGAGCGCGTGCAGGATCCCGGAGTCGAGCTTGCGGGGATAGGTCTGTCCGCAGACGTCGAAGCAGGCGTCAAAGCCGAACTCGGCCGCGATCCTCCGGTTCATTTCGTCGATCTTCTCCTCGTCGCCGCCGAAGAGCTCGAGGAAGCTCGCTTCCGTCCCCGTCGTCCCCCGGCAGCCGAGAAACCGGATCCGCTTCAAAACGAAGTCGATCTCGTCGATGTCGGAGACGACGTCCTGCATCCACAGGGTCGCGCGTTTCCCGACCGTGACCGGCTGCGCCGGCTGATAATGGGTATAGCCGAGCGTCGGCAGCGCCTTATACCGCCCGGCAAATCCGGCGAGAGCCGCCAGAACGGCGGAAAGCTCCGCGCGGATCCTTTGCAGCGCCTCCCGGTAGAGGATGAGATCCGCGTTGTCGGTCACGTAGCAGCTCGTCGCGCCGAGGTGGAGGATCCCCGCGGCGGAGGGCGCGGCCTTTCCGTAGGCGTAGATATGCGCCATCACGTCGTGGCGGACCTCTTTTTCTCGCGCGGCGACGATATCGTAATCAATATCCGTGATATGCGCCTCGAGCTCCGCGATCTGCTCCTCCGTGATCGGCAGGCCGAGCTCTTTTTCCGCGCGGGCGAGCGCGGCCCAGAGCCGCCTCCACGTCTGATAGCGCGTATCCGGCGAAAAGAGCCGGAGCATCTCCTCCGAAGCGTAGCGCGACGAAAGCGGCGATTCGTATCTGTCCTTGCTCATAGCGGCCCCCTTATCGGATGATGATGCTGTCGCGCTCCGGCCCGACCGAAACGTAGGCGATATGACAGCCGATCTTCTCTTCGGTAAACTCCACGTACCGCCGCGCCGCCTCGGGCAGATCGCCGAAGCGCCGGCAGCCGGAGATGTCCGCGCCCCAGCCGGGCAGCGTTTCGAATACCGGTTTTGCGCGCGCGAGCGCCGCCGGGAAGGGGAACTCGTCCGTCTGTCTGCCGTCCAGCAGATAATGCGTGCAGACGGGGATCTCTTTCATATAGGAGAGCACGTCCAGCTTGGTGAGCGCGATAGCGGTGGCCGCCTGGACCTGAACGCCGTAGCGGGTGGCGACGAGGTCGAGCGGTCCGACGCGGCGCGGTCTGCCGGTCTTGGCGCCGTATTCGCCGCCCGCTTCGCGCAGTCTCTCCGCCTCCTCCCCGAACCATTCGCAGGTAAAGGGTCCCTCTCCGACGCAGGTGGAATACGCCTTGACGACGCCGATAACCTCCCCGATCTTCACCGAGGGGCAGCCGGACCCGATCGGGGCGTACGCCGCCGTCGTGTTCGACGAGGTGGTGTAGGGGACGATCCCGAAATCCAGATCCCGCAGCGAGCCGAGCTGCGCCTCAAAGAGGATCTTTTTTCCCTCCTGCTGCGCGTTCCGGAGGAGCTTGCCCGTGTCCGTGATATAGGTCTTGATCTTCTCCGCGTACCGCGAAAGCCACCTTTCAAGGTCGCTCATCGCGTACGGCTTTGCGCCGTAGACGCGCGTCAGCGTCAGGTTTTTCCACTCCAGAAGGTCCACGAGATGGCGCTTCAGTTCGTCGGGATAGAAGAGCTCGCCCGCGAGGACCGTTTTTTTCTGGTATTTATCCGAATAAAAGGGCGCGATCCCCTGCTTTGTCGAGCCGTATTTCTTATCGGCCAGCCGGGCTTCCTCCAGCGCGTCCAGTTCTCTGTGCCACGGTAAAAGAAGCGAGGCGCGGTCGCTGATCTTCAGATTGTTTTCGTCTATTCTTACGCCCTTTTCGGCGACGGTCCCGATCTCCGCCAGCAGATTTTCGGGGTCGAGCGCCACGCCGTTGCCGAGGACGTTTACGACGTTTTTGCGGAAGACGCCGGACGGCAGCAGGTGCAGCGCGAATTTCCCGTATTCGTTGATCACGGTATGCCCGGCGTTCCCGCCTCCCTGATAGCGGACGACGACGTCGTAGTCCGCCGTCAGAAGATCGACCATCCGGCCTTTTCCCTCGTCGCCCCAGTTGATCCCGACGATCGCGCAGTTGCTCATGGTTTTTTTCCTTTCATATGCGTTTGCGTAATATGATCCAAAAAAGGATAGGAAGCTCGCAAAGATACGGCGCGGCGTACGCCGCGGGATCAACCCCGTATCCAGGAGGAACTTCCCGTGAGCATTATAGCACGGCGGGAGAGAAAACGCAAGCGGCAACCGGGCGTTCCGCGAGAAAAATCTTCTTTTTCCGCGTTATTTTCCGCTGTCTCCGTAGTTGGCGAGAACGCGGGCGGAAGGATCGTTCACGTTGCAGCCCTCCCAGGACCGGTTGGGCATCCAGAAATCCGTTACCATCTCCGACTGGCCGGGGTAATACCGCTCGAAGATCTCGCGGTAAAGCAGCGATTCTTTGGTAAACGGCGTTGCGTGGGCGTAGCGAAGACGCTTTTCTTCAAACTCTTCGTCGGTGTAGCGGCTCTCGGCGTACGCCTTGAGATCGTCCACCATCGAATGACCGACCGCGTCGGAAAACGCCGCCTTCTCGCGCCAGAGGATCCCGTCCGGCAGGTAGCCGAGCCCCTCGAACGCCCGGCGGAGCAGGTATTTGCCCTTGCCGTAGCGGTTGAGCTTTATCTCCGGGTCAAGACTCATTACGTAGGAAACGAAGTCCAGATCCCCGAAGGGCACGCGCGCCTCGAGCGAGTTGACCGAAATGCAGCGGTCGGCGCGGAGCACGTCGTACATATGCAGCTCGCGCACGCGCTTTTCCGCTTCCTTCTGGAACGCTTCGGCGGAGGGGGCGAAGTCGGTATATTTGTATCCGAACAGCTCGTCGGAGATCTCGCCGGTCAGCAGCACGCGGATATCGGTCGTCTCACGGATCGCCTTGCAGACGAGGTACATCCCCATCGACGCGCGGACCGTCGTGATGTCGTAGGTGCCGAGCAGACGCACCACCGTTTCCAGCGAGGAGATCACCTCCTCCGGCGTCATATACACCTCGGTATGCTCCGCGCCGATGAAATCGGCGACCTGCCGGGCGTATTTGAGGTCGATGGCGTCCCCGCTCATGCCGATCGCAAAGGTGCGGATCGGCTTTTCGCTCTTTTTCGCGGCGATCGCGCAGACAAGCGAGGAGTCGAGCCCGCCGGAGAGGAGGAAGCCCACCTTTGCGTCGGAGACCAGCCGTTTTTTTACACCTGCGATCAACTTTTCGCGGATCTTCCGGCAGGCCGTGTCCAGCCCGTCGCGGCAGACGCGGTCCGCCTTTGCCGTATCGCGATAGCAAACGAACGCGCCGCCTTTGTAATAGTGTCCCGGCGGGAACGGCATGATCTTTTTAGCGAGGCCGACGAGGTTTTTCGGCTCGCTTGCGAACAGGATGACCCCCTTTTCGTCGTACCCGTAATAGAGCGGGCGGATCCCGATGGGGTCGCGCGCGGCGATAAACTCGTCTGTTCTGCCGTCGTAGATCACGCAGGCGAACTCCGCGTCGAGCCGGGCGAACAGCTCTGTCCCGTACTCGAAATACATCGGCAGCAGGATCTCGCAGTCGCTGTCGCTCGAGAAGGAATACCCCTTCCCTTTCAGGCGCTCCCGCTCCCGCTCGAACCCGTAGAGCTCCCCGTTACAAACGGCATAGCAGCCGTTCAGAGAGAACGGCTGCATCCCGGAAGGCGTGAGCCCCATGATCGAAAGGCGGTGAAAGGCGAGGAGCCCCTCGCCGGTCCGCACGACCCGGCTGTCGTCCGGGCCGCGCGATTTGGTCTCGGCAAACCCTATTTCAAACGCGGCGCGGTCGGAAACGGCGCCGCAATATCCGAAAATCGAACACATCGTCTTGTTCCTATTCCACGTCCTGCAGGGCGTCGTACCCTTCCTCCCCGGTGCGGACCTTGACCACGTTCTCCACGTCGTAAACAAAGATCTTCCCGTCGCCGATATGGCCGGTGTAGAGGACCTTTTTCGCCGTTTCGATGACGTGCCGGACCGGGACCTTGCTTACCACGATGTCCACCTGGATCTTCGGGAGCAGATTGACCTCCACCGCGACACCGCGGTAGTATTCCGGCTGTCCCTTCTGCGCGCCGCAGCCGAGCACGTGGGAGACGGTCATCCCCGTGATCCCGATCTCCATCATGGCGTTTTTCAGCGCCTCAAAGCGCTGTTCCTTGCAGATGATCTCGATCTTCGTGAACTTCGGCCGGCCTTCCTCGAACGCCGGAACTTTTTTCACGGGGATCGCCTCCGCGACCGGCGTGTCGCCGCTGACCGCGACGGCGTTTTCATATCCGTAATCCAGACTTTCCACCGCCGGGACGAAATCGGCGTAGGCGCTCGGGAGACCGTGCTCGGTCTTATCGAGCCCCTTGATCTCCTCCTCGGTCGATACGCGAAGCCCGACCGTCTTTTTGAGAACAAAGAAGGTCACGATCATCATCACGGCCGTCCAGGCAAGGATCGCCGCGATCCCCAGAAGCTGAACGCCGAGCAGCCGGAAGCTGCCGGTATAGAAAAGACCGCTCTCCCCCGCCGGAGCGGAGGGGTTGGCAAGCAGACCGACGGCGACCGTGCCCCACACGCCGTTGGCGAGATGCACGCCCACCGCGCCGACCGGGTCGTCGATATGCAGTTTGAGATCCAGACATTCCACGACGAACACGACGAGAAACCCGGAAACGGCGCCGACGACCGCCGAACCGAGGGCGTCCAGCGCGTCGCACCCCGCGGTGATCCCGACCAGGCCCGCGAGGGAGGCGTTGAGGCACATGGAAACGTCCGGCTTCCCGTTTTTGATCCAGGTAAAGATCATCGTCGTGCAGGTGGCGACCGCCGGCGCGACCGTCGTCGTAACGAAGATCGAGGCGAGGGAGCTGCCGTCCCACGCGGCGGCGCCGTTGAAGCCGTACCAGCCGAACCAGAGGATAAAGCAGCCGAGCGCGCCGAGCGTGACGGAGTGCCCCGGGATCGCGTTGACCTTTTTGACCTTCCCGGCGCCGTCTTTCGCGTACTTGCCGAGGCGGGGGCCGACCATGATCGCGCCGATCAGCGCGGTGATCCCGCCGACCGAGTGGATGGCGGCGGAGCCGGCAAAGTCGTGGAAGCCGAGTCTGACAAGCCACCCCGCTTCATTCCAGACCCAGCCCGCCTCGATCGGATACACGAACAGCGAGATCACGCCGGAATAGATACAGTAGGAAAGGAACTTCGTGCGCTCCGCCATCGCGCCGGAAACGATCGTGGCGGCGGTCGCGCAGAAGACGAGATTGAAAACGAACGACGGCGCGCCGCCGCTCTCAAGAAAACCGCCGAAGTCGGTCAGGATCTTCAGATTCGGGACGCCGACGACGCCGAGGACGTAATCCTCCGCCATCATCAGCGAAAAGCCGAGGAGAACGAACACCACCGTCCCGATGCAGAAATCCATCAGGTTTTTCATGATGATATTGCCGGCGTTTTTGGCGCGGGTAAAGCCGGTTTCCACCATCGCAAAGCCGGCCTGCATAAAGAAGACGAGCGCCGCTCCGATCAGAAACCAGACGCCGAACACTTCCTTTTGCGCCGCTTCTGCTGCCAGTTTTGTTATTTCTTCCGCCAACACGGCGATCACCTCACTTTTTTATCTGACGCTGAAGAGAATATCCCCGTAGGTCGGGAACGGCCAGTAATCTTTTGCCGTGACCGTTTCCGCCTCGTCGCAGGCCACGCGCAGCTCGCACATAGCGGGCAGGACCTTATCGCGGATCATCGCGGACTCGGAGACGATATCCTCCGCGCCGCGCAGCTCGATCTCCGCCTTCTGCAGTTCGTCCACCCGGACGAAGATCCGGTCGGTCAGCTCGGACAGCTTTTTCACCAGTCCCGTTTCGTAGGCGCAGGGGACGGACGGGTCGATCGCCTTTTTGGCCGCGGCGTTGCGCGCCAGATCCGCCGCAAACCGTTCCACGGCGGGCGCGATCAGGGTCTTGGCCATTTCCGCCATCGTGCTCGCCTCGATGGTGACCGTTTTGCAGTAGTTTTCCAGCATGATCTCGCAGCGGGAGCGCAGCTCGTCCACGGTAAACACCTTGTGCGCGGTGAGCATATCCACGTTCTTTTTATCCAGCAGATGCGGCATGCAGTCGGCGGTGGTGCGGTAGTTGAGAAGCCCGCGCACCTCGGTCGCCTCTTTGATCCACGCGTCGTCGTAGCCGTTGCCGTTGAAGATGATCCGCTTGTGGTCCCGGATCGTCTTTTTGATCATCTCATGCAGCGCCGTTTCAAAGTCAGACGCGCCCTCCAGCCGGTCGGCGTACACCTTCAGGCTCTCCGCCACGGCGGCGTTGAGCATAATGTTCGCGCAGGCGATGGAGTTCGAGGAGCCGAGCATCCGGAACTCGAACTTGTTGCCGGTAAAGGCGAACGGCGAGGTGCGGTTGCGGTCGGTCGTGTCGCGGTTGAACTTCGGCAGGACATCCACGCCGAGCTTCATCTGCGTCTTTTGCGCGCCGTGATACGGCTTGTCGTTCTCGATCGCCTCGAGCACCGCGTTCAGCTCGTCGCCGAGGAAGATCGAGATCACCGCCGGCGGCGCCTCGTTTGCGCCGAGGCGGTGGTCGTTGCCCGCCGTGGCGACGGAGATACGCAGAAGATCCTGATAGTCGTCCACCGCCTTGATCACGGCGCAGAGGAAGAGCAGGAACTGGGCGTTTTCGTAGGGCGTATCGCCGGGAGAGAGCAGGTTCTGCCCCTCGTCGGTCGAGATCGACCAGTTGTTGTGCTTGCCGGAGCCGTTGACGCCGGCAAAGGGCTTTTCGTGGAGCAGACAGACCAGACCGTGTCTCGCGGCGACCTTTTGCATGATCTCCATCGTCAGCTGGTTCTGGTCGGTCGCCAGGTTGGTGGTCGTATAGATCGGCGCCAGCTCGTGCTGGGCGGGCGCGACCTCGTTGTGCTCGGTCTTCGCCATGATCCCGAGCTTCCAGAGCTCCTCGTTGAGCTCCTCCATAAAGGCGGCGACCTTCGGCTTGATCGCGCCGAAGTAGTGGTCGTCCATCTCCTGACCCTTCGGCGGCTTCGAGCCGAAGAGCGTACGGCCGCAGAAGCGCAGGTCGGGACGGGCGTCGTACATTTCTTTGGTAATGAGGAAATACTCCTGCTCCGGTCCGACGGAGGAAACGACCCGTTTGACCGTATCGCTGCCGAAGAGACGGAGAACGCGCAGCGCCTGCCGGTTCAGCGCTTCCATCGAGCGCAGCAGGGGCGTCTTTTTATCGAGCGCGTGCCCGCCGTAGGAGCAGAACGCGGTGGGGATGCACAGGGTTTTGCCTTTGATGAACGCGTAGGACGTCGGATCCCACGCCGTATATCCTCTCGCCTCGAAGGTGGCGCGCAGGCCGCCGGAGGGGAAGGAGGAGGCGTCCGGCTCGCCCTTGATCAGCTCCTTGCCGGAAAACTCCATGATCACGCCGCCGTCCGGCGAGGGGGCGATAAAGCTGTCGTGCTTTTCCGCCGTGATCCCGGTCAGCGGCTGGAACCAGTGGGTAAAATGGGTGGCGCCCTTCGAGACCGCCCAGTCCCGCATCGCGGAAGCGACCGCGTCCGCAACGCCCGGATCCAGACCGGCCCCCTCGTCGATCGTGTGCCGCAAAGAGGCGTAAACCTTGGCTGAAAGAGTCGCTTTCATCACTCTGTCGTCGAACACCATGCTCCCGAACGTTTCCGTTACCGTTTTCATAACCGATCTCCTTTTCTTTCTTCTCGGGGCGGGCGCCGCCGGTAAATGACGGAAAAGACGGCGCCGCCTTCATTTTTTGAACTGTTTTGAAATGCCGGAAAACAAAAAATGCGCCTCTGATCCCGCAGGATCAAAGACGCCTTTGCCTTTAACGCTCCCCATTATAGACCCGCCTTTCCGGTTTGTCAAGACCTTTTTTGCAATTTTTTCGAAAAAATCCTGCGCCGCCCGCGCTTTATTTTTCCGTTTCCTATTGACAGAGGCGTTTCCCCGCTGTATACTGTCGTCAATGAGCAAAGGCGTTCATGCGGGCCGCGGAGAAATCCGCGGCCCGCGTGAGCGCCTTTTGCGTTTTTTCCGAGAAAGGGGAAACCGATATGCAAAAGGAAGGAAAGGTCAGGATCCCGTCCGGCTGCGCGATCGCGGCGATCATCTCCCGGGAAGGGCGGCGCATGACGGGCGAGAAGATCATCGAAGCGATGAAGCCGATGCGCGAACGCTCCAACGGTCTCGGCGGCGGCTTTGCCGGGTACGGGATCTATCCGGAATACAAGGATTTTTACGCGCTGCATCTCTTTTTTGACTGCCGCGATACCCGCAAACGCTGCGAGGCGTTCCTCAAAGACTCGTTTGAGATCGTAAAAGGAGAGCGGATCCCGACGCGGAAAATGCCCGAAATCACCGACGAGCCGTCCATCTGGCGGTATTTCGTCGCGCCGCTGCGCTCGGTCCTCTCCGATCTGCAGGTGGACGAAAAGGAGTTCGTCGCCCGCACGGTGATGAAGATCAATACCGCCATGGAGGGCGCCTACGTCTTTTCCAGCGGGAAAAACATGGGCACGTTCAAGGCGGTCGGCTTTCCCGAGGACGTCGGCCGCTTCTACCGGCTGGACGAATACGAGGGGTACAGCTGGACGGCGCACGGCCGCTACCCGACCAACACCCCCGGCTGGTGGGGCGGGGCTCATCCCTTTACCCTGCTCGACTACTCGGTCGTCCACAACGGCGAGATCTCCTCTTACGACGCCAACCGCCGTTTTATCGAGATGTTCGGATACAAATGCACGCTGCAGACCGATACCGAGGTGATCACCTACATCCTCGACTATCTGCTCCGCCGGCAGGGTCTGACGCTGACCGAAGCGGCAAACGTGATCGCCGCGCCGTTCTGGAGTACGATCGAACGGATGCCGGACGGCTACGAAAAGGAAAAGCTGCGGTACCTCCGCACCGTCTTCCCGAGCTTGCTCGTGACCGGGCCGTTTTCCATCGTGCTCGGCTTTGACGGCGGGCTGATGGCGCTGAACGACCGGCTGAAGCTCCGGTCGATGGTGGTCGCCGAAAAGGAGGACCGCGTGCTGATCGCCAGCGAGGAGGCGGCGATCCGCGCCATGGAGCCGGACGCCGAGAATATCTGGGCCCCGTCCGGCGGGGAGCCGGTCGTCGTAACGGTAAAGGAGGGAGCGTTCTGATGGGAGTGGAATATCTCTATCCCGAGTTTGAAGTGGTCCGCAACCCGGACCGATGCATCGCCTGCCGCGTGTGCGAGAGGCAATGCGCAAACGAAGTGCACGCGTACAGCGCCGAGCGCGGCGTGATGATAAGCGACGAAACGAAATGCGTCGACTGCCAGCGCTGCGTCTCGCTCTGCCCGACGCGAGCGCTGAAGATCGTGAAAAGCGACTGCGCCCTGCGCGAAAACGCGAACTGGAAAAACGAAACGGTCAAAGAGATCTATAAGCAGGCGAACAGCGGCGGGGTCCTGCTCTCCTCCATGGGAAACCCGAAGCCGCTGCCGGTCTACTGGGACAAGATCCTCATCAACGCGTCCCAGGTCACAAACCCGCCGATCGACCCGCTCCGGGAGCCGATGGAAACGAAGGTCTTCCTCGGCAAAAAGCCGGACGCCGTCGTCCGCGGCGAAGACGGCGGGATCGACTGCCGGCTGGAGCCGCAGATCGAGCTCTCCATGCCCGTGATGTTCTCGGCGATGAGCTACGGCTCGATCAGTTATAACGCGCACGCCTCGCTCGCCCGCGCCGCGACGGAGCTCGGCATTCTCTACAACACCGGCGAGGGCGGGCTGCACGAGGACTTCTACCGGTACGGAAAAAACACGATCGTGCAGGTCGCCTCCGGGCGCTTCGGCGTGCACGAGGACTATCTGAACGCCGGCGCCGCCATCGAGATCAAGATGGGTCAGGGCGCAAAGCCGGGTATCGGCGGGCACCTCCCCGGCGCAAAGATCGTGGGCGACGTTTCCCGTACCCGGATGATCCCCGAGGGCTCGGACGCGATCTCCCCCGCCCCGCATCACGACATCTATTCGATCGAGGATCTGCGGCAGCTCGTCTTTTCCTTAAAGGAAGCGACGGAGTACAAAAAACCGGTGATCGTCAAGGTCGCCGCCGTGCATAATATCGCCGCCATCGCCAGCGGGATCGCCAGAAGCGGCGCCGACGTGATCGCCATCGACGGCTTCCGCGGCGGGACCGGCGCCGCGCCGACGAGGATCCGCGACAACGTGGGCATCCCGATCGAGCTGGCGCTGGCCGCCGTGGATCAGCGCCTGCGCGACGAGGGGATCCGCAACAACGTTTCTCTGGTGGTCGGCGGCTCGATCCGTTCCGCCGCCGACGCGGTGAAGGCGATCGCGCTCGGCGCGGACGCCTGCTACGTCGCCACGGCGGCGCTGCTGGCGCTCGGCTGCCATCTCTGCCGCACCTGCCAGACCGGCCGCTGCAACTGGGGGATCGCCACACAGCGCCCGGATCTGGTCAAACGGCTGAACCCGGAGATCGGCTCGCAGCGGCTTATCAATCTGCTGACCGCCTGGCGGCACGAGATCATGGAGATCATGGGCGGTATGGGGATCAACTCCGTCGAGGCGCTGCGCGGCAACCGCCTGATGCTGCGGGGCGTCGGACTGAACGAAAAAGAGCTGGAGATCCTCGGGATCTCCCACGCGGGGGAATGATGAGATGAAACGCGTCTACGTGAAAGAAGAATGGTGCCTCGGCTGTCACCTGTGCGAATACAACTGCGCCTTCGCGAACTCCAACCTGGAAGCCATGACCTCCCTCAAGGGGAAAAAGATCTTCCCGCGGATCCACGTGGAAGGCGGCGAGCGGATCACCTTTGCCGTTTCCTGCCGCCACTGCCGCGATCCGCTCTGCGTGAAAAGCTGTATCGCCGGCGCCATCTCCAAAAAAGAGGGCGTGGTCGTGATCGACCGGCAGAAGTGCGTGGGGTGTCTGACCTGCGTGCTGGTCTGCCCCTACGGGGCGCTCGCGCCCGGCGAGGACGGCGCCATGCAGAAATGCGAGCTCTGCCTCGGCAACGCCTGCGGCGCGCCGGCGTGCGTCACGGGCTGTCCGAACGGCGCCATCGTCTATGAAGAAAGGAGCGAGTCCGAATGAAACGCTACGTCATCATCGGCAACGGCACGGCGGCGGTCGGCTGTATCGAGGGGATCCGCTCGCTCGACGGCGAGGGCGGGATCACCGTGATCTCGGAGGAGGCCCGTCCCGTTTACAGCCGTCCGCTGATCTCCTACTACCTGGAAGGTAAGACCGATCTCAAACGGATGCAGTACCGCCCCGAGGGGTTCTATAAAGAAAACGGCTGCCGCGTGCTGTACGGACGGCGCGCCGTCTCCCTCGATCCGAAGGAAAAGACCGTTACCCTCGACGACGGCTCCTCCCTCCCGTACGACGCACTCTGCGTTGCCGCCGGCTCGCGGCCGTTCGTGCCGCCGTTCGAGGGACTGGAAACGGTCGAGCGGAAGTTCGGCTTTCTGACGCTTGACGACGCGCTGGCGCTGGAAGGCGCCCTGACGCCGGACGCGCGCGTCCTGATCGTCGGCGCCGGTCTGATCGGGCTGAAGTGCGCCGAGGGGATCCTTGCGCGCGTCGGCAGCGTGACGGTGTGCGACCTCGCCGACCGCGTACTCTCCAGCATCCTCGACGGGGACTCTGCCGCGCCGGTGCAGGCGCATCTGGAAAAGCGCGGGATCCGCTTTCTGCTCGGCGATACCGCCGTACGCTTTGAAGAAAACCGCGCGTATATGAAAAACGGCGGCGCGGTGGACTTTGATCTTCTCGTGCTCGCCGTCGGCGTGAAGGCGAACGCGGAGCTTGTAAAAGACGCCGGCGGCAGGGTAAACCGCGGCGTCGTGATCAACGAAAAAGGGGAAACGAGCCTGCCGGACGTTTACGCCGCGGGCGACTGCGCGGAGGGGTACGACGCTTCCCTCGGCGCAAACCGCGTCCTCGCGATCCTCCCGAACGCCTATCTGCAGGGACGGACTGCCGGCGTCAATATGGCGGGCGGCAGCGCGGCGCTTCGGAACGCGATCCCGATGAACGCGATCGGCTTTTTCGGTCTTTCCGTGATGTCCGCCGGCGTCTGCGACGGCGAAATGACAACGGAAAGGGAGGGCGGCGCGATCAAGCGTTTCTTTGTCAAAGACGGGCTACTGAAGGGCTTTATCCTCGTCGGCGCGCCGGAACGGGCGGGGATCTACACCTCGCTGATCCGGGAGCGGATCCCGCTTGACACCGTCGACTTCGAGCTGACGAAAAAAACCGCCACCAGTTTGATCTTTTCACCGGAAATCCGTAGACAAAAGTTCGGAGGCGTAGTATAATATGGTAATCAACGCAAAAGGGCTCGGGTATCGCGCCGTCAACGACGCGCTCCGCCGGGCGGAGGGGGACAGCGAGGTGACCGGCTGTCTCGGCCAGCGGTTTCTCTGCGCCGGGATGTCCGGCGGCTCCGTTACGATCGGGGGGATCCCCGGCAACGCGCTCGGCGCCTATCTCAACGGCGCGGAGATCACCGTCCGGGGCAACGCCCAGGACGCCGTCGGCGATACGATGAACAACGGCAAAATCGTCGTCCACGGCAACGTCGGGGACGCCGCGGGATACGCGATGCGCGGCGGCGCGATCTACGTGAAGGGAAACGCCGGATACCGCGCCGGGATCCACATGAAGGAATACCGGGAAAAGGTGCCGGTGATGGTGATCGGCGGTACGGTGGGCAGCTTCCTCGGCGAGTACCAGGCGGGCGGCGTGATCGCGGTGCTCGGGCTCGGGCGGGGCGGCGGACGGATCGTCGGCAACTTCCCCTGTACGGGGATGCACGGCGGCAGGATGATCCTGCGCTCCGACGGGACGGACGTTCTCTTTCCCGCGCAGGTCACGGCGCGGCCCGCGACGGAAGCGGACCGGGAGGAGATTTTCCGGTACGTAACCGAATACGCGGCGCTCTTCGGCGCGGACGCGGCCGGGATCATGGACGCGCCCTTCACGGTCGTGACGCCGGACAGCAAAAATCCCTACAAGCAGCTTTACACGGCCAATTGAAAGACAGGAGAATGAGATGAAATATTCAAAAGACGAGGTCCTTCAGTACGTGGCGGAGGAAGGCGTAAAGTTTATCCGTCTCGCGTTCTGCGACGTGTTCGGCAAACAGAAGAATATCTCGATCATGCCGGACGAGCTGCCGCGCGCCTTTGAAGACGGGATCGCGTTCGACGCTTCCGCCGTCGCCGGGTTCGGCGGAGACGAGGCCCGCTCCGACCTTTTCCTCCGTCCCGAGCCGGAAACGCTTACCTGGCTCCCGTGGCGGCCGGAGCAGGGAAAGGTCGTGCGGATGTTCTGCCGGATCGCCTACCCGGACGGCAGACCGTTTGAATGCGATACGAGAAGTCTTTTGAAAAAAGCGGAAGAAGACGCGGCGGCGGCGGGGCTGACCTTTTACTTCGGGGCGGAAGAGGAGTTCTACCTCTTTGAGCTCGACGAACGCGGCCTCCCGACCAAAACGCCCTACGACCGCGCCGGCTATATGGATATCGCGCCGGAGGACAAGGGGGAAAACGTCCGCCGCGAGATCTGCCTGACGCTCGAGAAGATGGGGATTTTCCCGGAAAGCTCCCACCACGAGGAGGGCCCCGGGCAGAACGAGATCGACTTCCGCTATACGACGGCGCTGACCGCCGCCGACAACGTGATGACCTTCCGGACCGTCGTGAAAACGACGGCGCAGCGAAACGGCCTGTTTGCCGACTTTTCGCCGAAGCCGCTGGAAAACGCGCCGGGAAACGGCTTTCACCTCAACTGCTCCGTCCGGCCCGATCCCTCCTCCGAGCAGCTTTTCCGGGTGATCGCGGGGGTGCTGGACAAGGCCGTTCCCTGCACGCTCTTCTTTAACCCGACCGCCGCGTCCTACGCCCGGCTCGGGGAGATGAAGGCGCCGCGCTACGTTTCCTTTTCGGCGGAGAACCGCTCCCAGCTGATCCGCCTCCCCGCGGCGAAAGGCGAGTACCGGCGGGCGGAGCTCCGCTCCCCTGACCCGACCGCCAATCCCTATCTCGCCATGACGCTGATGATCCGGGCGGGGCTGCGCGGGATCGAAAGGAAGCTCGCCCTGCCGGAGCCGTTTGACCTCAACCTCTACCGGGCGGGCGAGGACGTTCTCTCTCGCCTGCAAAAGCTGCCCGCCGATCTGAGCGAAGCGCGCGCGGCGGCTCTGGCCGACGGGTTTATCCGGGAAAGCGTCCCGGCCGAGATCCTGCAAATCTACGCGCAATAACGGCGCCGAAACGCCGGAGAAAGGAGGGGGACCGTTTGAGTCTGGAAGAAAAATCTTACAGCGTGCTCGTCGTGTCCGCGGCGGAGCCGTTCAATCAGGCGCTGACCGAGCTGTTCCCCGCCGCCTCCTTCTCCCCGATCCGTACGGTAGGCGCCGTCAGCGCCGCCAAACGCGCCGTATCGGAGCGGGATTACGACTTTGTGATCGTCAATTCCCCGCTCCCCGACGATCCCGGCGTCCGCTTTGCCGTCGACTCGGTCTCCTCCGGCGGGACGATCGTTCTCTTTCTCGCCAAGGCCGAGCATTACCCCGACGCGTACGAACGGCTCGTCGGGCACGGGGTGTTTATGATGCAGAAGCCGATCGCGCGGTCCCTCTTCCAGACGGCGGCCGGCTGGCTGATCAGCGCGCGGGAGCGGATCCGGAAAACGGAAACGAGGACCCTCTCCATCGAGGAAAAGATGAACGAGATCCGCCTTGTCAACCGGGCGAAGTGGCTACTCATCAGCGAGCTGAAAATGACCGAGCCGGATGCGCACCGCTTTGTGGAAAAGCAGGCGATGGACCGCTCCGTTCCGAAGCGGCAGGTCGCGGAGGAGATCATTCAGACCTACGGCTGATCCCGCGTTGTCAAAAACGATCGCAAACGGCGCCGGAAAGGAATCCGGCGCCGTTTTTTGCCTTTTTTCCCCTTCTTTTGCCCGCGCGGTGGCGCAATTTTTTTGCCAAAACCTTGCAAAAAGACCGGCGCCGTGTTAGAATAATGATACCTTTTTTCTCCATTCCCGCAAAGGGACATCCCACACGAAAGGGGCGGACGGCGGCTCCGGACATTCTATGAAACGAGACGAACGCTACGCGAGACCGGCGCATAAGCTGTGGTTTTTCTTCCTGCGGCGGTTTTTCTTTCTCTATACGCGGCTCTTTCTCGGCTTCCGGTGCCGCGACCGGTACCGGATCAAAAAAGGGGAGCCCGTGATCGTTCTCAGCAATCATCAGACAGACGAAGACCCCTTCTGCCTCTTCCCCGTGTTTGACGCCCCCGTCTATCCCGTCGCGACCGATCATATCTTTTCGGGAAAGCTCCGGAGCCGTCTTTTTTCTTATTTTTCGGTCATTCCGAAAAAGAAGGAGGCCTCCGACGCCAAAACGGTCTTAAAAATGTTCCGCCTGCTGAAAGGCGGCGCGTCGATCCTCCTCTTTCCCGAGGGGAACCGCACCTACGCGGAGTTTTGCTATCCGATCGCGCCGGGTCTTCCCGCTTTTATCAAAAAGACGAAGGCGACGATCGTTCTCTTTAATATCCGCGGCGGCACCGGCGTCAGTCCTCGCTTCAAAAACAAAAAGCGGCGCGGCCCCTTTACCGGAGAGATCCGGCGCGTCCTCCCGTACGCGGAATACGCCGGGATGGAGGACGGGGCGCTCTCCCGCCTGATCGCCGACACCCTGACCGTTTTTGACAGCGAAAGCGGCGCCCGCTACAAAAGCCGCCGGCGGGCGGAATACCTCGAACGGATGCTCTTTGCCTGTCCGCGCTGCGGCCAAACGGAAACGCTTTTTTCCGAGGGCGCCTTCCTTACCTGCCGGAGCTGCGGTCTGCGCGCGGAGTACGGCGAGGATCTGCGTCTTCACGGCCTTGACGGGTACGAACGGCTGGTCGACTGGTGGAACTTCCAGAAAAACGCGGTGCGCAAAATGGAGATCCCGCCGAACCGCCCGGTCTTTTGCGACGAGGGCGTTACCCTCTTTTTCTCCACCCCCTTTGAAAAACGAAAACGCCTTGCCCGGGGCAAGCTCGCCCTGACCGGCGCCGCTCTCCGGTGCGGCGGGCACGCGTTTGAAACGGAGAAGATCTCCGCGGTCTCCGCCGTATCGGGGCGGAACCTGACCTTCCGCTACGGGGAAAACGACTATACCCTGCGCGGCGGAAAACGCTTTAATCCCGTCAAGTACCTCTTTCTTTTGAACCGGCTCGGGAAGCGACCCCAACCAAACGAAACGGAACAATCCGTTTATCCGGGAGACTGATATGATGTGGCGATTTGATCTGACCCAGTACGACGCCGTATGGAGCGTTGCGGTCAACCTCGGCCTTCTCCTCATCGCGCTGCTGATCGGCAACGCGCTGAGGCGGAGCGTTCCGTTTTTGCGGAAGGCGTTTATCCCCAGCGCCCTGATCGGGGGGCTTTTGCTCTTTTTTGCCAATCTCATCGCCGAAAAGGTGAGCGGCTCTCCGCTGACCGACGCGCGGATCATGCAGGTCGTGACCTACCACGCGCTCGGGATCGGCTTTATCGCCATGGCGCTCAAGACGGTGGAACAGAACAAAAACCGCAAGTTAGGGCTCCTCGCGCTGCAAAACGGTCTCCTGACCGGCGGGACCTATATGCTGCAGGCGGTCGTGGGGATCGCCGTTTCCCTCCTCTTTTACGCGGCGGGCGCGGCGCTCTTTTACGACGCGGGCGTGCTGCTTCCCCTCGGCTTCGGCCAGGGGCCGGGCAACGCCTTGACCTGGGACGTCAACTTCGGCGCTTACGGCTTTGACGGCAACGGCAGCTTCGGGCTGACGGTCGCCTCGATCGGCTTTATCGTCGCGTCGGTGGTCGGGGTGGCGTACATCAATATCTTCAAAAAGAAGGGACAGATCGTCCCGAAAACCGCCGGCGCCGTCCGGACGGTGGAGGATTTTGAAGGGAGCAACGAGATCGAGGACTGCGAGTCAGTCGATAAGATCTCGATCCAGTTCGCCTTCGTCGCGCTCGCCTACGCCGGCGCCTTCGGGATCATGTTCCTCTTCGCCAAACTCAGCGACGTTACGGGCGTCAAGCTCTTCAACGATATCGCCTGGGGCTTCAACTTTATCTGGGGCGTGATCTGCGCCACGGCGATCAAGGCCGCCATGCGCGCCTTTGAACGCAAAAAAGTCGTCCGGAGCCGCTATATCAACAACTACCAGATGGACCGCATCTCCGGCTTCGCTTTCGATATGATGATCATCGCCGGCGTCGCCGCCATCGACATCCGCGTGGTGACCAGGTACGCGTGGATGATCGCCGCCCTCTCGGCGGCGGGCGCGGCCGCGACCGCCGTTTACGTCCGCTTCATCTGCAAGCGGTGCTTTGCGGGTTTCGAGCACGAGGCGTTTTTAGTGAACTTCGGCACGCTGACCGGCACCGCCTCCAACGGGATGATCCTGCTGCGCGAGACCGACCCAAACTACGAAACGCCGACCGGCAGCATCTTCATCCTCTCGCAGTTCCCCGCCATGGCGGCGGTCGCCCCGCTCCTGCTTTTGCTCAACCTGAGCGCGGGGAGTCTCGGCGGCTGTCTGCTCTCCCTCGGGATCTTCTTTCTCCTCTTTGTCGCCTATACCGTCTTCCTCGTCCTCTCCGCGAAAAAGAGAAGCCGGGCGAACGCCCAAACGCCGCCGGCCCCATGACCCCGTCGCAGAAAAAGAAAAGAAAGCCCGTCTGTCGGACAGACGGGCTTTTTCCGTTTTTGTTTTCCGGCGGAGCGCGTCAGAAGGTAAGGGTTTCCGTCCGCGGGAGAAGGTCGGCAAAGCGCCGGCGGCAGTTTTCGATGACGGCTTTGCCCTCCTCGCTCTGAAGACCCCCGCGGCGGATCGTGCGGCGCATGATGCGCGTGTAGCCCACGATCATCGCTTTTTCCGCCGCCGCTTTCAGGGCGTTTTCGTCCGCGCCGGGGAAATAGAGCGCCAGCATCTTCTCCCAGAGCCCGCGGCCGGTCTCCTGCGTGATGCCGAGGAAGTTCCGGATGATCTCGGGATCCAGCTCGGAATACCCGACGTAGGCGTTATACATACTTGCGAGCTCAAAGACGGGATGCCCGTGGCAGAGGGTGTCCATATCGATCAGGAGGGTCTCCCCGTTCTGGAGCATCACGTTTTTGATATGATAGTCGCCGTGCATCATGTGATCGTCCTCCGGCACGGCGGCGATCAGCGAGTAGAGCTTTTCGTACTGATCGGCGGGCAGATAATCCCGGAGAAACTCCGCCCAGTCGAGCGCGACGGCGCGCATATCGGGCATCGTATCGGGCTTGACGACGGTGGAATGGATCAGCTTGAGCAGATCCACGCTCATCGCGGCGATCTCGTCCACGGTTTTCTCTCCGCGGATCAGGAGCTTGGCGAAGCTGGTCGCGTTGAGCAGCTCGAACACCGAGCCGTAGCCGCCTCCCTCGATGCGGACGACGTCGTAGGGAATGGCCGTCGGCACCCCGAGAACGAAGGCCGAGCGGGCCAGCTCGCGCTCGCGGTGGATCTCCGGCAGCGCGTCCGGGTTGAGATAGACCTTGACGATCGTGTCCGGGTCGATGCGGTAGACCTTGCCGTTTGCGCCCTGCCCGATGACCTCGCACCCCTCGACCGAGATCAGGCGGTACGCCTTGCGGATCTCCATCATCTCGGTAAACCCGGTCATATCGAAGACCTCGTAGACCTCCGGGCTGACGTTGATCAGTTTGGTATCGGCGATCGCCTTTTTCAGACGGAGGACGACGCGGAGCCCCGCCGAGGAGATATAGGCGAGCTTATCGCAATCAACCGAAACGGAGGTCGGCCGGTATTGCTCGCAGAGCGCCGTGACCCCTTTTTCCAGCTCCGCGGCGTTCGTTGAGTCGATATGCCCGGCGACCCCGATCGTCAGAGCGCCGTTTTCGTTTGTGTGCGTGAGATTCATCATACTATTCCACTCCTTCAAAAACCGTTTTGATCAGATCGGCGTATTCGCGCCACGCGTCGGTATCGGAAAGTTCTTTCGTATAGTCGGCAACGGACCGGTAATACCACGCCTGCCTGGCGGGATCCTTCTGGTTGAAATGCTCCCAGATCCCGTCGCCATCCCGGCGGCGGAGCCGGGCAAAGGACCGCATATTCGAGAGCTTGTCGGAAAGCCAGAGGATCTTTACGCCGGGGTCGGCGGCGTTTTTCAGCCGCTCAAGCGACTCCTCCTTGCGGATCTGCCAGCTTTCCTCCGGCGGAACGCCGCGGCGTTTGTCCTCCGTTTCGGACGCGACGAGGGCGGCGACCCTCTCCCCGAACCGCTCCCGGATCTCCTCCGGCTCGGTCGGCGTATCCTCCACCGTATCGTGCAGCACGGCGGCGGCAAGCACCTCCCGGTCGCTCGTCATCGTTCCCGCGATCGCGGCGACCTCCAGCGGATGCAGGATGTACGGCGTGTCCGTGCGCTTCCGCCGCATCCCGGCGTGCGCCTCCGTCGCAAACGCGATCGCCCTGTCTAAAAGATCCATCGTTCCCTCCCCGTCACATCTCCAGCGTCAGGTTATTCAGACCGAGCGAGTTGACGTAGTTTGCGTTTTTGACCGTTTTCATCACCATCCGGATCCCGATATGCGCGGTCGGATCGTCCGTTTTGTGGAGATCGAGATAGCGCAGCGGGTCGAAATGGAGACAGTTGTCGCGGATGCGGATCATACGTTTTTCCCCCTTGAAAAGGAGCCGGACGTCGACGCTGTGCTCCCGGTTATCCTTCGTGAAGCCGTGCGCCACGATATTGGAGGTCATCTCCTCGATGCAAAGCGCGATCATCGCGCCGTTGCGCGGGCTCTCCCCGTGCAGACGGCAGAACTCCGCCGCCTTCGCGGAAACGGCCACGGCGCCGCCGAGATCGGTGAGGGTCTCCTCCATGCAGTCCCCCTCCCCCGCGCCGAACGAGGGCGGGAGATAGGAGAACGCCTCGGCGGAGAAGGAAACGCGGCCGCAGCGCTTCCATACCGCGATCACGATGACGAGAAGGGTCAGCGTTTCGCCGCAGAGATAGCCGAGCCAGACGCCGGTCGTTCCGAGAAACCGGCTGAGAAGGAAGGCGAAAAGCGCGGTGAAAGCAAAGTTCTGCATCACCGAGATCGCCTGCGTGAACTTGGTTTGGTTTACCCCCTGCAGGTAATTCTTGTAGGAGGTATTCAGCGAGCAGGGGAGCAGCGAGAGGGAGAAGAGCCGCAGCCCGAGGATCGCCATACCCGCCGCCTCCGGATCCCCGGTGAGAAAGAGCCCGACGAGCAGCGGGGCAAGGATCAGCACGGCGGCGATCAGCGCAAGGTCCAGCGCGACGGCGTAGAAGAACATGGTTCTGATCAGCGCGCGCAGCTCGGTCTTATCCTCGTCGCTGTAAAAGATCGAGGAGAGGAGCAGCGCGACGGACGCGATGCCGGAGCCGAAGCAGTAACAGAGATTGCCGACCGTCGAGATCACCGAATAGGCGGCGACGGCGAGGTTTTGCCCGACCTCGAGCAGCACCTTGTTGAGTACGAACACGAGCAGCACCAGACTGATCTGGTTGATCACCGTCGGCAGCCCGTAGCGGATCAGGTCAAGCGCGGTCTTCCCCCGCAGGAGCGCGGGGCGGAAACGGAAGATACAGCTCTTTTTGAAGAAGTAAAGCGCGCCGATCACGAAGGCGATATAATAGCTGACGCTTGAAGCGAGCCCCATCCCGAGGGTGCTCCACTTCACGACGAAGACGTTGAGAACGTCGAGGGCGATATCCGCGACCGTCATCGCCGCGACCGCGGCGACGAGCCGGGTCCGGCTGCCGGAGATCTGCATAAAAGGCACCATGATCTGCGCGAAGATGAACGCGGGCGCGCCGATGATAAAGCCGCGCAGATAGTCGCGCGTGAGGAAAAACACCGTGTTGTCGGGGGTGGGTCGGCCGGCGCCGAGGAGGACGCAGATCGGATCGGTAAAGAGCAGCACGGCCGCCGTGCCGACAAGCGAGATCGCCGCCGCGAGCGCGACGGAAACGGAAAAGCAGCCGTTGGTCGCTTCCATATCGCCGCTGCCCATCGTTTTGCCGCACATCACCTGGATCCCCGCCGAAAGCATACTGCCGAAGGCGGCGAAGACGAGGAGGACCGGCGTGGCCAGTCCGTAGGCGGTCATCGAGTTAACGCCGAGGAAACGGCCGATCATAATACTGTCAACGAGCATGCAGAGCATCACCGTCATCGCGGAGACGATCTGCGTGACCAGCATCTGTCTGAAAATCTTTTTGATCATCTCGCCGCCCGTTTATTCGACCGTAAGAATGTCTGAAAAGCCGGTGATCTCAAAGATCTCGGCGATCGTTTCGTTCACGTTTTTTACCGTCATCTTCCCGGCGGCGCTCATCCGCTTCTGCGCGGAAAGAAGCACGCGCAGTCCCGCCGAGGAGATGTAGTCCAGTTTGGCAAAGTCGAGGGTAAGCTCCGTCACGCCTTCCGCGTTTTCCGCGATCGCCGCCTCGAGCTCCGGCGCCGTAACGGTGTCCAGGCGTCCTTCCGGGGTAAGGGTAAGCGCCGTTCCGGTTCTGTTTTTTCCGATCGTCATATTCTACCTCTTTCAGATATTTTTCTTGATCTTCAGAATGTTTTTGCCGTCTTTATACTCGTAGCTCACGGCGTCCATCGTCTTCTTGACGAGGAAAACGCCGAGCCCGCCCGCCTTCCGCTCCTCCGCGGACAGGGTAACGTCGGGATCTTCGGCCGCGAGCGGATCGAAGGGCTTGCCCTTGTCGATAAAGGAGATCACCACGGCAAGCGGTTCTTTTTCCACCTCGACCCGCACGGTCGCCGATCCCGTCTCGGGATGGTAGGCGTACTGCGCGATATTGCCGAACAGCTCGTCGATCGCCACGTCGATCTGCATCTGCGCCTTGAGCGGGCAGTCGAGCCGCTCCAGCTCGGCGTTGACAAAGTCGGTCACAGCGGTAATGTTTTCCACGGTCGCTTCCACGGTCATTTCTTTCGTTTCCTTCATGTTTCCGGGCTCCTTTCCGATATAATGCATACAAAGCATCGTCAGATCGTCAAACTGCGGGGCGTCGCCGACGAAACGGGCGACCGCGCGGTCGACGGCCTCCAGAATCTCCTTCGGCTCTCCCTCCTGGGCGGCGCGCAGCGTTTCCAGCATCCGCGCGGTGCCGAAGAGCTTTTCCGCGCTGTCGGTCGCTTCCGCCACGCCGTCGGTATAGAGGAAGAGCTTGGCGCCCGGCTCGAGCTTCAGCTCGTACTCCCGGTAGCGCGCGCCCTCCATCCCGCCGATGACAAATCCGTGCTTGTCTTTGATCAGTTCAAAATCGCCGTCCGGCTGCTTGAGCACCGGATACTCGTGGCCGGCGTTGGCGGCCGTGAGCGTACCCGTCGTGAGATCGAGGATGCCGAACCATACCGTGACGAACATTTCCTCGCGGTTGTTGGCGCAGATCTGCGCGTTCACCGCCTCCAGCACCTCTTTCGGGCTGCGGCCCATCATCGCGTAATTCTGCACGAGGATCTTCGAGATCATCATAAACAGCGCCGCCGGGACCCCCTTGCCGGAAACGTCCGCCATCACGAGCGCCAGGTGTTCGTCGTCCACGAGGAAGAAGTCGTAGAAGTCGCCGCCGACCTCCTTTGCCGGGGTCATCGAGGCGTACACGTCAAAGTCGGGACGCTCGGGGAACGCGGGGAAAATGTTCGGGAGCATATCCGCCTGGATCCGGGTCGCCAGCGCCAGCTCGGTGCCGACGCGCTCCTTTTCGGCGATGATCTTCGTGAGGTTTTCCTCGTATTCGGAGAGCCCCTTCTCCATATCCGCCATCAGCAGCGCGAGGTTTTCGACCTCGTCGCCCGTCGAGATCTTCAGGCTGGAGAAGTGCTCGATATCGGTCTTGCCCTCCTGCTTGTCCCGGATATACTCTTCCGCCGCCGCCGCGATCCGGTTGATCGGAGCGACGAGCGTTTTTTTCATATGGCGGACCATAAAGATCGCCACCAGATTGACGATAAGGAACATGGCGAGCGCGTAACGGAGCACGAAGCTCTTCATCCTCCCCGCGATGCTGGTCAGCGAAACGTCGGCGAGAACGAAGGCGACTTCCTCGCCCTTTTCGTTTCTGATCGGAACGCCGCTCGTCGCGAGCCAGCCGTATTTTTCCGTGCTGCCGATGTCGTAGAGACGGCCGCTGCCGTCCCAGGAGAGGAACTTGTTTACCTCCCGCTCCGGGACGCTCTCCCAGTCGCCGGGCTGGCAGACGTACGCCTCGTCCTCCTCGGGGTCGACGATATAGACGATCGCGCAGGTGTCGCGGTCGTAGGTGGCGAGATAAATATCGTAGACCTCGCTCGTCTTCCGGAAGGCGGCGAGAAATTCGCGCACGTAGCGGTAGTCCTCGCGCTCGGCGATATCGGCGAACACCGCGCGGTAAGAGTCTTCTCCCATCTCCTGCCGGCGTTCCTCCGGGAGGGCGCGGTAGCGCGTCATGACCTCCTCGGCCAGGGGGCCGACGTCAACGGTCTGCTCCATCAGAGCCGCCGTCGTGCGGGAAAGATTGAACGCTTCCGCGACGCACTGTTCTCCCAGCGCGTACGCGTAGAGCCCCAGTCCGAATATCAGCGCCGCGAGCCCGAAGACGATCGCCCCCATGACCGTGGCGCGGAAGGTACGGGCGGCAAGCGAATAATGCTGCCGCTCAAGCCGGTTCATATCCCGAATGCTTTTTTCAGGCATGCTGTCTCTCCTTTTCCGTCCGGCGCGGCGCCCCGGCGATCTGCCGGCGGCTTTGTCCGCGCCGCTCTTCAGCGTATTTTTTATATTGTATCTCTCCGGACCTTTTTTGTCAATCCGTCCCGGCCTTTTCCCCGCCGCTCAGCGGGAAAACTTATCGTTTCCGCCGCTTCACTTCCGAGAGGACGGCGGCGACCGTCCCCGCGAGGACCGCGGCGGCGCAAAACGCGATCAGAAGGATGACCGGCAGCGGGACGGAGGAAGGATCGCCCGGCTTCGGCGCCCCGCTTCCCGGGGTCTCCGTTCCGGCGGATCCCGTTCCGCCCGGCGCCGGCTGCGTTTCGCCGGGGTCCGTCTCGGCGGTCGTTACCGGGACAGGGGCCGTTTCGTCGGAGGAAAGGATCAAAAAGCAGGTGTCGCACCGGCCGTCGCCGTTTTCGTCGGCGTGGAGGATTTTCGTTTCATCCATCACGGTTCCGCAGCGCTCGCAGGTCCGCCAGTGACAGAGATCGTCGTGCGACCAGCCGTCGGACACGAGGTGCCCCGCGGGAGGGGTTTTCACGTCGTTGTGATTGGAGATGAGCTTCGTCCCCGCCGCGTCGGAAAACCACTTGCCGCAGCCGCCGCAGACGTAGTAGGCGATATGCCCCTCTCCGGTACAGGAGACGACGGCCTCCGTCTTCGTCAGCGTATGGACGTGGCTGCCGGCGGGCGTGATCACGTAGCCGCAGTCAAGGCAGACCTGGGGCTCCGTTGCGGTCGCGGCGGGGCCGGGACGGTGCGGGACGACCGTGTCGTGCGCGCCGCAGAGCAGCCCGGTACAGCCGTGGGCGTGCCCCTCCTCCGCCCGGTAGGTCCAGCCGGAGGAATAGGTATGGGCAGCGAGCGCGCCGTAGGAAAGGCCGCAGACCTCGCAGACCGCTTCCTGCGCGCAGGTCGCCGAGCCGCCGGTATGCGTACCGAGCGTTCCGGAGATCGTCTCGCCGCATTCGCGGCGCAGGCAGACCTTATAGTGGCTCGTTCCGTTGCTCTTCCACTCGGACTCCCAATGTCCCCGCGCGGGGAGGATCCCCCAGCCCTCGTCGGTGATGCGCACCTCCGCTCCGGCGTCCTCAAAGCGCCAGCCGCAGCCGGCACAGTAATAATGATATTCTTTCCCGGGCTGCGTACAGGTCGGATAGACCCGGTTGACCTTTGTCAGATCGTGGACGTGCGTGAAGGAATAGGTGATCTGGATGACCTCCTTGGGATCCTGCTCGTGCGCTTTCGACACGGTTGCCGGGACCCCGTTGACCCAGCCCGCCACGTCGGGTTGCCCGCCCGAAAGGGGGAAGCGCTTCCCCGCCTTCGCGGTGACCCAGATCACCGCCTGGTAGCTGTGTCCGGGCAGGAAAACGTCGCCCGTCTCCAGGTATTCATCGCTCGTTTCGTCGTACCACATCTTCTGGTTCAGCTGCGGATCCAGCTCGTACCGGTCCGGCTCCGCCGGGACGGCGGAGGAGGGCGTCTGGTAGGCGGCCGGCTCCGTGACCGTTACGGCGACGGAGGAGATCGCGTCGGAGACGTCGAGCGCCGTCTTCGGGACGTAGCCGAAGTACCCGCCCGCCGCGACGCGCCAGTAGCCGCCCGACTCGGAAAGCAGCGTCACGAGCTCGCCCTTTTGGAGCTCTTTCAGGACCCGCGCCTGGCTGTACTGCTCCGCCAGGACGGCGCAGGCCGTTTTGACCGGCGCCGTGCCGACCCCGTCCGGCGCCTTCACGTTCACGACCGAGGTGACGGAATCGAGCGTTTCCATCCGCTTTTCGCCCACGTAAAGGACAAGATCGGTGCGGAACACAACGGTCGTTCCGTACCGCTCCGGGCGAAAGCCGTTCTCGAAATCGGTAAAGCGGACGGCGCTGCCGCCGGCGGTGACGTAGGTCTCCTTGACGAGCTCCCCGTCGGAGCGCTCGCGCAGATCGCTGCTCATCGGGTGATAACTGACGGAGGGGCAAAAGGGGCTGTCGCCGTAAGAAGTATAATATTTGACGCCGTCTTCCTCGCGCTCAAGGGTAAGCGGGGAGCCGTTCTGGCAACAGACGCCATTTGAGGTGATCTCCACCCCCTCTTTTTCCATTTTGGCAAGGAGCGAAGCGTGGGTGTGGATGACCATGTTCATATCCGGGCCCCAGAACGATTTGCCGTTCTTGTCGGTGACCAGACAGCAAAAATAAAGACTGTCCCAACCGTCGCCGTCGCCGGTGTAGGCGATCCCGTCGTGGGTGATCAGCGACAGGTGCGCGGTCCGGGTCCCGCTCCATCTTTCGTCGTCCTCGATCGTCATCAGCTCCTCGACCGGGACGTTCCGGCCGACGCCGACGAACCACTGATAGGCGGGCTCCTCCGCTTCGGTCGCGACGACGAGATCGTATTTTGCCGGCGCGTAAACGTAATCGTCCGTTCCGTATCCTTTCAACACGGAAAACGCTTCCGATAAAAACGGAAAGCAGAAAACCGGCGCAAGCGCGAGAGAAAACGCGAGAAAAAAGGAAAGGATCTTCTTGTTCATTTTGTCTGACCTCCGGGAGATACGGTTTTTCGGGCGGCGGATAACGGGGGAAAACGGGGAACGCGCGCGGCGGCGCCGCCCGTTCCGTGATAGAATATTTTATCATAAAAGGGGCGGCCTTGTCAATGCCGGACCCGCCTTTGAAGGAGGTTCTCCCGCCGTTTTCCTGTTGACAACGGCGGTCTTTTGCCGTATGATAAAAAAGAACCGAACCGAAGGAGAAAACGAAATGAAACGGTGTGAATACTGCCGGATGCTGGTCGAAGACGAAACGGAGCGCTGCCCCTCCTGCGGGGCGACCGCGTTCCTCAAGCATTGCGGCAACTGCGGCAACGAATACGAAAGCGGCGCGTTCTGCCCCGCCTGCGGCGTCCGGGCCGGCCAGGAGCCGCGCCTCTGCCCGCGCTGCCGGACCGAATACTACACCAACGCCTGCCCGAACTGCGGGTACCTTCCGGCGGAGCGGGAAAGCGCGCCCGCGGAAGCGGAGCCCGCGCCGAAAAAAAGGGGCTCGCTCGTCTGGTGGATCCTCGGCTGGATCTTCCTTTTCCCGCTGCCGCTTTCCCTTCTGATCGCCCGCAGCAAAAAGCTGAAACCGTGGATGAAGGCCGTTCTGATCGTCGCCGTGTGGGGGTTTTTCCTCTTCGCGATGGAAAACGCGCAAACCGATACGCCCGAAACGCCGGACCTCCCCGCCGCGACGGAAACGGCCGCCCTTTCCGATCCCGCGGACGCGCCGGAAACCGGCGCGCTCGCCCCCGGAGATCGCGACGGCGAGGAGATCGACGCAAACCTGCTCTTTTCCGCCTCCCGCCCCCTCCTCTGACCCCGAAACAAACCGGCGCGCTTCCTCCGCCATGCGGAGAAAGCGCGCTTTTTTTCGCCGTTTCGGAGCTCTTCCGGTTTCAGGATATCCTCCGCTTTTATTCAGCAAAAAAATCAGTCCCATAAACCGCCCTGCAACGGAGAAATTCTGTTTTTTACGGAAATATTTTATTACAGAAAAACAAAAAAAGCAAGATTTCCTTTTCTTTTTCCGGGACAGCGGCAACAGAACGGCTGTCATATACGAAAAACGCCGGATACTCTTAGGCCGTTTTCCGATCCGGCGCAGGATGATTTGCTCATAAAAATACGCAAGTCATCAAAACCGAAAACCAAGAATTGCCAACCATCTTGACAACTTCCGTTCTCCTCAAATATAATGAAATAGGGTAAGATAGTGACGAACATGGAGAATTGCCCTTTCTGTGAATAACCCAAGGAGAAAAACCAAAAATGAAGCATCACAAAAACGCCTCCCGCACGTCTCCGCTTTTCCGGATCCTTTCGATGATCCTTTCACTCCTTTTCTGCGCCGCGGCGCTCGGCTCCTGCGATAAGCCGGACGTCCCGCCGGCGGACAGCACGGACGCCCTGCCCGAGGACGATTTTGCCGCGGAAGCGGCGACCGTCTTTGTAACGCAGGACGGCGCCGGCGAAAAGGACGGCTCCTCGCCGGAGAACGCCGCCACCCTTGCCGACGGCCTCGGCAAAACCAAAAAAGCGGGCGGCGCCGTCGTCGTTTGCGGGCCCGTTTCCTTTGACGAAGAATACTACTTCCCCTCCAACGGCGCGGCCGTTACCCTGACCTCCGTCTGGGAGGGCACCGACTACCGGACGGCGGCGGACGCGAAGCTCTCCTTCTCCGCCAACGCCTTCTTTTACGGCGACTATCTCTTTGACGGCGTGACGATCTCCGCCGAAAAAGCCGATCTGCTCTTCTGCCTCCAGTACAACAACGTGACCTTCGGCGCGGACGTTGAGTGTGTCCGCGCGTCCGGCGTTTCGACCGATATCGCGCTGATCTGCGGCTACAACGTCCCCTCCAGCGCCTACCGCACCGTGGAACAGGTCAGCTGCCACAAGGACGCCGCCGTCACCGTGAAGGGCGGCTCCTGGCAGTACCTGCGCGGCGGCAACCGCCGCACCCAGGCGAAGTCCGCCTTCGGCACCGTGGACGAGGGCGTTACCTTTGCGATCTTCGTGGAGGGCGGGACCTTCTCCGTCGCCTCCGGGCGGGATCTCAACTCTGCCGCGGGCATGAACAGCGTGGCCGGCTCGGTCTATATGGAGATCAGCGGCGGCGCCTTTGAGGGCCCGGTCTATCTCCTCTCCCGCGCCGGGAGCAACACGGAGCTTTATCCCGTGTCCGTTACCGGCAGCGTGACGCTGAAGATCACCGGCGGGACCTTCCGCTCGAAAGAGCTGGCCGTCCGCCAGACGACCTCCGACAAAATCGCCCTCTCCTCTCACGCGGAAACGGTCCTCTGCATCTCCGGCGGGACCTTCCCGGCGGGAACGGTCGCCACGGGCGACACGAACAGCAGCGTCCTCCTCGCCGACGGCGTGGGCGTGACCGCGAAGTCCTTCACGAAGACCCTCTCCGGCAGCGCCGATCAGATCGCCGCGCCGACCATGAAGGCGAACGCCCCCTCCTACACCGAGCCCCCCTTCCCCGAGACGAAGCCGAAGACCGGCCCCCTCACGGCGGAAGAGGAAAAGAGTCTGATCCCCGAGACCGCCGCCTCGCTTGCGAAGGTCCGGAAGCTGGAACAGAACACGCCGGCGTCCTCGATGCGTCTGCGCGACCCCAACAAGCTCTACTCCCTTGACGCGGTGCGCAGCGTAAAGTTCGTCTCGATGCTGACGGGCGAGTATTCGATCAACAAAACGATCACCAACTACGATATCGCGGGCGCGGGCGGCGGCTATATGATCGACTGCGGAGGCAGCGTCCTCCTCGCCTTCGGCGACTGCAACCCCGAGGGCGAGCTCGGCAAGCCGTGGCGCGCAAACGCCCTCGCCTTCACGACCGACCGGGACTACACCGACGGCATTACTCTTGACGGTTTCTATATGGGCGACACCTTCCAGAGCGCGCCCTTCTCCGGCGAGTTCCTCCTCTCCGGGCACGACACGAAGAACAAGACCGAAGAATCGAAGATCCCGACGGGCGGCGTGATGATCGGCGATACCCTCTACTTCTGCTATATGTCGGTCGCCAGCTGGCGGGAAACCGACCGCAACGGCTGCTGGCCCTGCAACTACGGCGGGATCGCCAAATCGACCGACTTCGGCCGCAGCTGGGAAACGCCCTCCGACCTGCGCTGGCCGGCGGGAACCGACGTCTCCGACCCCGTTGAGGAGATCCCGGAGTGGGGTCTGGCGCAGCTCTATCCCGTCTTGGACGGAGATTACGTCTACTTCTTCGGCGTTCCGGGCGGACGCAGGGGCTACTGCCGCCTGATGCGCGTCAAGCAGTCCCAGATCGAGAACTTCTCCGCCTATGAGTATATGACCGGCCGGGACGAAAACGGCAACGCGATCTTCGAGCGCGGCGAGAAGGCGATGATGACCAACTACGCCGCGGTGGACAAGTGCGTCGGCGGCGTCGGCGTGATGTATAACGAATACCTCGGCGAGTGGCTGATGTTCTACTGCACGCCGGAAACGGGCAGTTTGAAAAACTGTATCGTGATGCGCGCCGCGAAGACCCTTGACGGCAAGTGGTCCGAGGCGGTCCAGGTTATGTCGCAGGCGACCTTCGGCGCCGTTTACGAGCCGCGCGTTTCCGCCTCTTACACGCGGGAGGGCGGCCGCTATATGATGCTGATCACCTCGCGCTGGGATATCTACAATTCCATCGTCTGGGAAATCGAACTTTCCAAAAAGGACTGACGGCAGTACAGTCCCCTCCCGATCCCGACTGAAAAGGAGAACGCCGTGAAACGAACGAAACACGCCGGACGCCCTCTGCTTGCCCTGCTCCTGCTCTGCTCTCTGATGCCGATCGGCTGCGCGCCCGCCGCGCCGGCCTCCCCCGCCTCGTCGGAAACGGCGGGAACGGGAAAGGCGCCTCTGCCCGCCGGGACCGCCGAACAGACGGAGGCCCCGCAGACCGCCGCGCCGGAAACGAAAAAAATCGGCGAAACGGAAACCGCCGCGCCGGAAACGGACCCCGCGCAGACCGGGACGGCGGAGACCGATCCTTCTCACGGCGGGTCGGAGGAGACCGCGGCGCCCGAAACCGCGGCGCCCGAAACCGCGGCGCCCGAAACGGCGGCGCCGGAGACCGAAGCGCCCGAAGGGCTGCAGGGCGGGGATCCCGCCGCGCCCGTCGTCTTCGTCACGCAGAAGGGCGCCGGCCGGAAGGACGGCTCCTCCCCCGAGAACGCCGCCACCCTTGCCGACGGCCTCGGCAAAACCAAAAAAACGGGCGGCACGGTCGTCGTCTGCGGTCCGCTCTCCTTCCCGGAGACCTACTACTTCCCCTCCCATGAAGCGACCGTCGTCCTGACCTCGGTCCGGGACGGGATCGACTACCGGAAAACGAGCGGCGCGAAGCTCACCTTCTCCGCCGACGCGAACTTCTACGGCGACTACCTCCTCGAGGGGCTGGCCGTCTCCGCCGGAAAAAACAACCTCTTCTTCTGCTTCCAGTATAACAACGTTACGATCGGCTTAGACGTTGAATGCTCCCGGGCAAGCGGCGTTTCGACCTATATCGCGCTGCTCGGCGGCTACAACGCTCCCTCCTCCCTCCACATGAACGCCTACCAGATCGGCTGCCACAGGGACGCTTCCGTCACGGTGAAGTCCGGGACCTGGCAGTATCTGCGCGGCGGCAACAGCCGGATGGACCCAAAGTCCGCGTTCGGCACGGTCGACGAGGGCGTCTCCTTCTCCGTCTTTATCAAGGGCGGGCGTTTTACCGCCTCCTCGGGACAGGATTTCAACTCCGCCTCCGGGATGAACAGCGTCGCCGGTACGGTCTATATGGAGATCAGCGGCGGGACCTTTGACGGTCCGGTCTACCTCCTCTCCCGCACCGAGAGCAACCCGAACCGCAATCCCGTCGCGGTTACCGGCAGCGTCACCCTGAAGATCACCGGCGGCACCTTCCTCTCGAAGGATCTGGCCGTCCGCCAGGTAACCTCCGACGCGATCACCGTTTCCACCTACGCGAAGACGGTCCTCTGCGTTACGGGCGGAAGCTTCCCCTCCGGGACCGTCGCCAAGGGCAACCCCGGCGCCCGTCTCTTCCTCGGAAGCGCCGTATCCCTCACCGGCAGCGCCTTTACCGTCACCGAGCAGAGCGACGCCTCCTGCCTTGCCGTACGGGCGCCCGCCCTCTCCGAAAACGGGATCCGCTATACCGATCCGCCCTCCGTTACGCTTTCCGCGACAACGCCGCTGACCGCCGCGGAGAAAGACGCGCTCGGCCCCGAGGCGAAGGAACGCATCGCCGACGTCGACGCGCTGATCGCCGAGCAAAAGAAGCGGGAGAACACCCCCGAGCTGCTCGCCGGTCTTTACAGCGCAAAATCGCGCACGCTGAACGACCCCGCCTATTCCCTCTACCGGGTCGAGAGTCTGCGCTTCGTTTCCCTCCTTACCGGGGAATACTCCGACAACCGCACCCTCTCGAACTACGATATCGCGCGCGTGGGCGGCGGCTATATGATCGACTGCGGCGACTCGGTTTTGATGGCGTTCGGGGACAGTAACTCCGAAGACGGCCTCGGCAAGACCTGGCGCGCGAACAGTCTTGCCTTTACCACCGACTTTGACTACACCGACGGACTCCGGATCGACGGGTTTTATATGGGCGACAGCTTCCAGAGCAAGCCCTTTGCCGGAGAGTTCCTCCCCTCCCTGCACAAAAAGGGAACGGAGGAGTCGAAGATCCCGACGGGCGGGCTGAAGATCGGCGATACCCTCTATTTCTACTATATGTCGGTCAACGCGTGGGGCACAACGGGCCGCAACGGCTGCTGGCCCTGCAACTACGGCGCGCTCGCCAAGTCGACCGATATGGGCCGCAGCTGGGAGACCCCCTCCGATCTGCGCTGGCCGGCGGGAACGGACGTTTCCGACCCGGTGGCAAAGGTCCCTTACTACGGACTTGCCCAGCTCTATCCCGTCCTTGACGGGGAGTGGGTCTACGTCTTCGGCGTTCCCGGCGGGCGCAAGGGCGCCTGCCGCCTGATGCGCGTAAAGGCCGAGCAAATCGAAGATCTTTCCGCCTACGAATACATGACGGGCCGGGACGGAAACGGCCGCGGGATCTTCGAGCGGGGCGAGGCGGCGATGAACTCCAACTTTGCGGCGATCGAAGCCGCGGTCGGCGGCGTCGGCGTGATGTATAACGAATACCTCGGCGAGTGGGTCATCCTCTACTGCACCGCCTACGCGGGCGATCTGAAAAACAGTATCGTGATGCGGACGGCCAAGACCCTTGACGGCGTCTGGTCGGATCCGGTCCTGGTCATCAAGCAGGGCGGCGTGATGGGCGCGGTCTACGAGCCGCGCGTCTCCTCCGTCTACACGCGGGAGGGCGGCCGCTATATGATGGTCATCACCTCCCGGGCGACCCTCTACCAGTCGTTTGTGTGGGAGATCGAAGTCTCGAAAAAATGATCGCTTGTCCGAAAGGAGGGTTTTAGTATGCTGAACGTCAACGCCGTTTCCCCTTACGTCCGGGCCGCGCTCACCTCGACCCTCCGGCCCGGGCTTGTCTTCAAGGAGCGGGCTCTCTTTGACTACGAGCTGATCTGGTTCATCTCCAGCGGCTTCAGTCTTTTGATGAACGACAAGTCCTACGAGACAAAGCAGGGCGATATCATCCTGATCCCGCCCGGCGTCAACCACACGATCGTCGTTCCGCCGGACTCCTCTCCGCTCCACGCGCATATCCATTTTGACGTGACCTACACCCCCTCCAGCGAGTTTTCCTACGTCTCCTACAAAAACCTCGCCGACTTCACCGAGGAGGAACGGCGCTGCATCCAGCCGGACTTTTTCGGCGGGGAGCTGGAATACCCCTTCCTCAACGTCAGCAACCGCAAGGTGTTTCTCTCTCTGGTGGAGGACGTGATCCGCACCTACCACAACAAGCCGGTCCTCTATCAGCTGATCTGCAAGGAGCAGATGACGGCGCTGCTGCGCATGATCATCCGCGACAACATTTCCGAGCTGCGCAGTTTTGCGCACGAGGAGCCGGACTTCATCAGCAGCGTCAAGAGTTTTATCGACGCAAACTTCCTCAACTCCCGCTTTAATCTGGACGACCTCTCGGAGCAGTTCCACTACAACAAGTTCTATCTGGTCAAAAAGTTCCGCTCCACCTACGGCGTCTCGCTGATCAAATACTGCAATTCCCTGCGCTCCGAATACGCCAAAAAGAAGCTGGAGGAGGGGCTTTCCCCCTCCCGGGTGGGAGATCTGCTCGGGTTCCCCGATATCTATTCCTTCAGCCGTTTCTTCAAGATGCAGTGCGGGCAGAGCCCCTCCGCATACCTCCGGGAGCTGCGCGGCAAACAGACCCTCTGACCCCGCCGGCGCCTTCCGTTTTCCAATCGGTTCCAAAATACCTCAAAAGAAGGAGAAAAGATATGGAAAAGAAAATCCCCGTCGCAATCATCGGTCCCGGCAACATCGGGCTTGACCTGATGCACAAGATCCTCAAGCGTTCCAAGAATATGGAGCTCAAGCTGATGGTAGGCAACGAGACCTCCAAGCACCTTCCTCTCGCCGCGGCGGCCGGCGTGCCGACCACCGACCGCGGGATCGAAGGGCTCCTCGAGCACGACGATATCAAGATCGTGTTCGACGCCACCCTCGCCAGCGCCCACATGGTGCACGCGCCGCTGCTCAAGGCGGCCGGCAAGATCGCGGTCGACCTTACCCCCGCCGCGATCGGTCCCTACGTTTGCCCTCCCGTTAACCTGGAAGGGTACAAAAACGAGCCGAACCTCAACCTGATCACCTGCGGCGGCCAGGCGACGATTCCGATCGTGTACGCCCTCAGCGAGGTGACGAAGGTCAACTACGCGGAGATCGTGGCCTGCATCGCGCGCGACAGCGCCGGCCCCGGCACCCGCGACAGCATCGACGAGTTCACCATCACGACGGCGCGCGCGCTGCGCGTGGTCGGCCGCGCCGAAAAATCCAAGGCGATCATCCTTCTCAACCCCTCCAAGCCCCCGATCATGATGAGCAACACCATCTACTGCCTTGTGGAGGATCCCGACGAAAAGAAGATCAACGACGCGGTCAACCGGATGGTGGAACGGGTGCGGCAGTACGTTCCCGGCTACACCCTCAAGCTCCCGCCCACGATCGACGGACACCAGGTCACGATCATGGTCGAGATCGAGGGCGCGGGCGACTATCTCCCCAAATACAGCGGAAATCTCGATATCGAGACGAGCGCTGCGCTGGCGGTCGGCGAAGGGATCGCGGAACATCTTCTGAAACAAGGAGGCAATCACTGATTATGAAACGGATCAACATTCTCGATTCCACTCTCCGCGACGGCTCGCACGCGATGAGCCACAAGTACACGACGGAGCAGATGGCGATGCTCGCGGAACAGATCGACAGCACCGGCGTCGACTTCATCGAATTCGGCCACGGCAACGGCGTCGGCGGTTCCTCCATCCAGTACGGCTTCGGCGCCGCGACGGACGAGGAGTATATGAAGGCCGTCAGCCCGAAGGTGAAGAACGCGAAGCTCGCGATCATCACCCTCCCCGGCATCGGGACCCGGTACGATCTGAAGATGGCGAAGGAAAACGGCATCACCGTCGCCCGGTTCGCTACTCAGATGTCCGAGTGCGATATCGCTCGTCAGCATATCGGTATGGCGAAGGAAATGGGCCTGATCCCGTGGGCGGTCCTCCCGCTCGCCAAGTTCCTCTCGGTGGAGGAGACGCTCCGCTACGCCCAGACCTCCGAAAAGTTCGGCGCCGAGGTGATCTACCTCCTCGACGGCGGCGGATCCGCCCTGCCGGAGGAGGTCTACGAGCGTATCTTCACCCTCCAGAAGCACATTGACGTTCCGCTCGGCTTCCACGCGCACAACAATATGCAGCTTGCCGTTGCCAACACCCTCGCGGCGATCGACGCGGGCGCGACCTACGTTGATACCTGCATCAAGGGCTTCGGCGCCGGCGCGGGCAACTGCCCCATCGAGCCGCTGCTGCTCGCGCTTGACCGCAAGGGCTACCGCACCAACGTCGATATGTATAAGGCGATGGACGTGGGCGACACCTACCTCAAACCGCTGATGCCGCGTCCGATGGAGCTGACGAGCGACCAGATCATGCTCGGCTACGGCGTCTACTCCAGCTTTATCCTCTTTGC
>CAMKAU010000011.1 GCA_946410595.1 uncultured Clostridia bacterium
ATGGAGAGAAAAATCGATCGACCCCTCCGCCGCGCGGCGCTCCAGTCCTTCTTCCGTCAAACGGCGGAGCATCCCGGCGGGCGTTTCTTCCCCGGTATCAAAGGTGGGGAGCTTCAGCTTTCCGAACTCAAACCGGTAGGAACAGGCGTCCGCGATCCGGCGGGTGTTTTCCAGCGCCTCGGGATGCGAGGGAAACGCCAAGGCCATATCGTCCCCGGTCTTGAACCAGAACTCGTCCGTCTCAAAGCCGAGAGGGCTCCCCTCGGCGACGAGACTGTTCGTCTGGATGCAGGTGAGGACCTTCTGCGTATAGGCGTCTTCTTTTTTCAGATAATGAACGTCGTTGGTACAAACGACGGGAATGCCCGTTTTTTCGGCGATCGCAAAGATCCCCTGATTGACCGCGGCCTGTTCGGGAATGCGGTGGTCCTGGACCTCGAGATAGAAGTTCTCTTCCCCGAAGACGCGCCGCAGATAGAGCGCGTAGCGTTCCGCCTCCTCAAAGTTGCCCGCCGCGATCTGCCGCGGGATATAACCGGCAAGACAAGCGGAAAGCGCGATCAGCCCGCCCGCGTGCCGCTCGAGCATCGCGTTGTCGGTCCGGGGCTTGACGTAAAAGCCGCTCACATACGCGTCGGAGACGATCTTGCAGAGATTGCGGTAGCCCTCCTCGTTTTTGGCAAGGAGGATCAGGTGATTTCCGGAGGAATCCTTCTTCCCTTCTTTTTTCAGGCGGGAATCGGGCGCCACGTAGACCTCGGCGCCGATGATCGCCTTCACTCCCTCCGCTTCGCAGGCGCGGAAAAAGTCCACCGCGCCGAAAAGCGAGCCGTGATCGGTGATCGCGACCGCCCTCTGACCGGCTTCCTTCGCCGCTTTCGGGATCTCTTTGATCCGGCAGGCGCCGTCAAGCAAACTGTATTCGCTGTGCAGATGCAGATGGACAAAATCCCGCATAGGCGCCTCCTTTTCCCGTTTTACTTCTCTTCCGTTTGCCGCGTTTCGCCGGCAAACGCCATGATCTTTTCCAGCCGGTGATACATCCCGGATTTGGATACCGGCGGGTTAAAGAGCATCCCCAGCCGCTCGAGAGAGAGCGAGGGGTTTTCCATCCGCGCCTTCGCCGTTTCCTGCAGCTCGGGCGGCAGATGGGAGAGCATGCCCTCCTCGGCGAGCCGACGGATCGTATTGGTCTGGTTTTGCGCGGCGTCGACCGTTTTCCGGATGTTGCTTGTGATAAAATTGGACGCTCGGTTCGCGTCGTTGCGGGCGTCTTTTTCGATCCCCGCGTTCAGGTATTCAAAATAACAGAGCTTTGCTCCGAGGATCGCGATCGCGTCCTCGATCGACTGCCGCTTTTTCAGATAGAGATAATGGCGTCCGCGGCGCTTCCCGGCAAAAAGCCCGATCCCGGCGGACAGAGCCGCCGTTTTGGCGGCAAGACACCGCTCGAAGTTCGGCGCCGCGATCTGGAAATAATTGCTCTCGGTCGGGGCGTTGATCCCCCCTCCGGCCAAAAACATCCCCCGGACGGCGGCCACGGCGCACTCGGGGCAGCGGAGGGCGGATTGCAGCGTCTCCGGCGAGGCAAGAAAACGGGCCGCCGCGCGGGAGGAAAAAGAGAGAGCAACGGTCGCTCCCGCCCGTTTTTTCTTTTGCGGCTCGCGGGTAAACTGCTCGCGGAAAAGTTTTTCGGCAAGCGGGGCGACTTCCTCCCGCAGAGAAAGGGAAACCGTCTCCCCGTCAAGGGAGGCGCCGGAGAGAAGAAGTCCGAACGTTTCCGCCCTGCGGCAGCATTGTTTTTTGACCTCGAGCTCGCACAGCTCCTCTTTCAAGCGGACGGAAAACGGCGCGCGTTCTTCCTTATCCAAGAAACTCCACCTCTCTGTGTATCTCCACGCCGTACCGTTTTTTCAGCGTCAGACGGACGATCTCGGAGAGTTCGTAGATGTCGTACGCACTCGCGCGTCCCCGGTTGATGAGAAAACCGGCGTGCTTTTCGCTGATCTGCGCGTCCCCGACCGAAAAGCCCTTCAGCCCCGCTTCGTCGATCATCTGCGCGGTAAAATGTCCTTCGCACCGCTTGAAAAAGCTGCCGGCGCTCGGATATTCGAGCGGCTGCTTTTCCTTGCGCGCCTCCCGGTTTTTCTTCATCACGGCGGCGATCTCCTCCCGGTCCCCGCAAACAAGGCGGAGCGTGCAGGAAAGGATGATCAGGTCTTTTTCCTCCATAAAGATACTGTGGCGGTAAGCGTACCGGCACGCGGACGCGGGCAGCTCGCGGACAGATCCGTCCCGCATATCAAGGCAGGTAACGCTCTCCAAAACGGCCGCCATCTCGCCGCCGTACGCCCCCGCGTTCATATAGCAGGCGCCCCCGACGGTGCCGGGGATCCCGGAGGCAAACGCAAGGCCGGAGAGCCCCGCCTCGCAAACGGCGCCGGCAAGAGCGGAGAGCATCACGCCCGCGTCCGCCTTTACCTCCGTCCCCGAGATGCGGATCTCGCGTACCTCCTCCGTCCGTACCGCGACGCCGGAAAAGCCGCTGTCGCAAACGACGAGATTGGAGCCGTGGCCGAGTACGGCGCGGCGTACGGGAAAACGACGCAAGAGGCGCAAAGCGGAAACGAGCGCGTCCCGGTTTTTCGGCAGGACGCAGAGAGCGGCGTTTCCTCCCGCCTTCATGGTGGTTTTTTCCCCGAGGGGGTAGTCCTCGATCACGTCCGCCGACGGGATCTCCCGCCGGCAGACGGAGGCAAACTCTCTGATCAATTCTGTCATCTTATTCCGATCCTTATTCCAGTCCGGTCTCTTCGCTTATCAGATCCTTTGCGGCTCTGCGCTGCGCGTCCGTGATAGAAATACCGCCGAGGATCCGGGCGAGTTCGTCGATCCTCTCGAGGCGGTCGAGCTCTCTGACGTGCGATTCGTACTGACCGTCTTTTAAAAGTTTAAGCACCTTGACGTGGGTTTGTGCAAGCGAGGCGATCTGCGCGGAGTGCGTTACGCAGAAAACCTGCGCGCTGCCCGCGGTCTCCTTCAGCTTGATCCCGATCTTACGCGCCGTCCGGCCGGAAACGCCGGCGTCCACCTCGTCGTAGATGATCGTGGGGACCGCGTCCGCTTCGCAGAAGACCGACTTTGCCGCCAGCATAATGCGGGACAGCTCGCCGCCGGACGCGATCTTCGAGAGCGGCTTCGGTACTTCCCCCTCCCCTCCGGCAAGGAGAAAGGAGATCTCGTCCGCTCCGTTCTGAGTATAGAGCGTTTTCCCGTCCTCCGTCCGTTTGGGGGAAACGGAAACGAGAAACCGCACGTTCGACATATCGAGAAAATCAAGCTGCGAGCCGATCCCGGCGGAAAGGGCGAGCGCCGCTTTTTCTCTTACCCCGGTCAGCTCCGCCGCCGCTTTTTCCAGTTCCCGGTAAGCGGCCGAGAGCGCCTTTTCCCGCTCCTCCGTTTCGCCCTCCGCGTTGTCAAGAAGCGCCAGACGGGCTTTTGTTTCCTCAAGCAGGCGCAAAAGCTGCGGGACGTCGGCGCGGTATTTCTTTTTCAGTCTTTCGATCCGGTCAAGGCGGCTTTCCAGGGCGGTCAGCAGTTCGGTGGGATTGCCGGAGGGCGCGCCGGAGATGCGTACCGCCGTTTCGGAAATATCCTCTAACTCATATTTGATCGTATCGAGCCGTTCGGCAAGAGCGGCGTATTCGGGGGAAACGTCTGAGAGTCCGCGGAGAGCGGAAGCGGACCGATCCACCACGTAAACCGCGTTCACCTTTTCCCCGCCCGTGAGCGCGCGATGCACGAACGAGGTCTGCTTTTCGATGCGCTCGGCATTTTGGAGGAGGGTCCGTTCGGCAAGGAGTTTTTCCTCCTCGCCCTCCTTCAGCTTTGCGGAGGAGAGATCGTTTGCGCGGAAGGAGAGCATCTCCCGCTCCTCGTCCGCCCGCGCCGTGTCGCGTTTGAGATCGGCGATCGCGCGCTCCGCTTCTTTGTACCGTTCAAAGGCGAGACGGTACGCTTCTTTTTCCTTTTCGTTCTTTGCGTAGCGGTCGAGCATTTCCGCCTGCGCGGCTTCCTCTGTAAGCGTCCAGTTATCCTGCTGACCGTGAATGTTGATGAGAGAGGCGACCGCTTCCCTGTAGACGGAAAGGGGGACCTGCCTGCCGTTGATCCGGCAGACGGAGCGCCCGTCGGAGGAGAGCGAACGGGAGAACATCGCCTCGTCCTCCTCCGGCGCGATCCCGTTTTCGGCAAGGACGGCGCGGCAGGCGGAGGAAAGACCGGCGAAATACCCGGAAACGAGCGCGGACTCCGCCCCCGTCCGGATCATATTCCGGTCCGCCCGCGATCCGCAGAGCAGACCGATCCCGTCGATCAGGATGGATTTCCCCGCGCCGGTCTCTCCCGTGAGAACGGTAAACCCCCCGTGAAAATCCATTTCTATTCTTTTGATGACCGCAAGGTTTTCGATATGCAGAGAAGCGAGCATAACGCGCCCTTCTTTCCTTTTCGTCAGCCGAGGCTGCGGATGCGCCCGCGCAGCTGCGGGCCGAGCGTTTCCGCGGCGTTCACCGTACGCATGACCACGATGATCGCGTCGTCCCCCGCCACGCAGCCGAGGATCTGCTGATCGTCGATCCCGTCGATCGCAGCGGCGATCGCCTGCGCCATACCGGGAAAGGTCTTGATGATGATCTGGTTCATCGCCCAGTCCACCTTGACGATGGATTCCGAGAGCGCGTTACGGAACTTTTTGTTTCCGCCCTCGTGATTCTGGGGAACGACGTATTTATACCCGCCTTTTCCGGTCGATACCTTTGTGATCTTCAGCTCCCGGATATCGCGGCTGATGGTGGCCTGCGTTACGTCGAAGCCGAGCTCGCGGAGCCGGGTGATCAGCTCTTCCTGCGTTTCGATATCGTACCGCTCCACCATTTCAAGGATCTTATCCTGGCGTTTGTTTTTCATCTTGGCTCCTTCAGTTGATCTTCCGTTTGAGAACGGAGAAAAAGCGGTTGTCCTTCAGTTTGATCATCTTTGCGGCGCAGGGGGAAACGCGGCACTCGACGGAGGCGCCCCGCGGCACCGGGACGGAGATCCGCCCGTCCACCGTCAAAAGAACGCTCTCCTCCCGCTCGCTGCAGTTTTTCACCGTCATCACCGAGTCCCCAGCAAACACGAGCGGCGTTGCCGCGGGAGAAACGGGGCAGATCGGAACGACGGAAAGACAGCTTAAGAGCGGATCAAGCACCGGGCCGCCCGCCGACATGGAGTAGGCGGTGGAGCCGGTCGGAGTGGAGAGGATCAGCCCGTCGCAGCGGTAAAGGGAAACCTCCCGGCCGTCGCAGGCAAGACAAAGATCCAGCACCCGGCGTCCGGAGCCGCAGGAGATCACCGCGTCGTTGAGCGCGGCCTCGCAGGCGGAAACCCGCCGTCCGTTTTCCGTTACAAAAACGGAAAGGGTCATCCGTTCTTCGATCTCGTAGTCGCCGGACGAGAGGCGGTCGAGCGATCGGTATTCCTCGGGCTCGAGCTCGGTCATAAAGCCGAGCCGGCCGAGATTGATCCCCAGCATGGGGCAACCCGCCGGAACGGTATAACGGGCGGCGCGCAGGATCGTGCCGTCTCCGCCGAGCAGCACGGCGCAGTCGGCGCCGCGGTAGAGGGCGTCCGGCTCGCGATAGCCCTCAAAGGCGGCGTTCTCGCCCGCGTACTCCTCCGGGACCCGCACGGAAAAGCCGCGCTCGAGGAGGTAAGCCCCCACCTGACGGAAGGTCGCAAGCCCGGCGTCCTTGACGGGATTGGTATTCAAGGCAACGGTTCGGATCGGTTTTTCTTTCATATCGCCCTTTCATCGGTCGCGGGCAAGGTCTTTCAGCCCGTCCCGCCGGAAAGCGGGTCTGCCGCCTTCCCGTGTTTTTTCAAGACAACATAGATATTCCACGTTCCCGTCTCCCCCTTTGATCGGAGAAACGGAAAACGCAACCGGCGTAAGTCCGACGCCGGGGAGAAAGTCGTAGACCCGCTCCAGCGCCTTTACGCGTTTTTCGGCGCCGCGGACCACGCCTTTGGAAACAGACTTTGCGTCCAGCTCAAACTGCGGCTTGATCAGCGCCACGATCCTGCCCTTTTCCCCGAGCAGCGGGGGGATCGCCGGCAGTACGTAAGTAAGCGAGATAAAGGAAAGATCCATCACGGCGAGATCATATCCGTCTCCCGCGTCCTCGCGCGTCATATAGCGGGCGTTGAGCCCTTCGATCGACAAAACGCGCGGATCGGCGCGGAGGGAGGGCGCAAGCTGCCCGCGTCCGCAGTCCACAGCGGTAACGGACGCCGCGCCTTTTTTGAGCAGGCAGTCGGTAAAGCCGCCGGTCGAAGCGCCGACGTCGAGGCAGCGCATCCCGGCGGGTTCAATGCCAAAGTCGGAAAGAGCGGCAAGCAGCTTTACCCCGCCGCGACCGACGAAACTCTCAGTCAGCCGTACGATCGAAAAAACGGTGTCTTCCGGCAGATCGGCGGAGGGCTTTTTGACCGGCTTGCCGCCGGCGTAAACGCAGCCGTCCCGGATCATCTGCTGCGCTTTGGAGCGGCTTTCCGCAAGGCCGGAACCGTAAAGCAGAGCGTCGGCCCGCATCTCAGCAGGTCCTAACAAGGAGCCGGTCCGCAAAGGAGAGAAGGATCTCCGTCCCGGGATACTTGCGGATCGCGTCCTTCCCTTTTTCCGTCAGCTCCGATGCGTAGGCGCGCGCCTCGTCCGGCGTCATAAATGAGAGAAAGGTCGCGAGATCCCGCGCCCGGTCGCTGCCCGTTTCGCCCGCGTCAAGCAGATCGTCCGTAACCTGGAAGGCGAGCCCGATCGCTTCCGCGTACGCGGCAAAATCCCGCGCTGTTTCGGCGGATGCGCGCGCGGCGAGAGCGCCGAGTTCGGCGGCCGCCGCGATCAGCCGCCCCGTTTTGAGGCGTTGAAGCGTTTTCAGTTCGTCAAGCGAGATCCGCCGGCCCTCGGAGAGAAGATCCAGCGTCTGCCCGGAGGCGATTCCCTGCCATCCGCCCGCCTCGGAAAGGACGGAGACGGCCGCGGCGGCGTTTTCCTCGTCGCTTGCCGCCGCCCGGAAAGCGAGCGCGATCAGCGCGTCTCCCGCCATCAGGGCGATCGCGGGACCGAACTGTTTGTGGCAGGAGGGTTTTCCCCTGCGGATCTCGTCGTTATCCATCTCCGGCATATCGTCGTGCACGAGAGAGGAAGCGTGAAGCAGCTCGAGCGCGCAAGCGTAATCCGTCGCGTCCGTCCCGGGCGAGAGAACGCGCGCGATCTCCAGACAAAGGAAGGCGCGTACCCGTTTTCCTCCGCCGAGGACGGCCCAGCGCATCGCCTCGCCGAGGAGGGGGGCGTGGGTCCCGGCGTCGGCAAGCCAGCGCCCGGCAAGGGCGGCTTCGACCGCGTCGGCGTCCTCCCGGATCCGGCGGGTCAGGCCGTTTTGTTCAATCGGTTTCATCGGCGGAGAGATCCTTGATCTTTTTTTCGGCGGCGGTCAGCTCGTCGCTGCATTGGCGCGCGAGCGAGATCCCCTCCTCAAAGAGCGCGAGAGAGTCGGAGAGCGGCGCGTTCCCGGTCTCCAGCTGTCTGACGACTTCTTCCAGCCGTTTCATCGCGTCTTCAAACGACAGTTTCGTTTCCGGCATTTCGGTTTTCCTCCAGGATTTTGATTTCTTCGGCTTTCGCCTTGACGGTCCCGTCGCAAAAACGCAGCAAAAGCGTTTCACCGGGGACAACGTCCTTTGCCCGCATCACCGTTTTTCCCTTGTCGTCCGCGGCAAAGGAATAGCCGCGGGAGAGGACGGAGAGCGGGTCGAGTGCCGCGAGAGAGGCGGAAAGCTCGGAAAAGCGGGTCGCCTTTCCGTTCTGGATCCGGCGGATCGCCTCCCGGAGCGTTTGCTCGCGGTGGGCGAGATCGGCCCGGCGCGCCTCGATCGGAGCGGTGGGACTGGTTAAAACGGGGCGGCCGGCAAGCGAGTCGAGCCATTGGCGGCGGTCCGCCAGTTTACTTTCCAGAGAGCAAAAGAGCCGGCTCCGCTCGGACGCGATCTGCCGCATAAGCGTCTGCGCGTCCGGAACGGCAAGCTCCGCCGCGGCGGAGGGCGTCGGCGCTCGGCAGTCGGCGGCAAAATCCGCAAGGGTAAAGTCGGTTTCATGCCCAACGCAGCTGATCACGGGGATCCGGCTGCCGGCGATATCGCGGCAAAGGGCCTCGTCGTTGAACGCCCAGAGATCCTCCGCCGAGCCGCCGCCGCGTCCGATCAGGATCACCTCGACCTCCCCCTCCTCCTGCATCCGGCGGAGGGCGGCCCGCAGCTCTCCCGGGGCCTCCGCGCCCTGGACCGAGGCGGCGCAGAAGACGATCTGCACCGAGGGACAGCGGCGTTTGAGAATGGAAATCATATCGCGCACGGCGGCGCCCGTCCGGGAGGTGATCACTCCCACCGCTTTCGGAAAAGCGGGGAGCGAGCGTTTGCGCGCGGGATCGAACAGACCTTCGTCCGTCAGTTTTTTCTTGAGTTTTTCGTACTGCTCCCACAACGCGCCGGCGCCCGAGCGGACGACGCGGAAGCAGTAAAGCTGATAGGAGCCGTCGCGCGGATAAACGGAGATCCTGCCGTACGCGCGGACGGCGTCGCCGTCTTTGGGGTCGAAGGAGAGCGTTTCGGCGGAGGAGCGGAACATCACGCAGCGCAGCTGCCCTTCCGCGTCTTTGAGCGAAAAATAGAGATGCCCGGAGGGGTACTGCCGTTTGAAGTTAGAGATCTCCCCCTCCACGGCGACCGAGGAGAGAACGGGGTCCCCGTCCATCAGGTCTTTGAGATAGCGATTAACCTGTGATACGGTAAGCGCGGCTTCAAGCTCCATAACCGTCTCCCTGTCCGGCGAGCAGGCGATCCCGCGCAAGAAGCGCGATCCCGACCGCGTTGTCCGCGGAAAGCTCCGGCGGGGCAAACGCGATCCCCTTGATCCCGGCAAGACGCCGTTTGATAATGGAATTGCTCATCACGCCGCCGGCGCAGAGGACCGGCATCGCGCCGAACGAGGCGAGCTGCGCCCCGATGATCCATTTCAGCGACGCGGCGATGAACTCGAGAACGAATAACGAGGTGCGGGCTTTGTCCCCGTACCGGAGATAATCCTTTTCCGCCAGATTCTGCAGGCCGGAGAGATTGAACGTCCGTTCGTGAACGGAGATCCTCGGCCGCGGCAGCGCGCCACCGTAGGTCAGCGCCGCTTCCTCGAGATACCGTCCGCAGGGGAACGGAAAGCCGAGCATCACGCCGGTGCGGTCGATCGCCTGCCCGGCGCACAGATCGAGCGTGCCGCCGGTGATGCGGGTATCGTACCCGTCCGGCGTTTTCTGCGCGAGGAGCATCTCGGTCGTCCCGCCGGACACGTGCAGCGCGGTAAAGCGCCCCTCCGGCTCCAGCCCGGCTCCGTAAAGCGCGGCGCGGATATGCCCCGCCTGGTGGGAAAAAGTGAAAAGCGGGACGCCGCCTGCCGCGGCGGCCGCGGACGCCGCGGAGACCCCGGCGAGAAAACAGGGCATATAAGAGCCCTCTGCGTCCCGCGGACGGGCGGAAACGCCGACCGCCGCCACCCGGAAGCGGGAGAGTTGCGCGGCGTTTTCCTCAAAGAGCGCGGGCAGGTTTTTCGTGTGCTCAAAGAGGGCGTTTTGCTGCCGGAGACCGACCTCGCCCTCCTTGACCGGAAGCAGGCGCTTCGCGTTGAGAAGGATTTCGCCCTCCGATGAGACGAGCGCAAGCGAGGTCGTATAGTTGCTGGTATCAAGACCGAGGAACGCGGTTTCCATTTACGCTTCGCACCCGTTTGCCTTGGCAAGGGTATTGAGGATCCCGTTGAGGAAAGGCGCGGCACCGTCCTCGGCGTACGCTTTCGCCAGTTCCACCGCCTCGTTGATCGCGATGCTGTACGGAAGTCTTTCCTTCGCGTAGAGCAGTTCGTAAACCGCCAGACGCAGGATCGCGAGGGTCACGGCGGAAATGCGTTCGGTGCTCCACCCCTCGGCGTATTCGTTTATCTTTTTGTCGATCTCGCCGAGATGGTCGCAAATCCCGGAAAAGCAGGCAAAAATATACGGGTCGTTTCCGATCTCCCGTTCTTCTGCGGCCAGACGGTAAATCTCCTCCGGCGTTTCGGCGGGGTCGTGGAAGCCCCGTTCGTAAACCAGACCGATGATCGCTTCTCTTGCGGATCTTCTGCTTTGCATAATTCGTCCTTATCCGTTCAAATAACTTTTTTTATAATTATACATAGTAAATTAATAAAAGTCAACGCCGCGGGGGAAATATCGGAAGAAAAAACGCCGTTTACGCCCGCCTTTTCATCCTTTTTCCGATCGAAAAGACTCACGCGTTTTGTTCCCTCCCCCGCGCCGTCTGCATAGTCTGTCAATGCGGCAATTCTTTTGCCGCGGAGGGAAATCATGCAACGTTCTATTATCACGTTAGGATCACAGACAAACGCGCTCAAGGCGCAAAAGGCGCTGCGGGAACACAGGATCCGCAGCGACCTCATCAAAGAAGATTCCTCCCGCGCGGGCCGCGGCTGCGTCTATTCGCTTCGCGTCGATACACGGGATCTTTCGCTTGCCGCTTTGATTCTCGACGGGCGCAATATCCCCTATGAAACAAGAGGGGGAGACCGCTTTTGAAGCCGCTCGTCTATCTCGATAACGCCGCCACCTCCTACCCGAAGCCCGAGTCGGTCTATGCCGCCGTGAGCTCCTCCCTCAGGCTCTGCGCGGGCAATCCGGGCCGGAGCGCCCACAAAGCCGCCGTCGCTTCCGCCGCAGCCGTCTATCACGCGAGGGAGGTCCTCGCCGAATACTTCGGAGCCGGCGAGCCGGAGCGGGTCGTCTTTACCCTGAACGCCACGCACGCTCTCAATACAGCGATCAAGGGGATCGTCCGGGGCGGCGGGACCGTTCTCATCTCCGACGTGGAGCATAACGCCGTTTTCCGGCCGCTCTCCAGACTGGAGCGCGAGAAAAAGATACGGATCAAAACCTATGCGACCTCCCCTTCCGATCCGTCGCGATCCTTCTCCTCCTTCTGCCGGGCGCTGACCCCGGACGTCGTCTCTGTCGTGATGACCGGCGCGTCGAACGTGGACGGACGGATCCTTCCCTACCGGGAGGCGGCCGCAAAATGCCGGGAACGCGGGATCCCCTTTATCCTCGACGCGTCTCAGCTTGCGGGACACGAAGCGCTCGAGGTTGACCGTCTCGGGATCACCGCGCTCTGCGCCCCGGGGCACAAAGGCCTTCTCGGTCCTATGGGAAGCGGCGTCCTTATCATCGGGAAAATAGCCCCGCGGTTTGACACTCTGACCGAGGGCGGAAACGGCTACAACTCCGGCGAACGGGAGATGGGGGATCTGCTCCCCGAGCGGTACGAAGCGGGTACGGTCGCGGTTCCGGCAATCGCCGGGCTCGCCGCCGGCGCGGAGTATCTTTTGCGCGCGGGAGAGGAGGCGGTCCGTTCGTCGGAAAACCGCCTGAAAAACCGGCTTCTTGAGATCGTTTCGGCGTTCCCCGGGCTTGCCGTCTACGCGGCGGGCGGGCCGATTCCCGTCGTTTCGATCGCGGCGAAGGACAGCTCCCCCGCGGAGCTTGCGCAGGCGCTCGCCGATCTCGGCGTTTGCGCAAGAGCGGGGCTGCACTGCGCGCCGCTCGCGCACAAAGCGCTCGGCACTCTGGAGACGGGAGGGACCCTGCGCGTCAGCGCGGGCCTTTTGACGGCAGAGAGCGATCTGAACCGCTTCTACGCCGCGCTGAAGACGGTGATAAAAACAAAAGGCACGGAGTGATCCGTGCCTTTTTGTCATTTTTTAGGCGTCCGCGTTCCACGCCGCGTGGTCGGAGTTGGTGTACCACGCTTTATAGACGGCGGTAAAGGATTTTTCGTTATCCGAGTTGACCGCGGCTTTGTAGGTTTCGTTTGCAAGCAGCTCGGCCTTGGCGGTATTGAAGAACTCTTCGACTTCCTCCTGCGTCTTGCAGGCCTCCAGTCTGGCCTGATACTCGGCGCTGAGCTCGTCGATCTTCTGCTTCAGCTCGGGATCCACGTCTTTCCAGACGGAAGAGAGACCGGTCAGCGGGAAGATCACCGCCTCGGCATTCTGGATTTTGCCGTCTTTCCAGGCGTCCGGACCCATCGACTCCTCGGGATACGCCATAAAGACGTTGCCGGTGTCGTTGAGGTTCATCAGATAGTTGTCGTTCAGGCGTTTGACCGTTCCGTCCTCGTTGAGGGTGTAGTGGACGTCCTTGACGCCGTACTGGAGAATGTTGCGGATCTCGGAGGTCGTGTTGAGGAGGGTGACGATCTCCATCGAGCGTTTGAGGTTGCCGGTGTACGAGCTGACGCCGAAGAAGGAGGAATAAAGCTCCTGATCGTCCGCGACCGGCTTGCGGATCACGTTGACGTAATAATCGTCTTCATACTGGCGGCGCAGAGCGTAGTCGCCCTTGACGACGCCGACGCCGAACTCTTCCGTCTCGGTTTTGGCAAAATAGCCCTCGTTTTCATACTTGCGCATCAGCGTGATATGATCTTTATACTGAGCGAGCTGGAAGGGGTGGATAAGCGAAAAACGCGGGTTGGAAGAGGGCTCCTGCTGAGCGGAGAGGTTGCAGGTGGAAGCAATCACGCTGAAATCGGCGCCGCTGAGATCGCTGTTCCAGAAGTAGGTCGTCAGAGCGTTGAAGGGCGCCTTGACGGGAGCGATCGATTCGTTTTTCTTAATATCTTCCACAAAGGTAATGCAGTCGGTGAAGTTCGTGACGGATCCGGGATAGAGGTAATACTTGTCCGCGAGTTTTTTGTTGAGCAGGAGATAGGTGTACTCGCCGATCACGTGATTGTTCGGGATCGCGTAGACGCTCTTGTCGATCTTTGTGTAATCAAAGAACTTGGAGTTGATATAATCGGTCAGGGATTTGGAGGAACCGGTGGAGGAAATCTCCTCGTCCAGTTTGGTCAGTCTTCCGGCCGAAACGAGGGTGCTTAACTGATCGTAGCCCTGGATCAGAATGATATCGACCTGGCTCTCCGGGATCTCCGGGTACTTGAGCTCGACCACGCCGTACTCGTTGACGATCGTCTCTTCGGGGGTGGTCGCCGCTTCGTCGACGGGTTCCGTCGTTTCGGCGACGGTGGTGATGCCGGCCGCCTTCAGCGACTGGGCGATCTCCTTCTGCCGTTTTTTCTCCTCCTCGGCTTCCTTCACGGCGTTTTCGATGGACTCAAAACGGTCGTTGAGCGCCTGGGCGTATTCGTCCTTGGTGAAAAAGATCAGATCGACGTAGGTGGTAAAGCGCTTTTTGGTGATCTCATTGAGCGCCTTTTCGACCTGTTCTTTCGCTTCGTCGGTCGTTTTTTCATCGGTCACGACCCACATATTGATCGAAACGGCGGTGCGCGTCGCGGTCTCGGCCACCGTTTCATCTCCCGTTTCCGCGGGCGTTTTGCCGCTGGAGTTGCCGCAGCCGGCGAAGACCGCCGCGACCGTCACGAGAGCGAGAAGCAAAGCAAGAATTCTTTTGTTCATCAAAGTTCCTCCGGTCAGCTCGCGGAGCTGACGCTTCTTCAAATTAAACTCTTTGTTTATTATAGGACAATCAGCGAAATATGTCAAGTTGATTTTTGCTTAAAACTGATAACAATCCGTGAACGAAATCAGTCGAGATAATCCTTGAGCCGTTTGGAGCGGCTGGGGTGGCGGAGCTTGCGCAGGGCTTTCGCCTCGATCTGGCGGATGCGCTCGCGCGTAATGTTGAACTCTTTGCCGACCTCCTCCAGCGTGCGCGTTCTGCCGTCCTCCAGGCCGAAGCGCAGTTTGAGAACGTGCTCCTCGCGCGGGGTCAGGGTGTGCAGGACCTCGTTGATCTGCTCCTTGAGCAGCGAATAGGAGGCCGTTTCCGCGGGAGCGGGAGAGTCGTTATCCTCGATAAAGTCGCCGAGATGGCTGTCCTCCTCCTCGCCGATCGGGGTCTCGAGAGAGACGGGATCCATCGCGATCTTCATGATCTCCCGGACCTTTTCGGTACTCATCCCCATCCGTTCCGCGATCTCGGCGGCGGTCGCCTCGTGTCCGAGCTCCTGCAAAAGCTGCCGCTGATAGCGGGAGACCTTGTGGATCGTTTCCACCATATGTACGGGGATGCGGATCGTCCGCGCCTGGTCCGCGATGGCGCGGGTGATCGCCTGGCGGATCCACCACGTGGCGTAGGTGGAGAACTTGTAGCCCTTCGTGTAGTCGAACTTTTCGACCGCCTTCATCAGGCCGAGATTCCCTTCCTGGATCAGATCAAGGAAGAACATTCCCTTCCCGACGTAGCGTTTGGCGATACTGACGACGAGACGGAGGTTGGCTTCGACCAGCTCCGTTTTGGCGTTTTCGTCCCCGTTGGCGATCCGCTCGGCCAGCTCGAGCTCCCGGTCGCTGTCAAGCAGCTTGATGCTGCCGATCTCCTTCAGGTACATCCGGACGGGATCGTCGATCGCCACGCCCTCCTGCGAGAGCACGCGGTCAACGTCCTCCTTGCTTTCTCCCTTGTCGAGGTCGTCGTCCATGCTGTCAAAGTCGTCCGCGTCCACGTACCCCGTGATCTCGATCCCGTTGCTTTCGAGCGTTTCGTAGAGCTTTTCCATCTGCTCGATATCAAGATCCACTTCCTCCAGCGCCTCAAGGATCTCGTTGTTCGAGAGGGAGCCCTTGGTTTTTCCTTTCTCGATCAGGGATTTTACGTCAAATGCTTTTTCGTTTGCCATTTTTTATCCTTCCGTTTTTATTTTTCGTTCAGTTTTTTATGTAATCCGGCGAAATATCCGGCCAGATCGTCCGCGGAAACCGCGCTTTTGTCGAGTTCCTTTTTCTTTTTTTCCTCGCGTAGCGCCGCGCAGTAGGCGGCGAAGACCTCGGCGCCGTTCTGCCGGAGGGAAACGCGCTTCATTTTCAGCGCTTCCAGACGGGCCGCCTCTTCGACCGTCAGGGACTCACCCAGAGCCGCCTCGCTGTACTGCCCGTTCTTTTCCCCCTCCAAAATCAGAGAGAAGATCTTTTTGCCGAACGCGGTGATGAAATCCTCCGGGGAAAGCAGATCGGGGTGACGGAGGACCGTCGCCCGGTGCTCGTCGTAAAGAAGCAGCAGGCCGAGGAGCTGATCTTCGGCGGATGCGGCGCCCGTGTTGGAGACGTAGTCGGGATTGACGCGGTCGCCGATCCCCGCGATCCGGCGGCGCGCTTCCTCGCTCTCCGCCTTTTTGCGTTCCCGGCGCGCTTTGGCGATCAGGCGGTCGGTGTCCTGCTTGATCGAGTCCGCGCTGACGCCGAGTTCCTCCGCAATCTCGCGGGTGTAGATCTCGCGCTCGGAAACGGAATAAACGTCCGCAAGCATCCGGCAGATCTCCTCGATCGCGCGGACCCGGTCGTCGGTCTGCTTCATATCGTATTTGGCGAGGATGGAATCAAGAGAAAAGCGGAACTTTGAGCGGGTCTCGCCGAGCAGGCGGGCAAAGGCGTCCTTCCCGTATTTTTTCAGGTATTCGTCCGGGTCCTTCGCTCCCGTCAGCTGCAAAACGGCCGTCTCCAGTCCGACCTCGCCGAGGATGCGGAGCGCTTTTTGCGTTGCGTTCACGCCCGCCTCGTCGCTGTCGTAACAGAGCGTTACTTTTTTGGTATATTTGGTGAGCAGACGCGCGTGATCGGGCGTCAGCGCGGTGCCGAGGGTCGCCACCGCGTTCTCAAATCCCGCCGCGTGCAGCGCGATGGTATCCATCTGTCCCTCGCAGAGGATCAGGTTGTCCGCGCAGCTGTTTTTCGCGTAACGGAGCGCAAAAAGGTTTTTTCGTTTATAAAAGAGCGGCGTATCGGCGGAGTTGACGTACTTCATCTCCTTGCCGCCGTCGATCCGGCGGCCGCTGAAGGCGATCACGTTGCCCGAAACGTCAAGAATGGGAAACATCAGCCGGGCGCGGAAGATATCGTAGAGCCGGCCCCGTTCGTTCTTTTTGGCAAGGAAGCAGGCGACCATCTCCTCGTCGGTATAGCCGAGATCCTTCAGGTACCCGGAAAGCGCCGTATAAGAGTCCGGCGCAAAGCCGATCCCGAAGTGCTTGACGACCGCCTCGGACAGCTCGCGGGAGCGGGCGTACTGCCGTCCCGCCTCCCCCTCCGGCCGGGAGAACAGCACGTCCCGGAAAAAGCGCGCCGCCGCCTTGTTCATTTCGTAAAGGCGGTTCTTGTCGTACCGGGGACGGCGCTCGTCGGTATTGACGACCTCGATCCCCACGCGCTTTCCGAGATATTCGAGCGCTTCCACGTATTCCAGTCCCTCCGCCCGGCGTACGAGACTGATCACGTCCCCGCCCGCTCCGCAGCCGAAGCAGTAGAAGGACTGACGAGCCGTAAAGACGGTGCAGGAAGGCGTTTTTTCCGAATGGAACGGGCAAAGGCAGACCATGTTGGAGCCCGCCCGTTTCAGATCGGCGTACTGCGCCATCACGTCCTCGATAGGGTTGCGCAGTTTGATTTCTTCCACGATTTTCGGATCTATCATACCGTTTCTCTCATCCGTTCCAGACCTGCGGAACAAACAGCCTGGTAAACAGGTCGATCGCGTTGCGGTCGGTGATGCTGGAAAGGTAGTCGCACACCGCGCGGGGCGCCCCTTCCTCGTCCCGGATGCGGTCGTAGGGAGAAGGCAGCTGCTCGGAATGGGAGATAAAATGCTGATAGAGCATTTCCAGCATCTCTTTTGCGCGGTTTTCCTCCCCTTTTGCCTTGGAGTTGATATATACGTTGCGGAACAGGAACCCGCGCAGCTCGTCCGTCGCCTGGCCGACCTCCGTCGTCATGGCGATCCGGTTTTCCCCCTCGCTCGCTTCGATCACCGAGGAGACCATCGTATTGATCCTCTCGCTGTGACCGCGGCCGAGGGTGCGCAGCAGCGGCGCGGGAATATCGTCGAGCGAGATAATCCCTCCGCGGCAGGCGTCGTCGATATCGTGGTTGATATAGGCGATCCGGTCGGCGTATTTAACGATGATCCCCTCCAGCGTGGACGCGGTATCGGAGCCGGAATGGTTGAGGATCCCGTCCTTAACCTCCCAGGTGAGGTTGAGTCCTTCGCCGTCGTTCTCGATCCGTTCGACCACGCGGATGCTCTGCGCCGCGTGGGAAAAATGCGGGTCAAAGCATTTACGCATCACCTGTTCTCCGGCGTGCCCGAACGGGGTATGGCCGAGATCGTGCCCGAGCGCGGCCGCCTCGGTCAGATCCTCGTTGAGCCGCAGGGCCCGGGCGATGATCCGCGCGATCTGGGTAACCTCCATCGTGTGCGTCATCCGCGTGCGGTAAAGTTCGTCCTTCGGCAGGATAAACACCTGCGTTTTGTGCATCAACCGGCGAAACGCGCGGGAATGAATGATCCTGTCCCGGTCCCGCTGGAACTCGGTACGGATCTCGCAGGGGGCGTAAGGTTTTTCTCTTCCGCGGGTATTCGAGGTCAGAAAAGCAAAGGGGGAGAGCGTCTGTTTTTCCCGTTCCAGAAAGATATCGGCTATTTTTTCGTTCAAGGATGCGACCGCCTTTTTTCAGATTTCCAAAGATAAGATACAAAAAAAGATTGAAAAATACTTTTTATTTTCCGAAAAAGTTTTTTCTTTTTCCTTTTTGTCGGAACGAAGCGAAAAAAAGACCGCCGCGAAGACGCCGCGGCGATCCGTTTTTTCAGGAAAGTTTGCGTTTGACCCGCTCCGTTCCGAGGGGGTCGGGGATCAGTTTTCCGCCGGATACCTCCGAGAGGAGTGCGCGCAAAGCGGGCGCGTCTTTCTCTCCGACGGTATAGGTCAGTACGACGCGCTCGGCAAAATCCGCTTTTTCCGGCGCGGCGCCGTGTTTTTCGATCAGCGTCCGGATCTTTTCGTACTCTCCGTAAGCAAGGGAAAGACGATAGCGGGAGACGGAGGAATACGCCGCCCTCCCGGCCGACGCGAGCGCGTCCCGCGCCGATGCGGAATAGGCGCGGACCAGCCCCGGCGCGCCGAGCAGGATCCCGCCGAAGTAGCGGGTCACCGTTACGCAGACGTTGCAAAGGCCGTTTTGCCGGATGAGATTAAGGATCGGAACGCCCGCCGTGCCGGAGGGCTCCCCGTCGTCGGAGAGGCGCGTTCTCTGTCCGAACGAAGCGGAATAAGCAAAACAGACGTGGCGGGCGTCCCGGTGCCGCTCGCGTACCGAGGCGATCAGAGCCGCGGCTTCCTCCTCCGTTTCGCAGGGGAAGGCGTTGGCGATAAACTCGGATTTTTTCTCGGTCAGAGACGCCTCCGCCGGAGCCCATATCGTCAGAAGTACCGGTTCACTCATTTTTCTCCCCGATCCGATAGCGGGAAAACATCCCCGCCGTCTTTTCATCCGCGTAGAGGGAAACGGAGATCCCGTTCTCGTCCGCTTCCGCGCTTTCCACGGTGCAAACGCGGTAGAGACGGTTGAGATCGGACATGGCCGAGTGCGGGAAATAGAGCGTGATCTTCCGGCTGCCGAGGCGGGAAACCTCCTGCAGTTTTTCGGCGAGGAGATCCAGGTTTTCCCCCGTCAGGGCGGAAACGGCAACGTAAAAGAGCCCCCTGTGCGGATCGTCCTCCGGGAGGTAGGGTTTCTCCGCCCGGTCGATCTTGTTGAAGACGTAAAGCCGCGGACGGCCCGGCTCGCAAAGCTCGGCGAGAAGATCTTCCGTGACCGCCGTCTGGGACGGGGCCTCGGGGTCGGAGGCGTCGATCACCACGACGACGAAATCGGCGTAACGGACCTCCTCCAGGGTCGAGCGGAAGGCGGAGATCAGCTGATGCGGGAGGGAGCGGATAAAGCCGACCGTATCGGTGAGCAGCATTTCCCTGCCGTCCGGCAGAACGAACTTCCGGGTCGTGGGGTCAAGGGTGGCGAAAAGCTTGTCTTCCGCGAGGATCCCCGCGCCGCAGAGAGCGTTCATCAAGGTCGATTTGCCGGCGTTCGTGTACCCGGCGATCGCCGCCTTCGGGATCCCGCTTTTTTCGCGCGCCGCACGGACGACGGCGCGGTTTTTTTCCACCGCGGCAAGCTCCTCGCGGAGCGCCTGCATCCGTCTGTGGATATGCCGCTTGTCCGACTCCAGCTTGGACTCGCCGGGACCGCGGCTGCCGATCCGCCCTTCCTGGCGGGAGAGATCCTTCCCTTTCCCGGTCAGGCGGGGCGCGGTATACTGGAGCTGCGCCAGCTCGACCTGCAGCTTTCCTTCCTTCGTGCGGGCGCGGCCGGCAAAAATATCCAAAATGAGCATGCTCCGGTCGATCACGTCGGGTCCGTCGAGCGCGTCCTCGATATTGCGGATCTGCGAGGGGGTCAGCTCGCCGTCGAACACGACGAGCCCTATCCCGTTCCCTTCGCACGCCTCCTTCAGCTCGGCGAGCTTCCCCTTCCCGATGCGGGTGCGGGCGTTCGCCGCCTCCTGCGACTGCGTGATCACGGCAAAGCACTCCGCTCCCGCGGTGTCGATCAGACGGGCCAGCTCCTCGATCGAGGCGGCCGTATCCTCGCCCGGCGTCTCCACGCCGACGGCGATGGCGCGGACCGGCGTCCGTTCCTGTTGTTCCGTTTTTTGGTTCATAACATCCTTTCGGCAAGAAAGAGCAGGTGAAAAACACCTGCTCTTTCCGGATCGTTTTGTTTATTTCCCAAGACGCTTGTTGAACTTGTCAACACGTCCGCCCGCATCGACAAACTTCTGTTTGCCGGTGAAAAACGGATGGCACTTGGAACAAATATCGACCTTCATGTCGCCCTTGGTGGACTTGGTAACGAAAGTCTCGCCGCAAGCGCAGGTAACTTTTGCCTCTTTATATTCGGGATGGATACCGTTCTTCATGATCTGCACACCTTTCTTTTTCACAACTCCACGCTATTATAGCACGGTGTGTTCCGTTTTGCAAGAGTTTTTTTGATTTTTTTGAAAAGGATCCGCAAAAAATCAGTTCTCGGTCTTCCCGATCCCGTCCGTGACCGCGCGGATCCCGGCCGCGAGCCCCGCGATCGACTGGATCTCCGAGGGGATGATGATCTTGTTCGCCTTTCCGTTTGCCGCGGCGATGAACGCCTCCAGACTCTTGATCGCGATCACGCCCTCGCCGGGAGCGGCCTGATTGATCATCTGGATCCCTTCCGCCGTCGCGCGCTGGATGTCGAGAATGGCGGCGGCCTCGCCCTCCGCCTCGCGGATCTTCGCTTCCTTCGCCGCTTCCGCCCGGAGGATCGCGGACTGTTTTTCCGCCTCCGCCTCGAGGATCATCGACTGCTTTCTGCCCTCCGCAACGAGGATGGCGGAGTTCCGCTCGCCTTCCGCGCGCAGGATCGACTCACGCCGTTCCCGCTCCGCCTTCATCTGTTTTTCCATCGCGTCCTGGATCTCTTTCGGCGGCATGATGTTCTTCAGCTCCACGCGGTTGACCTTGATCCCCCACGCGTCGGTCGCCTCGTCGAGGATGGCGCGCATTTTCGTATTGATGATATCGCGGCTGGTCAGCGTGCTGTCCAGCTCCAGCTCGCCGATGATATTGCGTAGCGTGGTCGCGGTCAGGTTCTCGATCGCGGACATCGGGGTCGCCACGCCGTAGGCAAAGAGCTTGCAGTCGGTGATCTGATAGAACACGACGGTATCGATCTGCATCCGGACGTTATCCTTCGTGATCACGGGCTGCGGCGGAAAGTCGACGACCTGCTCCATCAGATTGACCTTTTTGGCCACCTTTTCGATAAACGGGATCTTAAAATGCACGCCCGTCTTCCAGGTGGCGCTGTACGCGCCGAGCCGCTCGATCACGTACGCTCTCGCCTGCGGCACGATCTGGATATTTGCGATAACAATAAGGAAGAAAACGACGATCAACGCTCCGATTACGTATTCCATACCAAATCTCCTTTCATATCAGGCGGAAACCCGTTTTATTATTCAGAAATCGGTCTCCGCTTTTTTACAGATCAGCTTGACGCCGCGGATCTCTTCGATCACCACGACGGTCCCCGCGGGGATATGCGAGCCGTCGGAGGAGCGGGCGCTCCACCGGGCTCCGCCCACCTTAACGCCGCCCCGCTCGTTCAGGTTGTCGATCGCTTCGGTAACGAGAGCCGTTTTCCCGATCAGCGCGTCCGAGTTGGTGGCGACCACCTTGTTTTTGAAAAACTTTTCCCGGAACACGATCCGCAGAAGGATCCCGAGACTCGGCAGAAGAAAACCGATCAGCTGGAGCCAGAGCGGAAAACCGAGCATGGAAAACACCATGGCAAGGATCGCGCCGGGAATGAACCAGATCGCGACCAGCGCGGTCGTGACCGCCTCCCCTATGATAAAGATAACGAGCAGCGCAGCCCAAACGTAGGTCATGTTTTTTCTCCTTGTACAAGATATTTGCCGATCACGTCCGAGATCACAACGGCGTCGGGATACTCGCGCAGCGTTACGATCCGGGGTCTGACCGTTCCGCTTTCCAGATCCCGCCGGAAGACCCCGTCGTTTTTCATGATCTTATATTCAAAACGGTAAACGTGCTCGGTGCATTTGACCCCCTCCTCGTCTGTCTTCTCCTCGGAGGATATCAGGGTAAGCAGAATATCGTAAACCCGCTGCTGCGTGATTCTTTTGGGGATCTTCAGCGCGGCGGCGCATTCTTCCGTATAGCAGGCGCGGAGAGCGGCCGCGTCCCCCGTCTTGAGCGCGTTGAAGTACGTCTCAAAGAAGACGTACAGGGGGGTATCCTCATAGACCTCGTCGTCAAGAGGGGCGGAAAGCGCTCCGACGGAGACCCAAACGCGCCGGTCCTGCCGCATATATTCTTCGTCTTCCGTAATATCGGCGTCGTAATCCGCCGACTCAAAGACAAAGGAAGGAGGATCCTCCTCCGGCTCGGAACGCTTGACAAGAACGGAGATAAGTTTGAGAACGCCCGCGAGCAAAACCAAAATGAGAAAACAGGCGAGCAGCCCGAGCAGAAACTTGATGAGAAGCTGTTTCTTTTTGCTTTGCGTAGCGCCGCCTCCCTTCTCTTTCTGCCAAAAAAAGGCGCTTGAATGTTTGACAGTTTTATTATATAATAACTCTGCGCAAAAATCAACTCTATTTTTCCCGACCTTCTTCTTGACTTTCCGTCCCGTTTCATATATAATATTGTAAGTCTATTTCTCGGAGGAAAGCCATGAAATTCAAAAATCCGCTGTGCCCTGCCGCGCAGCCGAAAGTAATCGAAAATCTCTATCACCTCGTCCAAAGCGGCGCCGAATCCTTCGGCGATAAAGTTCTCTACTACTACGAACGCGGCGGAGAGGAAAAGCAGTTTACTTACCGCGATCTTTTTCACCACGTCAACGCCCTCGGCACGGCTCTGTCCGATATCGGGCTGTTTGGAAAGACAGTTGCGATCACGGGCGATACCTGCCCCGAATACATCGCGTCCTATCTCGCGGTGGTAAACGGCGGCGGCGTCATCGTTCCGCTTCCCAAAGAGCTTGAGATCGCCAACTTCGCGGACTTTGTCCGCATCTCCGGCGCGGAGGGGATCATCTTCACCGGGTCCATGAACCGCAGCATTCTTGAGAACAAGGAGCTCTTTCCCGGCGTTACCCAGTATATCGCCGTCGAGCCGGAGGAAGGGAGCGGCTGTCTCTCCTACGCTTCGCTGATCGAACGCGGCGAGGAGATGCTGGCGCAGGGATCGGTCGTTTTCACCGAGCATCCGATCGACATGGAAAAGATGTGCGCGATCATCTTCACGTCCGGCACGACCGGCTCCAGCAAGGGCGTGATGCTCTCCCAGCGCAATCTGACGGCGGCGACCAATTCGTCCTGCCAGTCGATGTCCTACGACTACACCAACACCTTTATTTCTTTTCTTCCCCCTTATCACACCTACGAGATGACCTGCGGCCAGTTCGCGATCATGAATCTCGGCGCGTCCATCAAGATCAATTCTTCTCTTAAACGCACGATCAAGGATATGGCTTCCTTCAAGCCGAACGCCCTGATGCTCGTCCCCCTCTTTGTCGAAACGATGCACAAAAAGATCTGGGACGAGATCGACAAACGCGGCATGCGCGCCAAAGTCAAGGCGGCGATGAAGCTCTCCGACGCGCTCCTTGCCGTCGGGGTCGACAAGCGCGAGCAGTTCTTCGGCAAGATCACGGCCTCTTTCGGCGGAAATCTGAAGAGCATCGTGTGCGGCGGCGCGGCCGTCAATCCCCAGATCATCAAGGATTTCCACAGCTTCGGCATTCTGATCATCGAGGGATACGGGATCACCGAGTGTTCTCCTCTGGTCGCCGTCAACCGTCCGGGCGCGATCCGTCTCCGCAGCGTCGGCACCCCCGTCGAACATTGCCAGGTCAAGATCGATTATGATGAAAACGGCGACACCGGCGAGATCCTCGTCAAGGGCGACAACGTGATGATTGGTTACTTCAACAACCCGCAGGCGACCGCCGAGGCCTTTACCGAGGACGGATACTTCCGTACCGGCGATATCGGCTATATGGATAAAGACGGCTACATCTTCATCACCGGCCGCAAGAAAAACGTTATCATCCTCTCAAACGGGAAAAACGTTTTCCCCGAAGAGCTTGAAGAATACCTTTACACGATCCCCGAGATCCTCGAGGCCGTTGTGATCGGCCGGAAGGACAAAAACGGCGAGCCGCGGATCACGGCGATCTGCGTTCCCGATATGACGAAGCTCGAGGGCGTTCCCGCCGAGGAGATCGAAGAACGCATCCGTTCCAAGGTCACGGCGATCAACAAGCGTCTTCCCCTCTTTAAACAAATCGCCGTAACGGAGATCCGTTACGATGAGTTTGAAAAAACCGCATCCCGGAAAATCAAACGTTTCAAGGTCGTTTGATCTTCGGAAATAATTCATTGTCATTTTTGGAGGATAATCATGTTTGAAAAAGTAAAAGAAATCCTGGTAAACGAACTTCGGATCGACGAGGCGAAGATCACGCGCGAAGCGACGCTGGCAAACGACCTCGGCGTCAATTCCCTGGAGCTCGCGGAGCTCGTTCTCGTCGTGGAGGAACAGCTCGACGTCGAGATCAACGAAGACGATCTGCATAAGTTCGTCACGGTCGGCGACGTGGCCGATTATCTCGAGGCGCTCAAAAAATAACGCCCTGCCGGATTCCGGCATATCCTTTCATTCGGATGGAAGAACATGAAAGAATTCAAACCAAACCGTAAGCTTTTGCTCGCTTCCATTGATACTCTCATCTATCTTTTTGTCGCATCCGTTTTTTTCATTCTATCCAGAATCTCTGACTCCTCTTCGGTGAAACCTGTTGGTGATTATCTGATTTCCTGCGCCGTCTTTTACGTCTGTATCGTTGCGATGCGCCTTGCGCTGCGCGTCTATTCCAACGTCTGGCGCTACGCAAATGCGTACGCCTACCTTCAGATCGTGATCGCGGACGGAACCGCCGCGGTTCTGGGACTGCTTTTGACCTATTTCCCCTTCGAATACCGGTTTCATCTCGGCGTGTGGCAGAGCTTTTCCGTCGTCGCGCTCACCAACATTCTGACGCTGACCTCCCGCTTCTGCTATCAGTACCTTTATAACCGATTCAACGTCAACAGCGCGGTCTCCAACAAGATCAACGTGGCGATCATCGGCGCCGGAACGGTCGGCTTTTCTCTTGCAAACGAGCTGCTCTTCAGTTCCAATTCCCACTACCGTCCCCTCTGCTTTATCGATTCGAACAAGGAAAAAGCCGGGAACAAGATCCTCAACCTGCCCGTTTACGCCCCGGACGAGAATATTCTGGAACGGCTGAAAAATCTTCCCATCCAGGAGATCGTGATCGCGATTACCTCCTTAAACAGCGATGATATCCGCCGTTTTTACAACTTCTACTCCCCGACCGGCTGCAAGATCAAAATGTACGATTTCCCGCTGAGCGAAGCCGTTTCCGGGAAACGCGTACTACGCGAGGTCAGGATCGAAGATCTTCTCTTCCGCGACACGGTGGATATGAGCGAGACCGAGAAGATCAAAGAGTATTACGCCAACAAGCGCGTCCTCGTGACGGGCGGCGGCGGCTCCATCGGCAGCGAGCTCTGCCGGCAGATTGCCGCGGCGTCTCCTTCCCGCTTGATCATTTACGATATTTACGAGAATAACGCCTACGACATTCAGCAGGAGCTGCTGATCAAGCACGGAAAGCACTTCCCGCTCTCCGTGGAGATCGGCTCCGTGCGGGATACCGAGCGTCTGGAGGCCGTTTTTGCCGCTTACCGGCCGGAGATCGTTCTGCACGCGGCTGCGCACAAGCACGTTCCGCTGATGGAGCACTCCAACACGGAAGCGATCAAGAATAACGTATTCGGCACGCTCAATACCGCCGATCTCGCCGAAAAATACGGCGCACAAAAGTTCATCCTGATCTCGACCGACAAAGCGGTCAACCCGACGAATATCATGGGCGCGACCAAACGGATGTGCGAGATCATCGTACAATGCCGCACCGACAGCAAAACCTCTTTTTCCGCCGTTCGTTTCGGCAACGTCCTCGGCTCTAACGGCTCCGTTATCCCGCTCTTTAAAAAGCAGATCGCAAACGGCGGCCCGGTCACGATCACCGATAAGAGGATCACCCGCTTTTTCATGACGATACCGGAAGCGTCGCAGCTCGTTCTGCAGGCCGGCGCTCTGGCAAAACGCGGCGAGCTCTTTGTTTTGGATATGGGAAAACCCGTCAAGATCATCGATCTGGCCGAAAGCATCATCCGCCTCTCGGGTCTAATACCGTATCAGGATATCGGGATCGTGGAAACCGGTCTCCGTCCGGGCGAAAAGCTCTACGAAGAACTCCTGATCAAGAGCGAAACGCTGGATAAAACGGAAAACGATCTCATCTTTATCGAAAAAGATACGCCCTTCTCCCGCGAGGAGGTCGAAACCCGCCTCAATATCCTGCGCAGCGCGCTGGAACAGTCTTCTTCCTGCTCCGACTCGGAGATCATCAAAAAAGCGCTCAAGAGCGTCGTTCCGACATATCGGGATCCCGACGAAGTCAATCAGCAGATCCAGACCGTCTGAAAAAACAAAAACCGCAGCCCCTTTCCCGGCAGCCGCTTACCGCGGCTGCCTTTTTCTTTCTCTCGGCAAAATTCGCAAAAAAAGACAAGTCACTTTGGCACAATCCCCTATTGCTCCTTTCCCCTTTTCGTGGTAAAATAAGGAAAAAAAGGAGGTCGTTATGGAGAAATATTATTTGCTTCCCGATTATGAAAGCCGCTCGGTCTCCGCGGAAAACTTCACCGGGGAAAAAGGCCGCGCCGCGATGGCGGAGGACGGGACCGGCGCGTTCGCCGCGCGCGAGCTCGGGATCGGCTGGAAGGTCTCCCCCTCGATCCACATCGCGCCGGAGAGCGTCTTTACCCTGGCGGATATTCAGGGAGAAGGCGAGATCGTCCATATCTGGATGACCGACACGGCCAAACGCAACCGCCGCCTGATCCTGCGCATCTACTGGGACGGCTGCGAATATCCTTCCGTGGAAGTTCCCGCCTGCGACTTTTTTGCCTGCGCCAACTATCAGGATCCTTCCCTGCTCAACTCCGCGATGGTCGCCGTTAACCCGAAGCGGGCGTTCAACTGCTACTGGACGATGCCCTTTTCACGCGGGTTCCGCATCACGATGGAAAACCAGTCCACCGAAGACGTGATCCTGTATTATCAAATTGATTACCGTCTCTGCAAGATCCCGGAAAACGCCTGCCGCTTCGGCGCGCAGTTCCGCCGCACCAATCCCCTGCCCTACAAGGAGCCCTATACGATACTGGACGGGCTGTCCGGCCGCGGCGCCTATGTCGGCACCTATCTCTACTGGGGGGTGAACAACAACGGCTGGTGGGGAGAAGGCGAGATCAAGTTCTATCTTGACGGAGACAAGGAATACCCCACGATCTGCGGCACCGGCACAGAGGACTATTTCTGCGGCGGGTGGAACTTTGATATCGACCATCATTACACCCCCTTCTCCGCTCTCTATACCGGTATGTGGATCGCGCCGACGGACGACACATACCGCGCCCAGCGCCGCTTCTCCCTTTACCGCTGGCACGTAAAGGATCCCATCGCGTTCCGCGAAAACATCCGCGTGACCATCCAGGCGCTCGGCTGGCGGAGCGACAAACGCTATCTCCCGCTGCAGGACGACATCTCCTCCGTTGCGTATTTCTATACCGAGACCCCCGCCGACGTCCGCGGCACGCTGCCGGACGCCAACGGCCTTGAGATCTGCTGAAAAATACGAAAAAGAAAAAACCGGATCATCCGGTTTTTTCTTTTTCCCTTATCTGACCGCGGTCAGGCGGATACAGTCAAAGCCAACGTAATAATTGCTTGCCGAAGCGTTCTTGCCGACAAGGCGGATCCGAAGTTGATTCGGTCCCGCCTTGAGGTGCAGCGTCCCGAGGTCAAGCGAAGAACGCGTTACGGACGGGGCGTACCCGTCGAACTCTCCGCCGACGGCCTTACCGTTAAGGAGAAAGGAGATCTTCCCGTAATCTCCGGCCTTGGTCAGGAAAGCGGTCGCCTGATAATCCCCTTCCGCCTCCACGCTGAAATAGAGCGTCAGGGTGGAGCCCTGCGCACCGCCGGTCCAGAAAAGCTGGCTCCCGCCGCTCCACGCAGAGCCCCAGGTCGTCATCGCCTGCGCGAACACACTCCCCGCGCTGACCGACGCGGCGTTTTTCAGCTTATCTTCGCCCTCGATAAGATACTGCGTACGCCCGGAGAGGACCTGCGCGGTATTCTCGCGGTAAACGTCCGTATAGCGGGAGAGATCCACCTTCCCGATCCCTTCGTACTCCGCTTCCGGGATCAGCAGAAGGAAATCAAGGCCGAAGTTCCACGCGCTGGAACGGGCGTTTTTGCCTGTGGAGACAAGCGCGATCCGATCGGCGTAATCCCCCTTCAGAAGGACCGTGCCGAGCTCAACGAGCCCCTCGGCGCACACGGAGGAAGCGTAAAGATCAAGCTCGCCGCCGAGCGCGGTCCCGTTGACCTCGCAGCGCACCTTGCCGTAATCCGGCGCCGAGGTAAAGGAGGCGAGCAGAACAAAGCGCCCCTCCCGCTCCGTCGGCAGGATCCACTCAAAGCGGTCTCCGACCCGGATTCCCTTGCCGAAGAGCTGGGCGTAACCGCTCCACGAGATCCCGAACCCGGTCATCTGCTGCTCCGCGGCGCTGCCTGCGCCGGAGGCGGAAACGGGATACAGGTACTCACCTTCCGTGAAGGCGGAAGCGTACGCCGAGGGATCCACCCGGAAGCGAGAGAGCGTTTCCTCCGGGGAAAGGACTTCCGTTACAACCTCCCCTTCTCCCGATAGATAAAAGTAGGAGGTGTAGCCGCAGCGGACGTATTCGTCGCCATAATACTTTTCAAGGCACCCGTCAAAGCTCTCGGTGAAAGGTACGCTGTCCGTGACGAGCAGGCGCAGAAGCGAGCGGTTGCCGGCGTAGTTGGAGCGCCCGGTGCAATAGCCCTGCGCGTGATACGGTCGGGTAAAGAGGAGCGGCGAGCACCACGCGTACCCGAAAAAGTCCTCCGTCCCCGTCCCGAACCAGGAGGGGAACGCCTCCCCGTCCACAAAGAACTTTTCGTCTCCCTCGCCCCACCAGACGTGCGTGACGGCGGGATCGGTCCCGTCCTTTAACTGTGAGACGTGAAGGGCAAGCCCGACAAAGCGCCCCTCGCCCTTCACAAGAAGAAAACGGTGATCGGGGCGGCGGTTCCTGTCCTCCACATACGCGCCGCCGGAATACAGCGCGTGAAAACGGAGTCCCCTTCCCCCCGGCACGGTGTTCTCCGAAACGGAAACGGCGAGAGAGAGCGCGACGGCGCGATCGAGAGACGAGGAGATCTCGATCTCCGCTCCGGCGCGATAAGGCATATAGTAATAACAGTACAGCGTCCTGTCCTCCCGGACGCCGAGAAATAAGGTACTCACCTTGTCAAAACCGTATCCGGAGCCGAAAAAGTCGCCGAGCGGCGCGTCGACGGACGGCTCTTCTTCCCCGTCCCAACGGATTCGGAGGCGGAGGGCCTTCAGCGTTTCCACCACGTCCCAGACCGTTTCCGGCGCGCCGACCGCCGTATCGGGCAGACGGACAAGGATCGCCGAGACAGCACCACGTCCGGTCAGCGTCTTCCGTACCGGAGCGTTTTTCGTTACGGTGAAACTCTCAAACGGCGCGTCATCGGCGCCCGCCGCGCCGGCGTTCCCGCACGCGGCAAGCTGCCCGCATACCTCGCGCAGCGCCGCCTTCCCCTCCTCGGAAAGAGCGGCCGTCATGCTTTCCACGCTGTCGCCTTTCTTGAGGGTCGTATAATGGATCTGATAGTACTTTCCCCACTCTCCGTACGCCACGACGCGGCAGGAAACGTTATAGGTGATGGGCAGATAACAGTCGCTGCCCTCGGACGCCTGATAGATCAGCTCGGGGTAAACGAACGGCTCCTTCTTTCCGGAAAAATACGACTGGAACGGAAGATCGAAGGTCGGCGTTTCCGCGCCGTCAAGATAGATCTTTACCCGTCCCGTTCCGGGCGTGGCGGACCAGATCCGGCTGATATATCCCGGTCCCTCCATCTCGGCGAGCAAATAGCCGCCGTCGGCGGTCTTTTTGATATACTGCGAGCCGTCTCCGTTTGCGTCCCATTTGGTATAAACGCCGTTTTTGACGGCGGAATCCCGGCTGTAGGAGGAAAACTCCGCGCTCCGCTCGCCCGTATACCCTTCCGCGAGAAATCGCGGATCGGTCAAGCGGCGCACGATGTCGGCATAGGAATAAAAAACGGGGCCCGGCTCTTCGGGGATCTCGGGCGCCGCCGTTTCCCGCTCCGTTTCGGCGGGGGGCGCAGCAATTTCCGCGGGCTCCGGCGCGCGCGTACAGGAAGAAACAAGCAGCGCCGCAGTCAAAAAGAGCGAAACGAGCGGCAGAAAGAGCAAAATCGGTTTCTTTTTCATCCTTCTGTCCTCCTTGTTTGTTTCATTATACCGTCTTTTCTTCGGTTTGACAATCCCCTTTTTGCCGGACCGGTTTATCTTTTTTGCTCCGGACAAAGCGTTTCTCCTTGATTTTCCCGCCTTGCGGTGATATACTGAAAAGGAAGTTTACGGGAGGAGGCCGCCGTGAAACGGACAGGAAAAAACGTTCCCGAGAGGATCGAAACGGCGGGAGCGCGCGCGCTCGCCTTTCTCTGCGCGATCCTCGCTCTTTTTCTCTCGCTTGTCAGTTTGCTCCACACCACCCTTGTCGACGACGTGGAAACCGGAGAGGGATCCGCCGGGGTCGTTACGATCCGCGAGCATATCGAGTCGGTCAGTTATCACGATGACAACTTTCCCCTCAATCTCCTCTTTCTCGCGCTTTCCCTTTTTGTCTGCTATCTGATCGTCCGGCGCGTCCGCTCCGCCGATCCGAGGGTCTGGTCCCTCATCCTTTTCGCCTTTACCTTCCTTGCCGGTCTTATCTGGGTCCTTACCTCGCAGACCGCCCCCTCCGAGGACTCCTATACCGTCACCTCGGCGGCGCGGCAGTTTGCGGAAAACGATTTTTCCGCCTTTGAAACGAAGCGCTATTTCCAGAACTACTCCTTCCAGCTCGGTTACGTCTTCTTCAACGAGATCATCATCCGCTTCGTCCGGCTCTTTGCGCCGGAGGCAAATCTCCTCTATCTCCAGGTCTTCAACGCGTTTTTCCTCGCGCTGACCTACCTCTTTCTCGTACGGATCAACGCTCTTCTCTTTGACGATCCGCGCGTGACAGTCCTGACCGTTTTTCTCCTCGCCGTCAGCGCCGCGCCCGTTATCTCCTGCTCCTTTGTGTACGGGATCCTGCCGGGCATGGCGTTTGCCGCCGGGGCGCTTTATTTCGCGCTCCGCTATCTCAAGGGCGGTCCGCTCCGGTACGGGATCCTCTCCGCCGTTTTCATCGCGCTCGCCGTAATGATCAAATCGAACTTTCTCATCTGGCTCGTCGCTCTCGTCCTTCTTTTTCTCTTTCTCTTTTTCAAGCGGCGGCGTTTCCTTGCCGACGGCAGCGTAGTTTTTCTCGCGCTCCTTCTCTCCCTTTCCGTACAGCCGGCCGTAAAAGCCGCGTACGAAAAGCGAAGCGGCGTTGACCTCGGCGAGCAGATCCCCTACGTCAGCTGGTTTGCGATGGGACTCTCCGAGTCCAATCTCGCCCCCGGCTGGTACACCCCCTCCTATACCATCGGCAACTTTGAGAGAAGCGGCCGGGATCCCGTCCTCGCCGCCGAACGCTCGCGCGAGACGATCCGCGAACGTCTCTCAACCTTCCTCGCCTCGCCGCGCTACGCAAATAACTTCTTTTATCAGAAGACCGTTTCCCAATGGAACGACCCCGCCTACCAGTCGATCTGGAACAATATCGTCCGCGGGCAGTACGCCGACAAGACCCAGCCGGCCGCCTGGGTCTGCGGCGAAGGCAAAGAAGCGGTCACGCGGTATATGGATCTTACCGTCCAGTTTACCTTTTTTGCCTTTGCCGCGGGCTGTATTTTCTCGCTCAAACAGAAAAGTATGCTTTCTCTTTCCCTTCCCCTCGTCGTTCTCGGGGGCTTCCTCTATCACCTGATCGGAGAGGGAAAATCGCAGTATATTCTCCCTTACTATATCCTCGCTTGCGCGTTCGCCGCCGTCGGCGCCGTCCGTCTTATCGACCGGCTTGAAGCCGGGAAAAAGCGAAAAAAGCAGGAAAAACAGGGATAACAAAAACCGCTCGCCGCGGATCGCGGACGAGCGGTTTTTTCAGATCAGGAAGACTTTTTGCGCGTTTCCTTCGCCGGTTGGACGGTAAACTCAAACTCGCAGAACTTCCCGTACTCGCTTTTAACGCTGATCGTTTCCCCGTGCGCTTCCATCACGGAGCGGGCGATGAACATCCCGAGCCCCGCGCCGGTTTTGTCGAGCGAACGACTCTTATCGCTTTTATAGAAACGGTCAAAGACAAACGGCAGATCTTCCGCCGGGATCCCGATCCCTTCGTTATAGACGCTGACGTGGATCTTTTTGCCAGAGGAGAAGACGCGCACGCATAGCTTTCCGCCCTCCTCCGAAAACTTGACGGCGTTGTCGCAGATATTATAAAGGACCTGATAGATCGCGTCTTTGTCCGCGTACGCTTTCATCGAGCTCTCGTCGGAGAAGAACTCCACGTCAAGGCGTTTCGCCTCGATCGGTTGTTCAAAAGAGATAATGATCTCCCGCGCCATTTCGCAGATATCGAAAGCGGTAAAGGTGAACTGCCGTTCCCCCGCCTGCAGACGGGAGAGGTCGAGCAGCGCGCTGACAAGGCGAGAAAGGCGCTTTGTTTCCGAGCTGACGATCTGGAGATAATGTTCTTCCTTTTCCTTCGGGATCGTTCCGTCGAGGATCCCGTCCACAAAGCCGCTGATCGTCGTCATCGGCGTGCGGAGATCGTGCGAGAGGTTGCCAAGGAAGGTGCGGCGCATCTTTTCGAGACCCGAGAGCGACTCCGCCATACTGTTGAAGGCGGCGGCGAGCTCGCCGATCTCGTCCCGGCCGCCGGCCGGCACGCGCACGTCCCAATCCCCCGCCGCAAACTGCTTGGCGGCGCGGCTGATCGTTCGGATCGGTCCGATGGTACGCTCGCTGACAAAGAAGATCGCGATCAAAAAGGCGATCAGCACCCAGAGGGTGGAAAGGACGATCGTCCGGACAAGAGAGATCATAAGCTCTGAAGCGGACGAGTCGAGCGAACAGACAAAAACGGTGCCGTAGGAGATGCCGCGCGCCGCGACAAAAGACCCCTGCGGCAAGAGACCGCCGAGGTCGGTAACCTCCCCGTACTTTTCCCGGTCGAGAACGCGGGAGAGAACCTCCTCCGGAACAGAGCGACCGGTCAGCTCCAGCGTACAGTATTTGTCGCAGCAGAGGATCGCGCCGTTTTGCGCGGTCAGAAAGGCGAAGACGTCGTCGTCGTGGATCGGAACGGAAAGCAGGGCGGAGAGCCCCGCTACGTTTTCAATCTCGCTCCTGTTCCCATCAAGAAAACGGGAAAGCGACTCGGCGATATCCGAGACCGTCTTTGCCTTTGCCGAGAAGGAATACTTCCCGGCGATCGAGGTGATGAGAAAGGCGAGAATGGTAAAACAAACGACCAGAATGACGACGAAGACCGCCGTCAACCGTGAAAAAACCGATCGGAACATAGAGAAAACCCCGTTATTGCGCGGTTTCGAACTTGTAGCCGACCCCCCAGACCGTCTTCAGCGTCCATTTGTCGGACACGCCCTCCAGTTTTTCGCGCAGGCGTTTGATATGGACGTCAACCGTGCGGGAGTCGCCGAGATAGTCAAAGCCCCATACCTTGTCGAGGAGCTGATCGCGCGTGAAAACGTGGTTGCAGTTCGAGGCGAGAAAGTAAAGCAGCTCCAGCTCCTTCGGCGGGATATCCACGCTCTTGCCCTTGATTTTGAGCTCGTACTTCTGGAGACTGACCTCGATATGTTCGAACTTCAGCGTTTCGTCCTTCGCCATCGCGTCCTTTGCCATACTGTACCGGCGCAGGACCGCCTTGACACGAGCGGTGACCTCCTTCGTATCGAACGGCTTGACGATAAAATCGTCCGCGCCGAGCTCCAGCCCGAGGACCTTGTCGAAGATCTCACCCTTCGCCGTGATCATAATGATCGGTTTGGTGGACGTTTCCCGGATCTCGCGGCAGACCTGCCAGCCGTCCTTTTTCGGCAGCATGATATCAAGGAGAACGAGGTCGGGATCGTAAAGTTTGAACGTGGCGATCCCTTCCGCCCCGTCGTTGACCGTCTTGACTTCATATCCTTCACGCTCCAGATACATGCGGAGAATATCGCAGATATTGACGTCGTCGTCTACTACAAGGATCTTAGCACCCATCTTTGTGTTCCTTTCGATCGTTACGTTCATACAAAACTCTTTTTAAGATGAAATAAAAAAGTTAAAAATCAGATTGTAATCTATTGTTGCTATGATTATACAACTTTTTTTCTTTCTTTGCAAGCCAAAACCCCAAAAAGTACAAAAGAACGGGCAAGGTTTTTTCCGAAAAAGATTGAAAAACGGGAGAAAGAATGATACAATATCCGGGTAGATCCGGCGGTCTGCCGCCGGATCCGGACATTCTCCCCGTACCGATAAGAAAGAAGGCCCTCTATGAAATTAGGTATCGTCGGTCTCCCCAACGTGGGAAAAAGCACCTTGTTCAACGCCCTGACCAACGCGGGCGCGCAGTCCGCCAACTATCCGTTCTGCACGATTGAGCCGAACGTAGGCGTCGTTTCCGTCCCGGACGAGCGGCTCGACTATCTGGCGGAAATGTATCATCCGGAAAAATTCACGCCCGCGACGATCGAGTTTGTCGATATCGCCGGTCTGGTGCGCGGCGCCCACGAGGGCGAAGGCCTCGGCAACAAGTTCCTTTCCCATATCCGCGAGGTGGACGCCGTACTCCACGTCGTGCGCTGCTTTGACGACGGCGACGTGATCCACGTGGACGGCTCCGTCGATCCCGTGCGCGACGCGGAAACGATCAATATGGAGCTGATCTACGCCGATCTCGACGTACTCACCCGCAAGGCGGACCGCCTGCGCAAAGCGGTCCGTACCGATAAAACGCTGACAAAGGAACTGGAGGTTACCGAACGGCTCGTCAAAACCCTCGACGGAGGCATGACCGCCCGCTGCGCCGGGCTCTCCGAGGAAGAAGCCGCCTTCTTTTCCGATATTCAGCTGCTCACCCTCAAACCGACGATCTACGTCGCCAATATCAGCGAGGAACAGCGGGAGGCCGCGGACAAGGGACCGCATTACAACGCGCTCGCCGCGCTTGCCGAAAAGGAAAACGCCGCGATCTTCGATATCTGCGCCCAGACCGAAGCGGAGCTCTCCGAGCTTTCGCCGGAAGAAAAGCAAGAGTTTCTTGAGGAGCTTGGGATCAAGCAGAGCGGACTTGACCGTCTGATCGTGGCAAGCTACCGTCTGCTCGGGCTGATCAGCTTCCTTACCGCCGGCCCGAAGGAGGTCCGCGCCTGGACGATAAAGGACGGCACCAAAGCGCCGCAGGCCGCCGGAAAGATCCATTCCGACTTCGAGCGCGGCTTCATCCGCGCGGAGACGATCGCCTACGACGATCTCCGCCGGGAAGGCAGCATGGCGGCGGCGAAAGAAAAAGGCCTGATCCGCAGCGAAGGCAAGGAGTACGTCATGCGTGACGGCGATATCGTCGTCTTCCGCTTCAACGTGTAAATACGCCGCAAAAAAGCGGCAAAAAAGGACAGACGGGGGGGTCTGTCCTTTTTTCTTATTTGTCTCTTTTTGAAACGTGTGGGTTTTTCAAAAGTAAAGTTTGCCCTTGCGGGAAAGTGAAGTTATGCCTAACGGCAGAGTGAAAAAAGCACTTGCAAAGCAAGTGCTTTTTTCTGGGATTAACAGACAAAATAGCCCAAGAGTGAAAATGGAGTAATTTCAGGATTTCAGGGACACTTCCAACAAAACAAGGAATATGCTTTGTAGACCAACGAAATAGCCAAAAATGATGTCGCTGCCTATGGCGGCTGATGATGTATCTGCTGACGCAGAAATGATGTTGTTCGCTATCGCTCACAATGATGCGATGTTTGCCCTTATGTGCCCGCAGGCACACATCATTGCCGCAGGCAGCATCATGTGCGAAGCACGCATCATTTGCCCGACAGGGCAAACATCATTGAAAAAACCTCGCTTCCGCGAGGTTTTTTCTGGCGCGCCCTAAAGGATTCGAACCTTCGACCTACCGGTTCGTAGCCGGGCACTCTATCCGCTGAGCTAAGGGCGCTGGAAGACCTTTATATATTAACACAACCCCTTTTGCTTGTCAAGGTTTTCGCCGAAAATAAATCAAAGTTTTTTTGTGTTTTCGCGTTGACAAAAAGGGCGGGAAACGGTATAATAAAAATAATGAAAACTGAAAAAGGAGATAAAACATGGAACTCAAGGGCTCTAAAACCGAAGCAAATCTGATGGCGGCGTTTGCCGGCGAATCCCAGGCGAGAAACAAATACACCTATTACGCGTCCAAAGCGCGCAAGGACGGCTACGAGCAGATCGCGGCGATCTTTGAGGAGACCGCGAACAACGAAAAAGAGCACGCGAAGCTCTGGTTCAAGATCCTCCACGGCGACGCGGTTCCCGCTACCTCCGAAAACCTGAAGGACGCCGCGGGCGGCGAAAACTTTGAGTGGACCGAAATGTATCCCGAGTTTGCCAAGGTCGCCAAAGAAGAGGGCTTTACCCGCATCGCTTATCTCTTTGAAGCTGTCGCCAGGATCGAAAAGGCGCACGAGGAGCGGTATCGCGAACTGCTGCGCAAGGTCGAGGGCGAGGTCGTCTTCTCCCGCGACGGCGACACGATCTGGGAATGCCGCAACTGCGGTCATATCCATATCGGGCCGAAGGCGCCGGAAATCTGCCCCGTCTGCGCCCATCCCAAGGCCTTCTTCATGGTCCGTCCCGAGAATTACTAAGCGTTCCCGACAAGCGGTACGGCACAAACCGTACCGCTTTTCTTTTCCCGTATAAAAACGCGGATGCCGGCCATACTGGAGAAAAGACGAAAAAAGGAGAACGATCATGACAAAAGAAACAGCGCGTCGCCTTGCGGCGCTGCGCTCCTCACGCGGATATACGCAGGAGACGCTGGCGGGACAGCTCGGACTGAGCCGCCAGTCGGTCAGCAAATGGGAACGCGCGGAGGCCTCGCCCGATATCGACAATCTGATCGCCCTGGCCAAACTTTACGGCGTGTCGGTTGACGAGATCCTCGGGCTGAGCGAGCCGGAACCCGCCCAAAAGGAAGCCGACGAGTCCGCCGAACCCGGAAAAAAGCCGGACTTTCCGGGGACGATCGACCCGCTCGACCCGGAGAAAAAAACCGATCCGTCGATAAAGCGTCCGTCCGAGCTGCCGGAACCGACCCCCGAGCCGGGCGAGGAACGCGTGACCGAGGTCCCGCCGATCACCTCCCCCGAAACGCCGGAGATCTTCCCGGACGACCCGGAC